>NZ_JMQC01000008.1:709000-1063500 GCF_000746925.1 Bacillus clarus
CTCCTTATTTTCTTGGCGTGTCGCGTCTAATAACTCCTTACTTTCCTTTCTTGTCGAGAATAAAAGCCAAACAAAAAGAGCGCCAAAAGCGCCCTGTGATAGCATTACATTGAAAATTTGTTCTTCCATCGTTAATCTCTCCTTTTTTGGCAATAAAAAAAGACCAGCTTACGGCTGCTCTGTTTGCGCTATATTTTCAGTTGTTGGTGTTTCTTGTAGTGAATTTTTACCTGTAAGTTTGAAATAATCCTCTGCACAAATATTCTTTTTTGCAAATCCCATATCTAGCTCATAAAGTCTTGCACCACGTCCACACAATTCACATCTTGTAGCAATCCTAAAACAAATTGTTCCATCAGAAACCTCTCTCCACACCTCAACCTTACTTGTTTCATTGGGAATACCTGCGTTATTTAACATGTCAGCAGGTATTTGAATGAAAATTCCAGTATCAGTTCGTTTTGCATCCACTATCCTTCCCATGAAAGGAAACGTCTCCCCTGCTTGTAATGGCATCATAAAATTATCATCCATATCTTGTTCTTCCTTTCTATCCTAATGCATTAAAATGCCAACCATTTGAATTATTGACGTAAAATCCTATACCGCGGTTACCGTCCGTAAAACGAATATGTCCCCATTGTTGATTTGCATTTCCTCCCAAGTTAATACCTTGTGTAGCTCTAATGTAGTTTTGGAATTTCACATCCTTTTCCGCCTGTATATCGAATGTTTGCCCGTCTGCTGATGGACCTATGGTATTATTTATGCCGCCTATCGCAATCATGTTGAAAGGCTGAATGCCATCTGCTCTTTCTGCCGCTGCTCTATCCCAATCGTACATAGATGCATATTTGCCACTAACTAAGGTTACACCTGATACACAAACTGCCGTTCCTTGTCTAATGTCGGCATCCGCAGACTCTACTTTTATAACAACAGCGTGCTCATGCGGCTTATAGTTATCTGGCACTGTAAAAGTGAACGATCTACGCTGAATGTCACCATAGTAAGTGCTAGGTGCATCGAATGAAAGTTTTGTTTCCTGCCATATGTCATAATGAATATTATCTCTATACGTCACATAACAAACGTGTAGCTGTGGTTTAGCTGTTACCCTACTTCCATTTATCATAGCGCAACGGAAGTGTGCTGATAATGTATAAACATTACCTGGGTGTATTCCGTTTTTAACAGTGGTTTCAGGATAGTTATACATATCTACTCGTGCTGCATTCACCATTTGTTCATAATCAAATACGGTTATATTTTTTTCGATAACTACATTGCCATTGGACCTCCACGGCAAACCGTATCCACCCTCAAATCCCGAATAATCAGTGTTCCCGATGTTTTTCTTTGTAACACTAGAAAAATCATGGTCTGCTATTAGATTTCGTTTTGATATAACAGTCGTTTTCATTCCCCGTTCATCTTCGAATAAGAAATCAAGCATTTTGACTGTTACACCATTTTTATCAATGGTAATCTTATCGCCACGGACTGAAATGAAATTCGTATCGATTCCTTCTGCTGTCAGCCATTTTACAATTGTATCGGCATTGATATTTAATTTTGCAACATCAATCGTAATCTTCTCAGCAGTTTGGTTAATAGCTGAAATGATATCGCCTTTTCGGACTGTACTAGTAATCTCTTTTTCTGTAACTTGCAAACGACCTTCCATTTCTTTCACATAAGTATCTTTTGCGAAAGTACCGTCTGCTTCTTCTCTTAGATAAACTTCTGATTTCTTTGCTGATAATAAAATACCGTCTGCATTCGCTTTTATATCTCTTTGTAGTTCTGTTACTTTCTTGTTATAATCAGCGGTTGCTACCTTATCTGCTATGTCATCCATGATTTTATCTCTATTAACCATGTCGTTTGGATTTTCGATGAAAGAACTTGCCTTAGTTGCTTTCTGTAACATAGGATGGGCCATCCACAAAGTGCCGTTTCGAATAACATATGCTCTAAATGCCACTTGAACTGCATCGGGAGGAGCTATTTTTGTGAATTCTTGTCTTATCCAAGTATCGTTAGCTAGTGTAAAATCGTTGACTCCTGCGTCTAGTTGCGTTCCATCGGTTTTCCAAAAGACAGCAACCATACGTATTTTCTGACCTTCGTGTTCAGCTATATTTTTAGTTTTAAAATAAGCTGATACAACAACATTTTCCCCAGCAGTAACAGGCACTCTATTAGAAGTTATATTTCGATACATATTGGATGTATTGCCACTCACGGAAAGTTTAAGAGACGAATCGCCCCAGTGGGTTTCAGTATTATCAACAAAGAACGAAACGGCACTAGACCAATATTTTGTACCTTGTGTGAAACGAGTGTTACGAAGTTCATTCGTTACCCCAATTCCACCCACATAATCCTCAACTTGTTTAATATCGATTTTAGCTTCAAGCTTTTGTGAAGTCTGTTCAATTTTATTGTTAGCTTCTAAAATTTGTTTCCCTTGATCTGTTGTTGTTACAGTTAATTGTTTTACATTGTTGCTCATACCGTTCATATCGTTTTTGATTTCGGCCGTTCGTTCATCAAGATTCTTTACATCTTTTCCGTAATCGGGGATAAGCAGTTCCCATTCCACACCATTCCATTTTTTCAAAATACCTGGCTTACCATTACTAATATCAAGCCAAAGTGTTTTACCTGATTCTAATCCTGTATTAGGTGCTGTTGCGTTTTCAATAATGGAAGTTTGATAATTCTTTAGATTCTCTTGTACTTTTTCCGCTAGTTCCTTAGCTTCTTGAGATTCTTTTTGAGCATTATTAGCTGTTTCTGATGTTTCTTTAACAAGTTTATCTAGCTGATCCAGCAATTCTTGTTTATCACCTAATGAAGCAAGAACTTTGTTATACAACTTTCTTAATTCCTCATTTGGATCCACAATTTCACGATAATCACCAAATACGTATTTATCTTGCGATGGATCAGTGAAGGACTCGTCACCAGCGATTGCACGTGCTTCAAGATATAATTTAGATGTGAACCCTGTATCTTTGATACGGATTGTATCGCCTTCATTAATCAACTCGTGAGCTAGTCCAAAAACTCGCCCTATACTTTGCGCTTGCACTTCATAAGAAACAGATGTATTAACACGTTTTGCTAGTTCTGTTTTCATAAGAGTCATTAAACGTTGTGGCGTTATATCTTGTTCTGTCTCTGGAGTATAGAAACCGAATTTATGCTGACCTTTTTCATTCCAACGCTGAAATGCATCGTTATCTACGATATACGTCAAACCGTTATTGATACTCTCAACTGTAATTATCTTATCTCCTTCACCTTTAACGAATCCCATAAGCGCTGTACAGATATTTTGAGAGTTTTCAATGCGTTTGATTCCCATTAAATCTTTACCTAGAGTTACTTCTTTACCTGTTTCTCGACCACGCTTCTTAACCATATCCACATAACGACCAACAATTTGATTACCAAGAACTTCAGCGCGATATTGAATTTCTAATTCGAATAAAGAAGCAATCTTTTTCAAGAAACTCAATGGATCAATGTATTCATCAATTGTCATTGAGTGGAATCCGGCATAGTCTAAATTTCCTTTTTCCCACTTCATACCTTCAAGAGCTATATCCACCATTTCAATTACTGTCTTGCCTTCTATTTTTTGTGGAGGAATATAATTTGCTTTTCCAAGTGAAATCCATTCACCAGATGCATAAACAGTAACTGATCGATCATTTGAATTTTTTTCTATTTCTGTGATCACATAAGGAACGATACGTCCGTCACGAACTTCCTTTAAAACTAAATTTTGTTGCATAAGTGTTGCTGCATGATCGGTGTTATCAAACACCTTGAAGTCCAATCTATCAACATTATTTTTGATTTCCCAATGTCGCTTATCGTCCCAATAATCTTTAGATTGGATGGCAGAAACGATTTGTTCTGTTTGAAAATCGATAACATGAAGTGTTCCGCTAGGTATCCTCATCTATATCTCTCCCTATATGTCACCTTTGCTTTCCCAATATTTGAAGGCATAATTTCTAGTGTGTTTAGTCCTTTGTTTATAACCGGAAAATCACTAAAAATATCTTTTAGATTAATAGCATTTTTACCGTTTATCGTTACAAGGCTTCGCTCTGTATCAATGACTATTTTGTCCCCAACATCAAAAATATAAGGAGGATTACTTTGCGTATTCATGTTAACTTTCCAAATCTTTAAATCATCGATGCTCATATTTTGTGAGAACATGTTATTAGAAAACTGGCAAATGCTAATCTGTACCTGGGCAACTGGATTCATGTTTTCATTCTTTTCATCAACGAATACTACAAATCTTTCTGAATCATCAATTTCAGTCCCATCTTGGAATCTTGAGATATACGCTTCCCATCTATTTCCCGTACGGGCTAACCACAGCCTTCCACGATATTGATTCCATGTGTTAGGATGATCGCCAGATTCATTAATCAAAACTTGGCTACCAGGCTTTGTATTATTACCAAGCTTCGCAAAACCTGTATTTTGTTCTGCCTGCCAATGTACATCGTTCATAGAAATACGAGCTACATATTGACTACTTGCATCCAAAAGACCTATTTCCACACGCCCCATTTGGTCCCAATGCAGACTTTTTAACCCTATGTAAGCTTGCATGATGAAGTCTTGTAATGGGCCTTGTGGAATGTTCTTTTTAGCAATAGCACCGTGCCATCCTTTTACTGTAGGCTCGCCTAAGTACTCTGGTACTAATCTAGTGCCACCGTCTACTTTAAATTTCCCTCCACCTGTCATATCTTCACTTTTAGAAACGTCAGTCCATCCTACTGTGGTAGACATTTCATCCCACATCACACGTTGATTCCTCTCGATAGGAATTTGATCTGCTTTAAGTGGATATCCAATACGGAAATAAATCCTATTCCAGACATCCGCGAATGTAGAAGGTTTTTCTACTTCTATTTCAATAATAGGATTTGATTCTACACTACCTTTATTTTGAACATTAGCTATCAACCCTCGACCATCCAATTTAAAATCTACTGTTTGAGTCGGGCCAAGTTTATAAGGCATCGGACAAATGAATTTCAAAGTACCCTTACCAAGAGTTACAAATTCATCAGGATCAAAACCTTCATCAATAACAGCTAGATAAGTTCGATCAGGAGTTACGTCAAAGATTAATTCAACAGCTTCTTCTGTAATTAACCAAGCTGCTATTTCTTCTTTTAATGTTTCTAAATCTGCACCATCTGGCACAATAATTCCAACTGGAACAGGTAAAACACGCATTTCTGTTTGTGTGTTTAATAATCTAGCACCAGGATAATTAGGCACTTGTAATAAATTTCTTTTTAACGGTGCCCATGCTGGTCTTTTCCATCCGTTTTCTATTTGAATAAAATCTTTGCGTTCTTTGTTAAATGTAAAAGAACTCACTTTAACACCCCATTTCTTTATAAAATAAAAGAAACCCAAACCTAAAAGTCCGAGTTTCTTCTTTCTTCTCTATCTTGATATTCCGTTGTATATCGATAAGTACCACGCGCTACATCTCTACCTTCTAAGATTACAGGCACTTCAACTACTAAATCACCACTAAGCGTCGGAATTACTCCATTACCGCCAGATGATCCTGACGAATAATTAAACACTTGATTTGCACTACTACTTGTCATAGCTTGTTTACTATTTGACATATTTCCATATACACCACTCATAACAGTTTTTAATCCTGATAACTGGCTCATAGAACTATCCATCATGCGACTCATATCACCCATTAATTGACTCATAGATCCGGTAGTACCAATCATAGTTTTAGCAATACCTTCACCAATATCTCCAAGTGTCTTCTTATTAAGGGGAAGCACCGCTTCTCGTCCCGCTTCTCCTGCGCCTTGCAAGTTTCCGCCATTCATTCCGAATATTGTAGGCTTAGTGAAGATACCACCTTTTGCATACCAATCCACATTTATTCCAGATGGAAACGTGATATCTTGTCCTAAAACTGATTTTGTGCTAGTTTGCAGACTAAAGTGTGGAAGAGGTGGCATTTCTGGTTTTGGAATTTTTAACTTCAAGTCACTAAAGAATCCCTTAATCTTCCCAATAAATTTTTCTATACTGTCAACTGCATCTTTAATTGGATCAACGATAAATCGCTTTGCTGCTTCGAATTTTTCCATTGCAGCATTTTTCACAGAGTCAAATTTATCTTTTGCTGTATTATACATCTCACTGAATTTTTCTTTCGTACTATTATAGGCGTCACGAATCGGATCAATAATATATGTTTTCGTTGCATTCCAAGCTGAGAGAGTAGCAGTTTTTATAGTATCCCAATGCTCTAAAATCCAATCTTTCAAATCACCAAATTGTTGCTTCGCCCAATTATACGCTTGAGTAATTGGATCAATGATGTATTGTTTAATAAGATTCCATGCTGTTAGTGTATAGGATTGTATAGTTTCCCAGTTTTTAAGTATCCAATTTGCTAAATCACTAAGTTTTTCTATCGTTGTATTCCACAATTCTTGAACTGGTTGAATAACATACTGTTTTACCAGATTCCATCCTGCCAGCGTCAAAGATTTAACAAGCTCCCATTGTGTACCTAGCCAGTTAACTAAATCTCCAATTTGTGTACTTACCCAATTGTAAGCTTCTTGAATTGGTTGAATGATATATTGACTTATTGCCGCCCAAGCAATTTGCACTCCAGCTTGAATAAGTAACCAACCTGCTTCTAAAACTGTCGAAATCAATGAAATGATAGGGTCTAAAAAAGTAACAATCGCATTCCAAGTATCTTGCCAAGTTTGCGTTAGCATGCCCCACAATTCGGATGCCGTTGCAACTAAAGACGACCACCAAGAGGAAGCCGTTTCAACAATTCCAGACCATAAACTACTAAAAAATTCGCCTATTGGATCAAAGAAACTATGCATCATTTCTGTGAATGAAGCCCAAGCTCCAGAAAAGAATTCAACAATAGAATTCCATGCATTACTCCACACCTCACCTATACCTGTCCATAAATCACTAAAAAATTGACCAATGGGATCAAAAAACTCATGCATCGTTTCTAAAAATGAAGACCAGGCTTCACTACAGGATTGGGTTATACCATCCCAAAGCCCTACAAAATATTCTTTAATAGAATCCCATATTTCTATTGTCCATTTTTTAATATCGTCCCAGTTTTTGTAAATGGCAACACCTAAAGCGACAACAGCGGCTATAATCACAGCAAAAAGGGCTATCCATCCCGTCATGGCTAACCCTATTGTTGATATAGTGACGACTATAGGAGCTAAGGCCATAAACGCTCCTGTGATTACGCCAATAGCTACTGCAATAGCCGCTAATGTTGCTGCTAATTGAGGATTATTCGAAATCCATTCAGCAAATTTAGAAACAAGATCAGCCACAACTGACAACACAGGTTGGAGAGCAACTTGTAAATCTTGCATAGCTTTTTGGAATTTTACAGCTGGGTTTGCATCCATTTTCTTTATTGATTCATTCAGTTTTTCCTGGTTCTTATTGAAATCAACTGTTTTTTCTTTTGCACCTAGTAAAGTATTAATAATGTTTTGCCCTTGATCTTCGTACATTGTACCGAACAGTTTTACCCCTAATTCGTTACGCTTCGTTTCATTTTCAACCTCGGATAACGCTTGAGCAATATCAGTCATAGCGGCTGAACCTTCTTTACCGCCATTAGCTACAGCTTGCCCCCATTTTTGCAATTGTTCAGCTGAGATATTAGTACCTTCTAGCGTTTCCTTCATAGCCTTATCGACACCTTGACCAAATTCAGCGGCTTTAATACGACCTTCTTTCAGTCCATCTAAGAGATTATCAATATTCCAAGTACCTGTTTCAACGCCAGCTTCCATAATCGCTTGCACTTCTTCAGCATTATACCCAGCGCGAGTTAGTTGCCCACCGTATTCAGCAATAATGTCCAGTTGTTCTGGGGGAAAACCTATTTTTAGCAAGGCATCTGTTAATCCAAGTGCGCCTTCTTGCGTAATACCTAATTCATTTTTGATTTCATTGGTTTCTTGTATTAATTCCGTAAAATCAATACCTTCATAAGATTTAGCAATAACAGCTGCATTTTTTATAAAAGAAGCATTTGCTGCATCACTAATATCTTTATTTAATGCCCATTGTCGCCTTACACCTTCAAGTGCTTCTTCTGCATCTAACCCATATGCTGAAATTCCTCTTACAGCTTCCTCTACTGATTTTTTCGAAGACTCAGGAACATCAAAACTAATATCAATTTTTGTTTTTAATTTAGACATGTCCATGGCTTTTTCAACGGCCGTTGCGATACCACCACCAGCTGCCATACCACCAATGACATTTTCTAATCCTATTTTAAGACCTTCAAATTTTTTCTCTGTTCTATCTGCTTCTTGTTGTAAATCTCTTAAATCATTCCGTACTTGTTGAATTGAATTTCCAGCATCCACAGATCGAAGCGCACGTTGTAATTTTTCAATATCCGCTTCTGCCCCTAACGCTTCTCGTCCGATAATTCCAATCGCTTGTTCTAACTGCCTACTTGTAGCTGTACCACTTTTAATTGCATTTACAAGACGATTACCTAATGCTCCTGCAAAGTCATCCACACTTTTGCCTGTAGCACTAAACAACGTTTCTAATTGTCTTGTTGAACTTGCTACATTTTCTTGTTCAGCTTTCATGTTTCCGAGCTTATTCTTCAGACCATCAAGTGACCCTTGTGTAAATTCAATTTCACGCCTAAACGCGCGGTACTGTTCTTCAGAAATCTTTCCGTTTTGAAATTGTGCTTGAACTTGTTGTTCTGCTGCTTTCAATTTATCTAGCTTTTCAGTTGTATTTTCAATTTGTTGAGTCAATAACTTTTGCTTTTGAGCTAAAGCTTCAACATTACCAGGATCGAATTTCAAAAGACGTTCAACGTCTTTAAGTTCTTTAGTTAAATCATTACTGCGCTTATTAACATCTTTTAAAGCATTTTGAAGCGGCTCAGTATTACCACCAATTTCAATCGTAATCCCTTTAATTCTTCCTGCCATATTCTCACCCCTTTCTTAGAAATTGTTAAAGTCTTTTTGAGTCGCTTTTCTTACTTTGTCTTTTGATGGGTTTTCCATTTCAGCAAATTCAGCAATATAATCAAAGCAATCACCAATAGTCATTTCTTCTAAATCGCCATGTGTTAATTTCGCTTTATAACAAAGAGCAAGGAACGTATCGGTTGTTAATTCTTCATCACCGAAAGCTCCTTGCTCTTCATCATTTTCTGTTATTTTTTTTTTGCTCCCATAGTGACTTGAATCAAATCCATGATTTCTGGCATGATTTCTTCAATAGGGAATTCTTCAAATCCATCTAGCCACACCATAGGGTCGGGAATACTTTGATCAGCCGTTTTAGCGAATAACCAAGTCAAATCATAGATAAGCTCAAAATCCACTTTACTTAAATCGACATTAGACATATCAATAGGTTGTTGTGAACCATCTGGTGAAGTTAATGCATTAATTGCCCCTAACCCCATCATATCCGCAAACAAATTGCGTCTAAATTGCGCTTTATAACGTTTAACTATTGCCGCTGTACTTTTCAATCGAACTTGTTTGCCATCTATAGTAATTGTCTTTTCCATCTAATTACGCCCCCTGTGGTGCTGCTGTTTTTACATACACTTTTTTGTACCAGTCATTGTAAATCGCTTGTGTTGTTTTAGAAGTTGTTTTTGTTTTAACCATTGGTCTGCCGCCAGGTGCTAAAACAATTGGACTAGAAACGAATTTCAGTTCATTTGTGTTCGGTTCAGCAGAATTTGTTTTTGTTTTAGATGCAATTGTTGGACGACTTGCTGCACAGTTATACATAACATGTCGAGTTGCGTTCACATCACCATCAAACTCAAATAATAATGCGAATGGTTTCCCTTTAGCATCAGCCAATTCGTTTAATACGCCATCTGTTTCATCTAACTGTTCCCCTAACGCATCGATAGCGAATTGCTCAGGAATTGTGGCAATATTTAACGTTCCGTCGTAACCTTGGTTATTACTTGCTGCATAATAAAGCATGTCATCCGCATAGAATTCAATTAAATCACCACGTGGTTCAAACGTTAATTCAACCCCACCTGGCATTGGGATTGGTGTACCAAACTTCACTAAAAAATCTTGAACATCATATGGAACATAATGTACATTCTTCAGACCAAACGTAACTTTATTTTCTTTATTCATTTACATCAACCTCGTTTCATAAATTTTTTGATACATTTTTTCAGATTCAATAAAAGCCCCATACGAGTCATAAGTAATTTCATGATCGTCTAGGACTTTTTCAAGTTTGGCTTCTGCAACTAAGTCTTTTTTAATTGTGTAAAGCTCTATATTTAAGTCATTTATCTTGTGATAGACCTTGTTATCAGCCATTAAATTTGCTGATCCGTCCACAAGGAAACAAATATAAGGTGGCGCTGGAACTGGATTACTTGGCGTTGCTGTGAAATGCGAATAAGCCACAGGGTAACCTGTAGCTTCAAGAATTTTTGTTAATTCACCTAATGTCATTGCTGAACCGTCCTTTCGATACGTCTTGGCAATTCATCAATTACATACTCTTCAACTGGGAGAATATGCACTTGTGCTGGTACTCGACCGCCACCGACTTTCGCATGTCCTTTTTCTAAAAGATGTGTTAATTGTCCTTTTGTATTATGAAGAACAACGCCCTTCCCTTCTTTTTTCTTACGCCACCCTTTACGATAATCACCTGTTTTTTTAGGACTACCTTGCTTTAGTTTATCTACAGCGATATCTCCTATTTCATCGATTTCATTTTCCAATTCTTCTTCCACAACATTTGCATATCTTTGTAATTCTCTAGCAATCTCACTCGCAAAATCGTTCATACTAAACATGCTCCTTTGCGATAATAGTCAATGTTTGATATATTTCATCATCATTCATTGGCGGTTCGATGATATCGAAGGTTCTAAGTCGTGTTTTATCCTTCAAAATAATTCGCATTAATTCTGTAATACCTGATGTATAAGGAATTACAAACCGATAAATTCGTGTGGCCTGTGAAACTGAAGCTTCAATATACTCAGAACCTTTTACCGTTTTTATCATCGCCCAAGCTTTTTTTACTTCCTGCCAATCCCCTGTTTCAACTTCTTGATTCAATTCATCTTTTATTACTACAGGTTGTTTAATGATAATTCGATTCCTAAAATCACCTGTATTCAGTGGTTTTTTGTATTGAAAAGGACGCATTTTAATCACCGTCCAGTTTAATTTCTTCTAAAGCTTTTGCAATGCCAAAGCTATTAATTTCAGTTAAAAAATTTTCAGCAAAATACTCTAGTGCATCATTATAAACGTAACGAGAACGCTCAAAAACTATTTCTTTGAACGTCTCGTCTTCATTTATGTTATATGCTCCACAGTCTTTTATTAAAGCTTTATTGGATGCAAAAAGGATACGTCTTAGGTTATCATCTTCATCATCACCTAATCGCATCCTATCTTTAAATTCTTGTAATATTTCATTTGAGATTACTGTTTCCATTCAAATCACCCTTGAGCTGGTGGAGTTGGTGTTTCTTCAATCTTCAATGTATAAACTTGAGATGTATATTTATCTTTTGGCTTACCTGTAGCAAATTGTTTAGCGATATAAACTGTTGCATCTTCTAATGCTAGAGTTTCTTCGAACTTTTTAATAGGTTCTGTGCCGCCCATTGCTGCAACATACTGACCTTTAACAAAGAATAATACTTTTCCTTGAGGTACAAACACCGATTCCGTAAGGATTGGATTAAATGGCAAGCTTGTCACATATGCTCCAGCTGAATTTTGAATTGTCGCGTTTGCTTGAATATCAAAAGTATCAAATGGGTTTGTTACCATGACTACTTTTCCAGCAATATTTTTTGGTCTATCTGCATCTGAACCATCAGCATTTAATTTTTTAGCTAGTAATTTAACTACACCTTTTAGTTCATTGATTGTTTTACGACCTGGTTCAAACGTTAAAGTACCCACTGGCTTTTTATCTGGATATACTCCATTCGTAACACTTCCACTTGGATCTTTTAATAGTCCAATAGGTTCGTTTTTACCTGTACCAGCAACAAATCCACGTTCTAATCCGACTTTCATCGCTTCTGTAATCATTGTACGAACGTATCTTTCAACCCAAACAGGCCCAAGCTTTAGCATGTCATTTGCTAATGGGATAAACGCTGTTAATTTAAGTTGTGAAATACTATCTTTACGGAATGTAGCATTTAGTTGTCCTTTAATACCATCAAATAATGGTCCCCACACTGCTGCACCTTCTGGGTCTCCGTAAATAAATTCTGTTACAGCCCCTAGATTCTCTAAACCAATATGTTGCAAGAAAGGATGATCTTCAACTAAATCATCAAAAATACGTTCTTGAGTTGTTTTAGGTAAAGTTTCAGTAGACTTAAATCCACCTTCTTCTACAACTGCATTAAAGAACTTCATTTCTTCACTTGTTAATACATTAGCGCCACGAGACTGCATAATAGAACGATCTACCATAGATTCATTTACTTGATTTAAGATGTCTGAACGAACATCTGTAGCAAGTGCTTCAATCATGGAATTTAATGCTGCAGATTGCTCTTCTGGTGTACCTTCCTGTGTCGCTTTCGCAAAAGCTAGTTTCTTTTCTTCAAAGTTATTAAATTTAATTACCATCTTTTATTTTCCTCCTAATTTTAAAAAGAGCGTACTCAAATTCTGTTTTGTATTAACAGACTTTTGAATAGGCTCTTTTGGTTTTGGTTCTGTATTAGTTTGTAAATCATTCAGGATTTCATTTTTTAATCCTGATAACGCAGTGTTTAAATCTTCTTTTGTAATGCCTTCTGCTTTCCCCTTATTAAGTGTTCCATTTCTAAAACCATCGATTACTTTCTGTGGAATCATAGAGGAAACGGCACTTGAAGCGGTTATTTTAACTGGATTATCCATAAACATGATTTCATCCACAAAATTATTTTCTAATGCTTGTTGTGGACCCATCCAGGTTTCTTCAGCCATCATATTAAGTAGTTCTTCTTCTGATTTACCACTCTTAATGACATAGGCATTTACGATTGCTCGATCCGTCGTTTTCAGCATCTCAGCCGCCTTTGACATATCACGATGATCTCCACCACTCCACATAGAAGCGTTATGAATCATGATTTGTGCCGTTGGTGAAATTCGAACTTTATCACCAGCCATTGCAATAACAGAAGCCGCGCTTGCAGCCAAACCAACAATTTGAACTTCTACATTACCTGGATAATTTTTTAATGCTGTATAAATCTCTGATCCTTCGTGTACATAACCACCAGGACTATTAATCGATACAATTAAATCATCACCATTGGCATTAGTTAGTTCTTTTGCAACCATTCCTGGACTTGTTGCATCCATTTCAAACCATTCATAAATCCAAGCTTCATCACTAGAAATGATTGGTCCTTTAATATCAAGATTTACCGTCATTTTCTTTCTCACCTCCTTCAGATTCATCTAGTTTCGTATAGTTTTTCGTAATGTGATGGATATTTAAGTTCGGATCATCCGAATCTTCATAATCTACTTCTGATCGAATTTCATTTCCTGTAAATGCACTTGAAGAAATGAGCTTATCAATACTTACTGCAAGGTCAAATATACTTTGATAGGAAACGGCCTTAACCTCAATCTTTTGTCCTGAAAGATATTCACTCATTTCAAAGAATTTAACATTCGCTTCATCAGATAACTTTTTTAATAATGGTTTTACTGTGAAAAGCATGTAATTTTTCGTTTGCTTCTCTACATCAGCCATTTCTCCATATAATAAAGCTGTTGGAATACCGATAGCTATTGCTACTTGATTTAAAAAACCATTCGTTACTTTGTTTATCTCTTCCACACTAGGACCATTAGTGGACCCATTATATACTTCGTCGTACTTTATCCCTTTTTGTTGTGGAACAATAGCTATATCTTTAGTACCAATGGCTTTATACATGTTGTCTATAAACTCTTGTAACTTCGCTATTTGCTCTTCTGTTTTGGCACCAATCATGTCCATATCAACTGTGCCACGAACTTGATTTTTACGCTTTTGAGAGTTTAATATCCTACCAAATAAGTCTCCGTAATCTGCAAATAAACCATCAATAAGCGGAGATAATTTATCATTTCGATACTTTAAATGGATAACTTCGCTTTGCTTAAAACTTCTCTTAAACGTGTAATCTTTTACTATTACATCGGTAAAAGTATCTTCAAACACAGCATATTCATTATGTTGAAATCCATCGGCAATAAGTAAATCACCATCATCTGCTTGTATAACTAAGCATTCATTATCATAAATAAGTTTACGAATAAACCTTTCCCAGAAAGTGCTTGCTGTCATATTCTTATTTGGTCTAACGTTTAAGCGATAATAAAGCTCATTCCTCTCAAATGCCTTACCGTTTCTTACCCTGAATTCAGATTGACTAATCGTCCTTCCTAAGAATGATACGCATGTATCGATTGCTAATCGTTTCATATGAACCCTATTTGCTGTATCAGCAATCAAATCCAGATCGAGCATAAATTCCAGCTCTTTATTTCTTTTAAATACGGAACCTAACCATCCAATGGTCATCACCCCCTTTATTAGAATTTGATATTGCCTATGATGAAGTCCGTTGATTCTTGTATTTCGTCCGCTCGATAAAGAGCATGGACAAAACACTGGAATCCATCGGTTTTTCTACGAACTGGCTCTTTCTTTTCGTATATTTTGTTACCATCACCCTTGATAACAACCAATACATTTTGCGTATACCAGCGCATTAGAGGATTATCATCAAAAATAATTTGTTTATTTGCAAATGCCATTTCAATACGTGGAGCTAGTAAACTATGAATTGCTTTTGGATTTCGTATAACTTCTATTTCAAATCCTTCCGCAACTAATAAAGGCCTTATTGCTTCCATACGGAAATTATCAGCTATAATCTTTTTAATTCCATATTGCTCACGCATTTCTACAAACCAATCAACAATATGTTGAGGATTGATTGTTGGTTCGTCCACAACTGTTAGTAAGCCTTGTTCTTCCCATTCTTTTATTGGAGCAAATTTCTGTTTTTTAAACTCACCAGCTTTTTTAGAATATCCATAATAGATATCAACAAATTCCTTTCGTACAAAGGAATGAGTTTTAAAAATATACTCACCATTTTGTCTAAATAAAAGACCACATGCTGCAAAATCTCGAATACTCGCAAAGTCTAATGCTCCTATACATTCTTGAGCATACAAATTAGGGAATGGACGATTTGTAGCAAGAATTTCTGACCATTTTGCAACGGAACGTTCTAAATTTGTAACCGGTAAGTTCATACGCTTCGTCATGAACTCTTCTCGGTTACTTGGATCATCTTCTAAATCTTCATATTCTTCCTTTATCGTTTCAAGTAAGCCTTCAGCATACTCACTTAACGGCTGAGATAACATTGGATTCGCCATTTCCCAATTATCGATATCATCGACTTCTTTTTCATCGTTTAATTTACAGATGAAAGGAAAAAGAGCATTAGGACGCGCTTCACCATTTAAAACTTTCATTGCCTTTTCTTTTAATTTATCTAAAAATCCATCTCTTACATATCCATCTGTACCAATGTAAAATTCACGTGGATTTTTCTTTTTTCCCAAGCCGCTGATGTGGACGCGGACATCTTTATTGCTTTCATATTGATGGACTTCATCAAACATTACAGCACCATCACGAAGACCATCTTTTGTATCTCCGTTTGATGTCCTAAACTTCACTACACTTCCAGTCGATTTCGAAATGGTTTGTGTTAATGTTGTTTTAAAAGCCCTTTGTAAAACTTCATTTCTTTTAATACATTTATGAATCTCATCTGGGCTTGTTTTTGCTTGCTCTTCACTGTTTGCGACAACGGAAATGTTATATTCGGGAATACCATGTAATTCACTTATTAAAAAGTGAAGAATAACTGTCATTAAACCGTTCTTACCGCCGCCACGCCCTAGCATCCACAAGAATTTCCGATAAAATACGCGGCCATTTTTCTTGTAAAATAAAAAGACGAATGCTATTAAGAATTTCTGAAAAGATTGTAATGGAAAGTACCACTTCTCACCAAAGCGGATACACTTCTCAATCATTTCATCGTCAAAATACAAATCGTCTCTGTTCAAAACATATTTTTCTAGATATTCAATTAACAATTCTCTTTCTTTATTGAACTTTACTTTTCCACTTCGATAAAGTCCAATGTATTCTTCCACATACTTTTGCTTAATCATGTTAGATCACTTTCACTATAACCTGACTTAGGAACGTTAGCTTTAACAACAAATTTTATATCTCTTCCTAACGCAATTAAAGAACTGTTAATTTTATTCCTCTCACTTATAAGAGGGTGGGCTTTAACAAAAACTTGAGAACCATTTTTTACTGTTACGGACTCGCCTTCTTTATTAATAGTTTTATTTATTTTTCTAAATGCTTTGACAAGATCAATGTACCTTTCTACCTTTTCAACTTCGACTAAATCTTCAATATCAATACTGTTCATAAGCTGTTCTTTTAACTTTACGATACTAACAGCCATCTACCCACCCCCCTTACGTGCGTAATTTCGAAAAAAACCTGACAGTTAACCCCCTCCTCCGGTGCCCCTTAGACGAAAAAAGAGTGAAAATAAATAAGGGGGGGTATCATTTCAAGATTACTAATTGAAGTTTTACCTTTGACAATATATCCTGGTAATTATTTTTATATTTAATCGAACTCGCGACACCTTTTGTTATATTATATTTTTTCATAACATCAAACATCTTCATGTGTTCGACCCAGAAATCATAATATATATTGATAACTGTACGACTATCTAACCTTGGGCTTAATCCATTATCAATAGCGTGCCTAGCATTCTCTTTAGGTGTTACCCATTCTAAATTCTCCACATGGTTATTAAGTTTGTTCCCATCTTTATGATTTATCTCTGGTTTGTTTTCTGGATTAGAAATAAAATAAAGCCCAACCAATCGGTGGACTTTGTAATGTCTTTTATTTAGTTTAATTCTCAAGTACTTCCCATCATGCAATTCTAATTTTAATATCCTTTTAGTTCTTCGGTTTCTAATCCTACCATGATTAGATATCTCATAATTATGCCCTTCGATTCGCTTCCATATCTCCAAGATGCTCACCACTTCTCATCATGTTCCCATTTATTCTGTTTCTTTTTGAATGTTCTACCGTGTTCTTTATTATGGCAATCCACACAGATTGTTTCTAGATTATCTATTTCTAATGCAAGTTCTGGATGATGTTCAAGTTCTTTTATATGATGGACAACGAGCTGTATCTTCTTACGCTTTGCACTCTCACTGTATTCATTGGTGTCCACACGAACACGACCGTTACGTTTACATTCTTGACACTCATAGTTGTCACGCTTCTTTACTTGCTCGCGTATACTCTTCCACTCACCACTGTCATAGAACTTACGCTTCTGTTGTTTGGTTTTATATTCATTCATCCGTCTTTACCCAACGTTGCTGATTCTCTCTATCTCTTTCCAGTAATTCTTTTATTGGTGTTTGTTTTATATATTCTAAAGAATAAAGCATATGATTCTGTCCATACAGCTTATAATACTTGAATCGATTAACATCTATCCCAGCCTTCTTGTACGCTTTCTCATGTGGTTTAAGGTATTTGTTATAGGCTTTCTTATCAATAGGTATAAGACTAAGTAGAGTAACCTTGCCGTTTAAAACGTTATCCATCTATCCTCACCCCTCATCAATCTACTTCCTTTGCCTTAATGAATTGAATCATAAGTAGTAAACATAGTGACATTCCTACACAATATCCGACGAAGCAACCTAACCAAAACATTCAATCACTCCTTAATTGCTAACGGTTTAATCAAAACTGTTTCGCTCGAATTTCTTCTCGTGTGACTTTATTAATTTGATTTGCTATTGTTCTACCGTCTAAAACAGTATCGAATTGAATTAATGTTTCACTCTTTCCTTTAAACTTGTCCATAACCTTTTCTAACTTCTCCAATGCAAACACACATTCATTAGCAGCTTCCGTTACTTCTTTAATTCTTTCTAATGCTTCAGTTGTATCAGCATTTACTTGAATTTTTGGTCCCTTATTTTTACTTTGATCAGTTTGCTTCTTAACTGGATTATAAGGTTTAAGTGTTGCTGGTCCACCACACCTAACACAACTCATCCCATCTAAAAAATGCCTAAACATCACTGTACGACACTCATTGTCCATACATTCTAATTGCATTTTCTTTCATCCTTTCACCCTCCTCCAAAATAAAAAGCACCCGAATGGATGCCTTACTATCGTTTTACTTATTGGTTTTCAATTACGGCATGTGAAGTTTTATTCTTCTCTCCGCTAACAACCACGACAGAAAATTTTGCCGGACTTATCAGGCCCCTCTCATTCCATCTACCTAGGATGTTGTTAGCTCAAAGAAGAGCAAAAGCTCCCCTTAATAACGGTATCATTCAATCGCTACCATCTGCTGGTTTCGGATTTTTGATTATGCCGCCAATATGAGGCTGTTTAGAATTCAAGACACAACATTGTGAGTCGTGTTTTCCGCCACTTCTCACAATACAAATATATCACGTTGATTCCAAAACAACCGACACATTTACGGTCAAAAAACGGTCACGACTCGGCCACTTATTTTATTCCCGTTATCCTTATTTATAATAGTCCGATTCCACTTAATTGAACATGGTTACTATTAGGATGTACTTTTTTAACTTCAGCAATGCCTTTAATGTCAGTTACATAAATTGTAGAAAATGTAACCTCCACTTCTTTATCATAGTATGCTGCCGTTATAAGAAAATCTTTTGGTCCTGAATATTCAATGTCTATTGTCCATTTACAATTCTTTTCTCCATGTATCTTAAAATAAGCTTGATCATAATTGATTTCCTCTCCTATCCCTTCTATAAAAAGATTCTTTACACTATATGTCCTCATCTTCTCAACTCCTTTCCTTGCTATTTTAATTCTAACAAACAGCATCAATCTTTTAACACCACTTAGTTACCCATATCTTATATTTTGTGTAACTGCCCCTATCGCCGGAACTATTGATATTCATAGCTTCATAACACTTTCCCTTTTGAGTTACACAACGCATAAAAAATGAGTAATTATAAAAAGCAAAAAATAAAAAGGATGTAGCTAGATTTTAAATTTAATCATAGCTCTATCCATTGCATCTTGGTTGACACCTATGTACCTTAACGTAACTCTTTCGGATGAATGATTAAATATCTCCATAAGTAAGGCTATATTCTTTGTTTGCATATACATGTGATATCCAAATGTCTTACGTAATGTATGTGTACCTATCTCATCTAATCCAAACTCTGATGCCATACTTTTAAGTATCTTATATGCCATGCTGCGTCCAATCGGTTTATTCTTTCCTTCACGACTTTTAATTAAATACTCATTGTCATCTCTTTCTTCAATGTACCAACGTAGTTCTCTTTTTAATGCTGGAGTCAATTGAATACGTTTCTGTTTCCCTGTCTTCTTTTCTCTCATTGAAATATGGCTTCCTTTTAAATCGCTAACTCTTAACTTTAAAATATCACTGATCCGTAAACCTGTATTAATCCCCATTACAAACAAAATATAATTACGCTCATTGTTTTCCTTCAGATATTCTTTAATCTGTTGTATTTGCTCTGGATCACGTATCGGCTGAACGAAATTCATTGGTCATCCCCTCCATAATGCTCCTCTACCTCATATACTTCTAATCTAAGAGCAAAAGCAAGTTTATAAAAAGCATTAGATTTATTTCGTCTATATGTACGTTCACTCATGCCAATCTCGCTATAAACCATATAATCAAATACTTCCTCATTTTCCA
Source organism: Bacillus clarus (assembly GCF_000746925.1). Classification (GTDB taxonomy): domain Bacteria; phylum Bacillota; class Bacilli; order Bacillales; family Bacillaceae_G; genus Bacillus_A; species Bacillus_A clarus. The sequence goes on from NZ_JMQC01000008.1 coordinate 729,018, forward strand.
AATAACGCTTTACAATTATGTCTCTTTGATTCTTACTGAAACGACTTAGTGCTTTGTCAATTTGAAAAGATAAACGTTGTAATCTTGCTTCTCTCTCACTCAGTTTCACGTTAGCTAAAGCGACATCTTCAGCTGGCTTTCCTACTATATTTGTTGGACCATGATATCGAACTTCATCAGAAGCTGTAACCTTCATCTCATTTCTAATCATCCCAAACTGTCTATAAATACGAACATTTTCAAGAACTTCTTCTAATCGTGCTTGTGTTGCTTTACGGTCAATTTTTGGTAAGAATGTTAATTGCGTCATATACAATCACTCCTTGTCTATTTTATTAATATAAATAAAAAAGCGGACACCAAACCATAGAGCAATATTGCTAATGCTCTTCAAGGTTTGATGTCCGCTGGTTCTTCCAGTAGGACTAAATGTGTAATTGCTATTATTATAACATGTACTTATATTTTGATAAATTTTCACCAAAAGATTATTTTGTTTAAATTTCAATAAAACACTTCTTAAATTTCATATCATTGGAAATAACTATATAATGAAACTGATTAAATATTAGGAGTGCTATAAATGTCTGACATAATCCGTCTCTTTATTGTCATGCTCATTACAATTTATTTATTTTTCTCCGTAATAATGGAGTTTAAAAAACCACAAAAAAGTATGTTCTGGTTCTCAATTGAAGTCTTGTTTCTTCTGGGAATGGTACTGTTAATAAAAGAATTTTTTATCAAATATATAACATAAATTTCTCTCTTCCTCCCCTGAATAAAATCCAATATTCCGCCAATAATGTAGATAGGCGATAGCCAGAACTCATTTAAAGTCCCTAACCTTTCTCCTTTCCCCCTTGGAGAACCAGCAAAGCAATTAGCTTTTGCTGGTTGCTCTTTTCCGGTAACATTTACCTGTTTCGCTTAGGATAAACACAGGTTATCATATAATGGCTCGACTAGATCGAGCTGTGATACCCATTACCCTAGGAAACTAGATTTTTGTTTTATACAAATGAAATTTTTGTCCATTTTTTTCACATTCCATTGAAGCAGGCATATATTATGGTACGAGACATTCCTTTTATACGAAACTCATATGGCCCTTTTAAAGGGCCTTTTTAAGTTAGATATAAAATGAAATTTTCATACTAATCTTCTTCAAGTTCTGTAACAATTAAATAGTTACGAAGCTTATTTCTTTTTGCCACTCTCCCTTTATACGCCCGTGTTGTGTAAAATTAGACTGCTACAGGAAGTACAGCTAAAATTTTATCTCTCATTCTCCGAAATAGATTTTTTTTCCATTTTAATAAACATTTCTTACTTTTATTACATACTATATATCGACAAATAAAAGATAGGGGATTAAAGAATGGCTGATTATTTTTATAAATATGGTAAAAAGCACTATAAAAACCATTCGCATTCTCACCACAAAAAAGAGAACTGTTTCATTGAAACGCATACGATTGCTGGTTCAAATATACCGTTAAATATTATCGTACCAGCTAACACTTCAAGAGTTGTTTTTGAAGATTCTACTAATAATCATAATAAAACATTACTCCAGTTTCACGTCCCTGGTACTTCTGCACCAATTGTAGTAACTATTCGTACAAGAAATTCTCGTAGACCAATTACCGCTACAATAGCTACAGGTGAAACAAGGATTCTTCAAGTAGAAAATTTTGAAAGCCTCACTGTCACAAATAATACTAATACACTTAGCAATATTGCTATTTTTATTCAAAAAACGTTTTGCATCTGCTGTAATGACCACAATAATTATTATAAAGAACAATCGCATACTCTTAACCAAAAGGGTAACTGTTTTATCGAAACCCATACCATAGCTGGTTCGGGAACCGCTTCAACTGGAAATGTACCGCTAGATATTATTGTACCACCTAACACTTCAAGAGCGGCTTTTGAAGATTTTACTAATAATCACAACAAAACATTACTTCAGATATCTGTTCCTAACGATTCCGGTCCTATTGAAGTAACTATTCGTACAAGAAGTTCTAGCAGACCAATTATCGCTACAATAGTTCCTAATGAAAAAAGGATTTTTCAAGTAGAAGATTTCCAAAACCTTACTCTCACAAATAATTCCGCTGCCATTGATTTTATTGATATATTTATCCAAAAGACGTTTTGTATTTGCTGCAATGATCAGAACAAACCTTGCGAAGAATGTTGCCATAAATACGACCATGATTATGATTGTTAGATTAACCGTCAAAAGAATCCTTTATATAAAGGGTTCTTTTTCTTTTACACCACTAACATCCAATCATTCACGTATTTACTTATCTACCATTCCTCGTTTCTTAATAAAATAGCGTTTTTGTTCAAAAATTTCACAAACCTAGAACATTCCCATATAATATCGTGTATTCTTTTACAGCATACATTTCGGTCGAAGAGCGCCTTGGAAAGCGCTCTTTTTCTTTGAATAAGGATTTTATTAAATTATCATTTGATTAATCATATTTAAATTCATTTTACATATATTAACATTGAACCTGTGATTCCTGTCGCTCTCGTTGGACCGGTGGCTCCTGTTGAATCGGTTAATCTATATTATTTTTTTGAAAGGATCTGTAGTTCATAACAGGTCCTATTTAATTGAATTCGATTTTTAATAGTTGCGATAGGTAAGACTTTGAAGTTATCTCCATCTTTTCCCCCGCTTAGCACTGTACGTGCGACTTTCATCGCATACAGCGCCCCATCTTATTCTTTTATGCTAAAGTAACTAGATTACAAGCTTTACGGATTTTGTTTATTTTCTTCAATTGTTTATCGTTCAATTGAAGTATCCTCATATATGTTCTAATCGTCTCTTCATTTGTAGCGTGAATCAATCTGTGGACAAATTCATGTACAATAATCAGGTTATTAAACTCGTCAGTTCCTCCCATACCTTTCGGTATTTTATGGTGACAGTGCACATCTTCAGCTATTAAGAAGATTCCGATGACAGCACATTTACCATTTTGCATGGAATACCTGGATATTCTGTTATCTGTATACTCCATGCTTTGTCCTTTATTGGAGGATAGCAACATCTTTTGCATTTCATTGGCAATGTTACCCTTTAGGCTTTTGATGAGTTTTTGTCTTCCCTGCTTAGTGTAATTGCATATGTCTTGACTGAAACTTTGAGGGAATCGTGTTTGTATGTCCGCTAGTGGATATACATGATTGCCTGCTATTTCAAAGGTTCTATAATTGTTCCTATGAGTTCTTTTGTATAATGCATTCGCATTGGTAGGAATCTTATATTTCCCTATTGATTTTAGACGATTAAACAAAGTTTTCGAGAGACGAAAGGCTATTTCTACAAAGTCTACGGTCACATGTGTTGCGATTCTGTAATAATTTTTAATACCAAGTACATAGGAGTTATAATCCCATACTGTTTTTGCTGTTGGACTCTTTTGAATTGCTTTAATCCTTGTTTTTGCTTTTTCAAGGATATCCTTTTTCTTTTTCTCGCTTACATATGTGTTTGCTACATATCTTTTACGCTTTTTTACAGATTTGATAGAGAACCCTAGAAAATCCGAAGATTTTCTTTTTAGGTTGGTTATAGTTGATTTTTCATTAGATATATTAAGGTTTAATTGATTTTTGAGATATCCTTCTACTGCATGGAATATTTTAGTTGCAGATTTATGATTGTTGGTGAATATTTTGAAATCATCCGCATACCTAACTATATACATTTTCTTCAATTTTGCTTTTATCAACAATGGATTTTTGGTTGCTATTGTATATGGTTTCCTTGTTTTAATATTCTCCCATTGACTCGATATCCACCAATCCAAATCGTTTAATACAACGTTACTAAGTAACGGACTCAGGATTCCTCCTTGCGGAGTTCCTTTTGTAGGAATACCTTCTCCTTTGATTGGTGCTTTTAACATTTTTGAGATAATCGTCAGCACCCTTTTATCAGTTATGCCTATGTTGTATAGTTGTTTTAATAATTTGGAATGGTTCACGTTGTCAAAGAAACCTTGTATATCAATATCTACTACGTGACTAAATCTCCCTCTGTTTATCAAGTATTGACACCTAGCCATTGCATGGTGTGTTGACCTGTTAGGTCTGAATCCATATGAATGCTTGTAGAATTTTGCTTCGCATATTGGTTCTAGAACTTGTTTGAACATTTGTTGAATCAATCTATCTCTCATTGTAGGAATTCCTAATGGGCGTTTCTTTCCATTTGCTTTAGGTATTTCTACCCTACGTACCGTATTTGGTTTGTAGTCTGCAAGAGCTTTTCTTATATTATCAACAAAAGAATCTGCATCTTCCATTTTGTAGTGGTCGATTGTGATACCATCTGTTCCTTCAGTTTTAGAGCCAGTGTTAGCCTTTATGTTTCTATATGCCAGTAGAATATTTTCTTTTGATATGATGTGTTTATATAAATTTATGCCTTTAGCGGCATTGTTTTCGCTACGTTGATATAAATCATCGAACGCTCTTTGTATATCGTAATATTCTGCATGTCGTAATGTTGTACTCACCGATGTATTAATTCCCCTTTCTTACGAAAAGTCCCATCATCTTACTCGATCCTGTGGGTTACATCTAGTTAATTTAGTTTTCAAAGAACAAGACTAGGGACTATCCCTCCACGTTTGCTACATGTTTCGTCGGTACTGTGTCCCCACCTTCACAAGAATAAAGTAATTTCGGTTCGTTAGAACCTTATATACACCTGTCTGTTAGTAGACGTTAGCGACAGTTTCTTGCTTACCACGTTCCGATTGACTTAGCTATACATATATCCTTAGGTGCTTGCTTTAAGCCTGTTACCTTTACATCCTCATCGTTAGATGTTTCGAATTTCATATTATCTACTCTTACTTTTCGATAGGTAACGTCGTCGTTAACGACATACACATTTCTAATGTATTAATAGTTTAGACCCGTACATTCACAAGTTCGCCAGTCCGTTTGGACATTCTCACCATAGATATTTTGTAGCATCCCGACCTATCCATTACCATATGATTTCTCACTTAGGTTTTGTTCAGCCGACTTCACCTAGCTTCATACAATTTGCGACTACTATCACGTTTTGCATGTAGGAGTATCAGATAAGTAGTTTCAGCTCAACCTGACGGCTTTCATTTCTACTTTCAGTCAATCAGTTGTTATTATCAAAATTGATAACCCTCCTCTTTCGTGTTTGCACACTTATGAGGAAACGTGTCGCACAAATAACTATTTTGTTCAGCTTCTTAACAAATCCTTTCATTCTTTCAAACTGTTTCTATGTTCTTGCTGATACTGCACTTAAAGTATAACTAAAGACCATCCGTGCGTTCGCATCGATAATTTCTGCGAACTTTTCGATTTCCACTATCTATTCCCTATCGCCATCAACCTAAAGAATCAAAATCCCCTCATGACGTATCCTGAATAGAATATACATTATTAAATTTTTATTGGACAAGTATACAAGCATAACTAACAAACTTGAATATATCTATACTGAACTTCAAAATAAGGGGGTGATTTTTTGATTAATAATCGTATTGTAAATGGAGGATTTGAGACGGGGACTCTTGCTCCATTTACTGTAAATAACGTCTCTTTTGTTACTATTGATAGCACACACAGTCATTCTGGTACATTCAGTGCTAGGTTATCTGGAGGTTTAGTTGACGCTATTATTGCTCAATCGTTTCTGGTATCTCCAAATGAAATCTTCGAACTTTTTGTATCCCTTGCTAAACTTGGGCCAGCTCCTAGTCCTACAATAGCTATCAATATTTACTATTTTAATGGAAGTACTTTTTTGGGAAATGGCTTAGCTACTTTCATAATATCCAATCGTATCCCCGATATTAACGAAAACGATTGGTTAGAAATTTATGAGACAACCTCTCCAGTACCAGCTACGGCTAATATAGCATTAGTAGTTATCACTAAGTTTTCCGCAGCAGGAAGTGCAGATGTATTTATTGATGATGTGGCCCTTTTATCTGTCCCTAATCTACCTGGATCGACTGGTGCTACTGGACCAACTGGAAACACTGGACCAACTGGTGCTACCGGACCGACTGGTGCTACTGGACCAACTGGAAACACTGGACCAACTGGTGCTACCGGACCGACTGGTGATACTGGACCAACTGGAAACACTGGACCAACTGGTGCTACCGGACCGACTGGTGATACTGGACCAACTGGAAACACTGGACCGACTGGTGATACTGGACCGACTGGTGATACTGGACCAACTGGAAACACTGGACCGACTGGTGATACTGGACCAACTGGTGCTACCGGACCGACTGGTGATACTGGACCGACTGGTGATACTGGACCGACTGGTGATACTGGACCAACTGGAAACACTGGACCAACTGGAAACACTGGACCAACTGGTGCTACCGGACCGACTGGTGATACTGGACCAACTGGAAACACTGGACCGACTGGTGATACCGGACCGACTGGTGATACTGGACCAACTGGTGCTACCGGACCGACTGGACCTGGTTCAATATTATTTAGTGATACAGATTCGGTAACGCAACCATTAGGTGCTTTGCCAACAAATGTTCTTCAGGTAACAGCTGTACCTATAACAGCAGGTGATCAATTGAAATTTGATTTCACTGTACAAGTTTTAGTAACTCCAACATTACCAACATGGTCAGTTGTCCTTACCGTCGTATTATCCAGCTCCGTTGATGGACCTCTCCTCACACAGACTTATCACTTATCCGATGATACTAACATTGGTACTCAAACAATAAAAGTAGCAGAAGTATTTGCAAATACCCCTTCTGTCAACTCCCATGATTACACTGTTAGTATTACTGCTACCAATGTCAACGCTTCAACATCAGCAGAAGTTAGAGGATTAACAATTCTTAGATTTGATGCTTAATTTCTGCAGACAGAGATAATTGATTTTTCAAGAAGTTGACCCAATCAATCTCATGGCTCGAGGGGATTGATTGGGTCCTTTTTTGGAATATTGTAGGTTATAATTCGCCATTAAATTTTATAAATACGACTATACTTTGAAGCCTATTTATTTGTCTCAAAAAATCTACCTTTTCGAACAATTGAACTACTGATAACACTGATTATATAAAGTAACCAACGAAATTTGAATCAGGTCTCTTTGTTGTTTTGAAGTCACCACTTTTTTCATATCTTAAGCATTTTTTCCATACACTAAAAAGGATTGATAAAAAAGCGAATGGAGGTTGAAAATGCCTACCACAACTATTTACGATTTTATAACTAAAGATGGGCGCTTTCCTCATGTTCACAAAAATTTCCCCTTAGTCTTATTCTGGAGCCAAAAAAGCGGTTGTACTTCACTAGCGCATTGGTTCTTTTATCAAATTAACTTATTTGAAGAGGCTATAAAGTATAACTCATTCATTCACAACTACGAATTTGAAATTTATAAAAATTCTATATCCTATTTCACTGATTTAGCCAATACGTTACAAACGAAAGAAAAAGACACGTATAAACTGGTAAGAAACCCCTACAAAAGAGCAGTAAGCTCATTTTTCTCTCTTATCCCGCCACCATATTTCGATACTCCTGAACCTGATTGGAGACCCATCCGTCGTCTTCTTTATGGTAATGAGTCTTGCAATAAAAAAATTTCCTTTAAGCTTTTTTTGTATTATTTAAAATCACATGCAACAAATTTTGAAGACGTAGATCCTCACCTCACACCACAATATATACAAGGAGAAGAAGAGTTTGTTACAAATTACATTTATCTAGAGAATTTCTCTGATACTGTTTCAAATTTAGAAGACAAATATAGATTAAAAAAATCTCCTTTAAACCTATTGACCAAATCATGGCACCACCAAAGTCACAAAGCTATTTATAAAGGAAACTATGCAGATGCTGACATTACCAATCCCTTATTCCCAAAGCTCCCAACCTATGATAGTTTTTATGATGAAGAAGCTATCCAGTTAGTTAAAGACATTTTCAAACAAGACTTCAATATGTACGGTTACTCTTTAAATCCTCTTTGAGAAATAATCATTTTCTTAACAGGTATTACATATACTCAACACAGATCCCAAAGCCTCCTACTTTGGACTCCTCATAAGATTTGTTGGGCTATGGAAAGCACTGTTCAACAGTGTTCTTTTTCATTTTAAAATAACGCTTTTATAGCACTTCATCATGATTAATTTGTTTTGAAATAACTTTAGCCTCATGACCGTAATATCCATTATGTTCGTTGTAAGCGACAAACTGGAGAGTTCCTTTAGATGTGACAATGTCAACGAACATCACGTCACCTTCAAAATATTCATCTTCTATATCCAAATCATGCTTTTTAAGGAGACCTTCTTTTAATTCCGTATCGGTTATTTTTACATCAATAAGTTCGGCTCCTATAAAATCATTAAAGTCATCTTCCGACATAAAGTAACCCCAGTTTTCACAGCAACTTTGTTCGTCGTCAATCAATAGCTTTATTACTTGTTCGTTTGTCGTAATAGCGTAACCACTCATGCTTGACCATCGCACTTCTTCTTGATGTGCTTCAATTTTTAAAATTTGTTCCATTATCAATCATCCTTTTCTATTAAATTCAAATTGTATGAAATTTAACGGGAAGTAACTTCGCATCGTTACACTTCCCTCCAATCTCTATTAAATTAAGTGCGTCTTCCGCTCATCCATCCGAGTTACTTTTCCACTCTTGTATATAAACGACTGTTCACCATGACCACTTGTTGGTGGTTCAATCGAATGAATTTGTCCATCTTTCACAACATAAATCATATTTTCAGCTAAAGAAATCTCGGCTTTCATTTCTGCAATATCTTCTTTAATAATCGCCATATTGACCACTCCCATGATATAATTACTTTGTCAAAAGTAGTCGGGAGCCAGCTCGGCTTTTTTTATTTGCCTATAAATATTGCACAACATTCTCTGGAACAAATGACTGTTCCGAGGATAGATGGATCCGTATTGGAACCAGCTCTTTGCTATCCCTTGCTCGCTTACACATCTGTTCCGCTTCTTCCCAATCAAACTGCTTATCCTCCGCTCGTTTATAACGCCAAATTCCAATCGTATAATCTTCAAACAACTCATAACGGTTATCAGGTGCTGTCGTTGGCTTTAATTCGTCAACCGCTTTTGCTTGGCGCGGTATTTGTACAACAACGTCAGCAAAACGTAGTTTAGAATTTAACCGGTGAACATGAGCTTTCTTTGGATCAAATGACACAACTGGTTCAACATCAAAGATTGTTAACTGTTTTGACATCGTTTGATCCCTCCAGCACCTGCAAACTTGCTATTAAAATTCCTTCAAGCTGCGTTAATGTTAATTGGTCCAACGTTTGTCCATTTATTTCAGCTAGACCTAATCCTAATAACTTACGAATAATACATAGCTTCCTACGCTCTACTTCTTGACGTAACAACATTATTGAACCTCCTGTTGCTGATGTAATCTACGGTCTAAGTTAACAAACTTACTAAACTCTTTAACGAATGCCAATTCGACAACACCAACTGGGCCATTTCTCTGTTTAGCTAAAATGATTTCCGTTATGTTTTTGTTTTCTGTTTCTGCATCGTAGTAATCTTCGCGATATAAGAATGCAATTAAATCTGCATCTTGCTCAATTTGCCCATTCTCACGTAAATCAGATAACAACGGTCTTTTATCTTGTCTGCTTTCAACGGCACGACTTAACTGCGATAATGCAACTACACATACATTTAACTCCCTAGCCATCAATTTCAACTTACGGCTAATCTCACCGATTTCTTGCATGCGATTCCCTCTATGCTTCGGATCACCCACAATAAGCTGCAAGTAATCAATTGCAATTAGTACTTTTTTATCAGGGTATTTACGCTTTAGCTTCCTAGTTTTAGTGTAAATCTCTTGCATCGTCACATTTGCTTTATCGTATATTTCTAACGGCAAATCATTTATTAAGCCCATTGCTTGGCTAATCTTTTCCCAGTCTTTTAGATTACATAGCTTTTTAGGATTCTTTAATTTCGTAGCCTCTACATTTCCGGTACTTGAAATCATCCGCTTGAGTAATTGTTCTTCACCCATCTCCAGTGAGAAAACTCCTGTTGCTGCATTAGAGTTCGCTGCATGATAAGCGATATTTAATACAAATGCTGTTTTTCCCATCGAGGGCCGAGCACCTACGATAATTAAATCGCCTTCCTGTAATCCTGAAGTCATCCTATTCAAATCATCGTAACCAGTGTTTATGCCTGTTAAATCACCAACATCAATTTGCATTTTTTTATATAAATCTACGAGTGTTTCGTTTAGATTAAAATCATCTGAATAACCAGTCTCTTCAATTGCGCTTAACTCATCAATTGATTTACTAATCGCACTCATGTCCTTGTCTTGCTGAAGGCGATTATATAAATTACCAGCAACCTCTTGAGCATGTCGCATCTTCCATGCTTCAATTACTAAACCTTCGTGATATGAAAAGTTCTTTGTTGTTGAAACGACCTCAGTCAAATTGATAAAGAACACAATACCACCGATTTGATTCATAAAGCTCTCTTCAAACTTCCCAACTAAAGCTACAAGGTCTATTGGACTTTCAGCATCCTCTAGTTCTCTCATCACTTTAAAAATTACTTGATGTGTTGGAATAGAAAATTGTTTTGGCTTTAACTGACAATCTTTTATCAAGTCACCTTCTGTGATAATGCTCCCTAGAATACTTTGTTCAGCTTCTACATTACGAATGATTTCGTTACTCATTGCATCATCCATCCATTCTGTTGATTAAGTGCTGCAAGTTCTTCGTCTGTAGGGATGTTTTGTTCCCATGATTCTTGTTGCTGTAATACGTTTTTAGTAGATTCAGATAGGCCCTTCTGTTGGTACGGAGATTGTTTCTGTGTTTGTGCCGTTCGTTGAGCACGAAATGCTTTATCAGCCGATTCAACATCAGCTACTGTTTTTAAGCCTTTAAGATGCCAATCTCTTAAAATCGTATTTACGTAAGACATGTTTCTAGTATTTTTTTCTAAAGCAATCTCCATAGCTTTAACAACTAATTCTGCATTTAAATCATCTATCCAAGCATTGATGCCATCTGCAATAAAAGGTGTAATGAATCCGAAGTTTTGCTCGTAAAAAGAAATTGGATTAACTGCAACAACGTCCGCGCACTCTTTTTCTTGTTGTTGTTTTTCTTTTTCTTTTTCTTTTTCTTTTTCCCCACTTGTCGTTAACGTATCGTCCGACGTATCGTTATTAGCAATAAATGCCTCAAACATTGCACGGATTTTATCATTTTTTACTTTAGGAGAAACTAGACGAACAAGATTAATATCAACAACCCCATCAAGTTCCTTACGCACACAATCTTCAATCGGTTTTCCGCCTCTATTTAAGTTGTATTTCCCCCAATTAATAATCGCTATTTCACGTGTATCAGGGTTGTATTTCACTAGCTTATGATGGTTTTCAAAACGATCTAACAAAGCATTGATTGTTTCCATTGAATACCCTAAATCAAATGCCATTTGCTTCTTAGTAATTTGATACACGCCAATTTGTGTCGTACATGGATTAGTAAGAAGATATAAATCAAACAACTTATCTTCTGGAGTCATTTCCTCAATAACTTTTGCATCCTTCCAAAATGAAACTTGAACTGTTCTGTACAATGCCATATTATTCATCCTCCTGTTTACATATCGCAAATCCGCCTTCTATACGTAACAAGCGATAATTCTTGTATCCTGTTTTCAAATATTGTTTTACTAAGTAATTTAGGTGTTGCTCTGATGTCGCTTGCTGAAGTATCTTAGGACTCAGCAACACTCTATGTAATGATTTATCTAAAAGCATGCTACACACCCCGTTGTTATACGCATGCTAATTTGATATAATTAATTCAAATATTTTTTCCAAAGCCATTTATCTATCACTCTGCCAAGTGATAGATTTTTTATTTTCTACGTGTTACTAATGAGGCATTAACTCCTCTTGCTCTTAAATCTTTAATCACTACACGATAACTCATCGATGCCTCATGTTCTTCTTTTGTATCACGAAGCATTTTAAATTCTTTCATACATCGCTCCAGTTCTTCTTCCCAGCGATTTGATTCTTCGGCTGATTTTGCATAAAACATGTTATGAACGCATCCAATCATACAATTATGAAGTTTATTCGCAAATGAAAAGTCTCCTGAAAGAACTAGATCATGAAGACGATCGTATTTATGTGTCATGAATTATCCCTCTTTCCTACTTGAATTGATGCTGTACGCATCGTTACAACCAGGAAGGCATATTGTAGGGGGGGATGGGAGGAACAATCCCTTTCTGGTCATAACGACAAGCACAGTGGCTTGTCCAAACGATTAATAAAATGTTATAATTGCTTTATAGAATTTTTTTCAGAGCTACTGTTGTCTAGGCGGTAGCTTTTTCTTTTGCCCATTTATGTTTTAAAGTGAATGATGCTTCAATAATTTTGATTCAAATTCCCACTAACTTCTTCTCTTGCTTTAACTCCAAGGATTTTTTATCATCACCGAATGTTTTAGCTATTTTTATTTCACCAGTTAACTTTGCATCATAACGAATTAGTTCCTTGTACTCTCCTAAGCTTGGATTCTTGTAATCTACTGTCATTTAGGTTTCCTCCCCTACAGAACTTTTGTTAAAGCCATTAAGCTATCTACTGATTGAATAATAACGTTTTCCGACATAGCCTTTTGTAACCAACTTCTTTGTATTTGTTCCATAATGCCAAAATGAACTTGCTCAAGTGCTTGTACTACACATTGAGTAGCTTGGATTGTATCGAAGATTTCTTTTGCATGAACTGCGTATTCATGTTTCTTCTTTTCATCGAGCTTCCATGACCTAGTTGTCACTTGTAAGTTCATGATTTCCTTCGCTGCTAAAATTCCTTCTTCTGCTTGTTTTATATAGTTCATTAATTGTAGGTTCACATCTTGAGTTAAACGTGGATCTGTAGGCGGTAAACTAACACCATAGATATGTTTAATCGCTTGTTGATTCAACTTTGCTCCTGTTGCATGACACCAATCCATCGCAAGCTCAAATTCTGGTTTAGAAAGCCCAGATTCAATACGGGTTAATCTTTCATGTGTAATACCAAGGTACTTAGATAACCCTTTCTTCGTTTTCAGCTGAATATTATCACAACATTCTCTGGCATTCTGTAATAATTCCCCTATTGCCGGATTGCAGTATATGCTTGTTCCCATATCTGTTCGCCTCCATATTTAGTTTTCAAATGGTTACAATGAATTTAGTGCATATGTAACTTGTCTATTTTTCATGTAAAAAGAGAGGAGCTATTCCTCAATGTTTTCTTTCACTTGTATTTCTTTGATGATGGCCCAACCAGCCTTATAATATGCTTGACGGATTTTATCAATATCCTTTTGTGATTTTGGCTCAGGAGCCACAACATGGACTTTCGTTTTTCCAAATTCATAAGTCGCCGCATATTCTTCTTGTTGGCTCATGGTGTCACCTCTTGAAGTGCTTTTTATATGTTTATGCGACGGATCTGTTGGTACTGCCATTTGAAATGACGACATTTAATCACCCTCTTTCATTAATCAGACCTTATTTTTTTCATTAACGTACCAATACTTAAATCTTTATCGCTTTAAAACTTTGCAAACTGAATAGCGAGTAGGTAAAAAAATATCTTCTTTTCTCTTTCCGTATAACTTTGCTATTTGATCAGCTCTCTCTGCGCTAATTTGCCTTTGTCCATTTTCAATTTGTGATAGATATCCGCCTGAAATATTAAGTTTCCTTGCAGCTTCTTCAATACTAATCCCCAATTCCATACGAATTTCTTTTGGGCCATCCATTTCATTATCACCGCCTAAAACTTTGCACTTTGTGTTGATAATCAAAATATACTACTCACTTCGCAAAGTGTCAACGCATTTTGCAAAGTTTTTACCAATTCATTTCAACTTTTGCAATTTGCAAAGTATAATTAAACTTAGAAGATGAATAGGAGGATTCCTATGATTGGAGAGAACTTACGCAAATTAAGAAAAAAAAATAATCTAACTATGAAAGAGTTAGGTCAAAAATTAAATCTTGCTGAATCAACAATATCGGGTTATGAAAATGGGAACAGAAAGCCTGATTATGAAACTTTAAATAAGTTTGCTGATTTCTTTGAGGTTTCAACTGACTATCTTTTAGGTAGAAATGTTACTCAAAAAGACATTAGTACCTATAATCCCCTATTAGACCCTGAGCTAGGTATATGGTTCAAAGATATTAAAGATGCTTCTCCTGAAAAACAGGAAGAGCTTAAACAATTTTGGGATTTTATTAAGGATAAAGAAAAAAATCGTAAAATTGGGGATAAACAGCGTTAATTGAATAGGGTATATAATAAATGCAATTTTAAATGCGTATTTTTTTTGAGCTATTCATTGACTATAGTTAATAAATTGCAAATTGAGTTGTAATAAATAATTTACAACTTAATTTGCAGTTCTAGTTCTAAATTCATCATCTATATAAATACATCAATTTATTTTCTTTTTAATCTAGTAACCTCTACGCTTATTGCGTTTTTTTATTTGCATTATCATGGTTAATAATCCCTAAAATACATAATTTTAGTTTGCTATTTGTTATTCTATCTATAATCTAGTTCTCCATTTAATTTTTTGTAAATTTTTAATATAAAATCATTATACTTTACCAAAAGAAAGGATGAAATAAATGAGCATTTTTCAAACGACAAAACCATTAATTCAAGGGAATCCGAATCTATATTCACCACAAATTGATGCTTATCAAGCAGCCATTTCACATTATGAAGAGTTCTCAGACTTCAAATATAGGGAAAGCTTAATTGTAATGCCTACTGGCTCTGGAAAAACTGGTGTTATGGCAATGCTACCTTTTGGATTAAGTAACGGACGGGTTTTAATTATCACTCCTGGGAAAATTGTCCGAAAAACCGTATTTAAGGAATTTGACTCAATTACAAATCCAGAAGATACATTTTGGTATAAAAGAAAAGTTATTCTTGATAGAAGTAAATTCCCAAAAAGTTACTTATATCAAGGATTTAACAGTAAAGATGAAGAAGCTAAACAACAAACCCTAAGAAAATTAAACCTTTCAGATATTGTAATCACCAATATCCATAAAATTATTGGTAGTAGTGAAGACGTTAATTTAAAAGAGTTAGTAGATTCTAATTTTTTTGACATGATTATTATCGACGAAGCACATCATGCTGCAGCTGATATGTGGCAAAAAACTTTAGATTATTTTAACGCATCAAAAATTATTAAACTAACTGCTACACCCTTCCGTAGTGATAATTTAAAAATTTCTACTCATGAATATGATCCAATTTTTGAATATACTTTAGCTGAAGCGATTGAAGATGGTTTACTAAAAAATGTTGTAAAAGCCGAAGGAATACCTGGAAAATTAAACTTTCATGATCCGAAAAGTGGTCAGAATTACTCATTAGAAGAAGCTAAAAGAAAACTAGGAAACGACTGGGTTAATAGAACCATCGCAATGGATGAAGCATGCTCTAAACAAGTAATTAATCACACAAAAGAGATTTTAGAATTAAAAAGAAAAAGCTATCCAAAACATCAAGTTTTAGCAATTACATGTAATGATGAACACGCTCAATTAGTTACAAATTGGTTTGAAGATTGTGGCCTTTCATGCACTTATGTAAGTAGTAGATTATCTCCAGAACAAATAGAAATTCGCTTAAATGATTTTGCAAATGGCCAATATGACGTTATGGTTAGTATCCAAATGTTAGGCGAAGGCTACGATAATCCTAATATTTCTATAGTGTCTATTTTCAGACCATTTAAAACGCTCTCCCCTTACGCACAAGCTATAGGTCGTGGCTTAAGAAGAATTCATGGACAAGAACACAATACTGTAAATAATTTCTGTAATGTCGTGTATCATCAGGAACTTGGACTTGAAAAACTTTGGTATTACTACAAATCACAAGAAGAATATGGTGAAAAATTTAAAAAACAAGTTGAAGAAATTTCGCAACAAATGTCTTTTGCCTTTGATGAAATAGGGTTTATAGAAAAAGAACCGGTACTCGGAAAAATTCATTCCGCTGATTTAGACCCAAATCCTATTACTGTTCAAATTGGATCGGTAAGTTCATATTCATCTAACGGATTAGGTGCACAAGATTCATTTACAACAAATGGATATGAACAATTTAAACATGCTACCTATAATTTGATTATTGAAGAACAGCAACTACTGCAAGAAAAAATTGAGAAAATAAATGAGATGGAACGTGACGGTTTAATTGATAAAGATCAAGCAAATCTTCTTATTCAAAATATAGAATCAACAACTCAAGAACAGCATAATAGATCATTTGATGAATATCAAAAATTAATACTATCCGAAACAATTCGTAAAGATTTTACAACATGGATGCACTCAAAACTGGATGCCTTTTTCAGAACATCCGTTCTAGAAAAAGAAGGATTTGAGCTATACGAGAAAGAAAATAGTATTGATAATGACCGTATAAATAATATAGGATATATTGTAAGAAACTTTAAACAAGGATTATATCGTACAACAAAAAAACATTTCAGCTCATATTTACCTGAAGATTTTGCAGTTGCAAAAAAACGTTTCTTAGAAAAATTAGACTACTACTTTACCCAATACGGTCAAAAATAGTACTAGGAGGAATCCGAAATGATACAATGTAATACAGAAAGGAGCCTTATTTATCAAGGTATGCATTATCTTGATTTAATAGCTAGCAATATCAAAAAAGGCGGAAAACTACTCGATGTATCTTATCAAACAGGTACAAACGGGTACCTGACTGTCAATATCACAACTAGCTATGTTGAGGGTTTAACCAAAACCGTTGAAGAACTAATTTATAAAGATGATTTACTTATCACTTGGAAACTAATAACTTCCTATGATGTTTACACCATCTTTTCTCGAAAAACCTTAAATGAGTATCTTACAAAATTAAACACACATGAGTTATGTGTTTCTTAAACAAAAAAAGAAAAGTCTTTTCCAGACTTTTCTTTTTTTGTTATAATTAGAACTTACGTTCGTATTTTATCTATGGAGTGATATGATATGCATAAAACAAAGCCCTACTACACAACACAAATTGAAGATTTCATCAAAAAATTATATCAATCAGTTTCTATTTTTTTACCTGAAGAGATCGATATGGTAAGGATTTCCGAAAAATTAAATGTTTGGTTACATTTTGCACCTTTCGGAAGTCGTGCTATATACAGAAATGATTTACCTAGTATTATTATTGATAGTCGAAAATCATTTCACCATCAATGGGAAGATTTTGGACATGAACTTTGTCATATTCTATTTCATGCAGGTAATCAACTACATATACCGAAAACTTTTATAGATTACCAAGAAACAAAAGCACAAAATTTCATGTTGCAATTTTGTGTACCAACTTTTATGTTAAGAAAAATAGATTTCCCTGATACAAGAGTGGAAGCAATTTACCTGATTGCAAAAACCTTTAATGTATCATCTGAAATCGCACATAAACGCTTGTTACATTATGAAAATCAATTATTAGCTAGCCATTTACAAAAAGGATTTTCCAGCGCATGTCTAACTACACCCTAAATTTATTTAATCCCTTTTTCAAAGCAAGTTTATCTTACATAAAAATATAGAGATTCTCGAAAAGCGATTGATAACAATTACAGGAATAGAAACTCTACTATTAGAAAATTTTTTCAGTAATTATTTACTTCTTTCTATACATTACAGTTCGTATAATTTTATAAATGAGGAGGTTTCTATATTATGAAAACTGCAATCTACCTGAGAAAATCCCGTGCCGATCTCGAAGCTGAAGCACGTGGTGAAGGAGAAACTTTAGCAAAACACCGCTCTACCCTGCTGAAAATTGCCAAGGAAATGAACTTAAATATTTTATCTGTCCGTGAGGAAATTGTTTCTGGTGAGAGCTTAGTAAAACGTCCGGAAATGTTAGCACTACTTGAAGAAATTGAAGATAACAAATATGATGTTGTTCTTTGTATGGATATGGACCGTTTAGGTCGTGGTGGTATGAAAGAGCAAGGAATCATTTTAGAGACGTTTAAACGATCCAATACGAAGATTATGACACCTAGGAAAACTTATGACCTCAACGATGAGTGGGATGAAGAATACAGTGAATTTGAAGCGTTTATGGCACGTAAGGAATTAAAGATTATTACACGTCGTATGCAACGTGGTCGTGTCGCAAGTGTAGAGGCTGGTAATTACCTTGGTACCCATGCACCATACGGTTATGATATCCACCGTTTAAATAAGCGAGAGCGTACGCTAATGATTAATTCAGAAGAAGCTTCTGTCGTAAGGATGATATTTGATTGGTATGCAAATGAGGATATGGGTGCAAGTGCAATTAGGAGTAAGTTAAATGATCTTGGCTACAAAAGTAAGTTAGGGAATGAATGGAACCCCTATAGTATCTTGGATATATTAAAAAACAATGTATACATCGGAAAAGTAACATGGCAAAAACGAAAAGAAGTAAAACGTCCTGATGCTGTGAAACGTAGTTGTGCACGGCAAGATAAATCAGAATGGATTATTGCTAATGGAAAGCATGAGCCTATCCTCTCAGAAAGCTTGTTTGAAACAGTACAAGAAAAATTAAATTCAAGATATCACGTTCCTTACAATACGAACGGAATAAAAAATCCTCTTGCTGGCATTATTAAATGTGGTAAATGTGGTTACAGTATGGTCCAACGTTATCCGAAAAATCGAAAGGAAGCTATGGATTGTAAACACCGTGGCTGCGAAAACAAATCAAGCTATACTGAGTTAATTGAGAAGCGTTTACTCGAAGCTTTAAAAGAATGGTACATCAATTATAAAGCTGATTTCGAAAAACATAAGCAAGATGATAAATTGAAAGAAACACAAGTTATTCAAATGAATGAAGCTTCATTACGAAAACTTGAAAAAGAATTAGTGGATGTCCAAAAACAAAAAAATAATTTACATGATTTATTAGAGCGTGGCGTTTACACTGTCGATATGTTTTTAGAGCGTTCTAATGTAGTTTCCGATCGTATTAATGAAATTACTTCAACGATGGAGAAGTTAAAGAAAGGAATTAAAACAGAAATAAAAAAGGAAAAAGTAAAGAAAGATACAATTCCTCAAGTTGAGCACGTTCTTGATCTATACTTCAAAACAGATGATCCGAAAAAGAAAAATAGCCTCCTAAAGTCAGTTTTAGAAAAGGCTGTTTACAAGAAGGAAAAATGGCAAAGACTTGATGATTTCGAACTTGTGCTTTACCCTAAGCTCCCTCAAGATGGCGACATATAAGCGTTCACGCTTTGTCGTCACCTTGTTGGTGTAATTAGATTAACTCCATTAAGACCAAGAGCATCATTCGTTGATACTGCTAACACGACAGGCTTTCCATTTCTTAAGGTTGCTTTTGCAGCCATTAATACAGGGGAATCTGTCATTGCATTTGCAAATTTACTCATTGAATTTCCTGTTAAAGGAGCGATTACCATGCAATCTAACGGGATTTTCGGGCCGAGTGGTTCTGCTCCAACGATAGAATTAATTGCTTTATATCCTGTTATTTCTTCAATCTTCTTAATCCACTCTGCACCTTCACCAAATCTAGTATTTGTTGATTGTACCGTATATGAAACAACTGGTCGTACTTCCGCACCTTCTGCAATTAACTTCTCTAAATGCGGCATAACTTCTTCATACGTACAATGTGAACCTGTAAAACCAAAACCAATTCGTTTTCCTTTCAAACTCATTTCCCATCCTCCTCCTTCGCAATCGCATCTGCTGTTAATAACTGAGAAAGAACATTCGCTAAAATTTGTCCTGCTGTTTTCGGTGCAACAATTCCAGGAAGACCTGGTGCTAATAATGCTTTCACACCTCTCTTCTCCGCATAACGAAAATCTGTACCACCTGGCTTAGAAGCTAAGTCAATCACTAATGTATGGGCTGGCATCCGTGAAATTACACTTGCTGTTACAACGAGGTGTGGAATTGTATTTATAACAATATCAATATTACTTACTTCTTTCTCAATATCCTGCATTTGAAAAGGAGAAAACATCATTTCGGTAATACGAGCAATATGTTCCGAACGTCTCGCTCCAACTTTAACATGTGCTCCTAATGATTGAAATGCTCTTGCTACGCTCATTCCTGTTCTACCAAATCCTAAAACCATTACATTTGATCCATGAATTGTATAGTCGGTATGTTGGATCACCATCATTAATGTACCTTCTACTGTCGGAATAGAATTATAGATTGCAACGTCATCACGATCAAATAGCTTTACAAGCTTTCGATTCGTAGTAGATATGAGATTTTCCAAGTAAGGTGTGCCAATACCTGAGTATATAGTAAAGTTTTCTGGGGTTTTTTCAATCTGTTCTTTCGTTATGGAAACTTTCTCATTCGAAAAAATAGTATCTACTTCTCCTTTTGCATTCGTTCCTGCTACTGGTAAAATAATTGCATCTAAGGAAGTGAAGTCTAAATCTTGTATACTTTCTTTCGCTGCACCTGTGAAGCCATGATCTAGCTGATCAAACCCTATTAATGAAAGTTTCGCATCAAGTTCAACTAACTTACGAATTACCTCTAGCTGCCTTGCATCTCCGCCTATGACAGCAATATGCATCTCAGTCAACATTCCCTAATTCACCTTCTTTTTCTTTCATTTATAAGAAAAGTGCCTACTTTTTCTTTTTCCTCCATAGCGTATGTAATGTATAAGCTTTGGGTGATTGATTTCAAATGGAAAACTTTAATATATGAATATTTTTCAATATTGAGTTTTTATAATTGATTAATGACACTTGTCCTCTTCATAGAAAATTCAGTATAAAAGCACACAACCATCTACTAGCTCTTACATATGTTAACAATGTATTGACAAGCAAGCACAAATCGTTTGTACTACCAAAACTAGTTCTCATATGTTAGCTTACTTTCATTTTCAGCTATATATTAGAACTTTTTAGGAGAGTTTCTCAGATAAACGATCTGGATCGGCTGTGAATTTGCTTTAATAGTCGTATTATTTATTTTGCTTGTTATTGTTGATGCTACTTCGATTCCTTAGTTTTATGAAACTCATTCTTGTATAGAACGGAGGGGAATCTCTTGACTGAAAAAAAAGGGCATGGATATGGATATGGCTGTGGTGGTTATGGCGGCTTCGCTTTATTAATCGTGTTATTTATTCTGCTTATTATTATTGGAGCAAGCTGCTGGGGTGGTGGTTATTAAGTGATATTTCTGTTACACCTTTAAAGTTAACTAATAGGATTGCTTCACATAATGTGAGGCAATCCTCAATTAATATATGTTTTTTTAAAAAATATGTTCATTGCGAAAAGAGAAAAAATGGAATCTAGCCCGTATTTCCCTAAAAATATTTCATGTCAAGTTTCACCTATTCAAAAAAAAGTAACTAAAGTACAAAAACAAAATTCTAAATCTCAAGTCTCTTTTCCATTCCAAATTAATATCCCTTATTTCAATATACACATAAATTAGATAGAATTACTATATATTTCCAAATATGCATTTATACAAACACTATTAAATAAATTTAAGGATCCGGAATTTTAATGAATATTTTAAATAGTGAAGGTGGAAATAAATTACTTAATTTAGCAGATAATTTTTTTAATAATAATACGAAATCAGAAAAAAACACCGACGAAAAGTAAAGTTAATCTAATTTATAATTAATATTTAGATAATCCTATTCTCATGAATATCAAACAAAAAAAGGGGGGGAATGAGCAATAATTATTATAATTCCTTCACTTTAATGATAGTCTTATTTATTCTTCTTATTATTGTGAGGGCTTCTTGTACTGTAGATCCAATAGATCCTGGTTTTTCTAAAAACCTATATAATACCATTTTATCTTTATACTCCTTAGGGCGCAATATTAGGACAAAATCATTTATATTATCTTAAAGTATAATTTTATAATATACTTACTACTTATTCGAAATCAAAAAGAATCATATCATGCCCAATCTTCTTAATTCGGCTCCACTCTACCCTAACTTCTTGCTGTTCTCTTTTAAATCCACCCCATTTGCCAACAGGGATAATAAGTGCTTGAATTTTCCCGTCTCTCTCATTAATTTCTAAATCCGCATGGCCTAAAACCCCCATTTTTTCCGCTCTTTCAAGATCTACAATTTCTTTTCCGCTTAATTCACTTAAACGCATGGGAATTCCTCCTAATCAAACTATTATGAGCAAACACTCTATAATAAGTACCTATTCTACATGTCTCAAAAAAATAACTGAAATATCATGTTACTTTTTAACCAACTATTTCTATGCATTCTTCCATAAAAATAACCGTATCTCTTTTGTATGAGATACGGTTATTTTTATTTATTTCATTCCTTTTGGCAACTTACCATCTGGACTAATAAGTGCCGCAGAAAACTCATTTGTAAACATGTTGCGAATCAACGTGTCTACATCTGTTTTCGATACAGTGTTTACACTCTCAATAATTTCATCAAGAGAACGATGTTTTCGAAGAAGCAGCTCATTTTTCCCGTTACGACTCATACGGCTATTCGTACTTTCTAAACTTAGCATTAAGTTGCCTTTTAACTGCTCTTTACTATTAACCAGTTCTTTTTCTGTAATACCTGTATTTTTCAATGTCTCTAACGTTTCTTGCATTGTTTCATACAGCGTATCTAATTGTTGGCTACCAGTTCCACCATAAAGTGTTAACATACCTGTATCTTCATAAGAAGAATGGTAAGAGAATACAGAATAAGCTAAACCACGTTGTTCACGCACTTCTTGGAATAAACGACTACTCATACTACCGCCTAAAATGTTATTTAACACAATTAAGTTATAAATATCTTCATGCCCCATTTGTAGTCCTTTGTAACCTAGGCATAAATGAGCTTGTTCTGTTTCCTTCTTACGTGCAACTTTATTAAAGTGGTAAATTGGGCTATGTACTTGTTCACGATTTGTTGTTCCTTCGTAACTACCGAAATATTGCTCCACTGTTTGCACAAATGCTTCATCAATATTTCCAGCAATCGATACAACTACATTTTCAGGCGTATAGTGATCTTTTATATATTGACGTAACGTATCACCTGTAAACGTTTCAAGAGTTTCTTCCGTTCCTAAAATCGGATATCCAAGTGGATGTGTTTCATATGTTGCTTTCGTTAACATGTCGTGCACAATATCATCCGGTGTATCTTCATACATTTTGATTTCTTCAAATACAACATTCTTCTCTTTTTTTAATTCTTCCTCATCAAATGTAGAGTTAAAGAACATATCTGCTAAAACATCTAAAGCATATTTCGCGTGCTCATCCAATACTTTCGCATAGTAGCATGTATATTCTTTTGAAGTAAAGGCATTTACTTGCCCACCAATACTATCGAATGATTCTGCAATTTCTCTTGCACTACGCGTCTCTGTCCCTTTAAAAAACATGTGCTCTAAAAAATGCGAAACCCCATTATTTTTCTCATTTTCATTTCTTGAACCTGCATGAATCCATATACCAATTGCAACTGAACGCACAGTTGGTATATTCTCCATAACGATTCTTACACCATTTTTACAAGTATATTTTTTAATCAAAAACTTTCCTCCTACTGCCAGTTTCTCTAAATAATTGCTATTATTTAATGATAACAAGTTTAGTCAAGAATGTCATGCAAATGTATTTAATCCACTCGTTTTTCATCTAATAATTCAGTAATATTCCCCACTTTATATCCTTGTTCCTTCAATTTTCTAATCATCGTATCTAATGCTTCTGTTGCTGACGAAGTAGGATGCATTAATACGATAGCCCCAGGATGTATTTTTCCCATAACCCTCTGCAAAAGTACGCCTGGATCAGGGCGTTTCCAATCAATTGTATCTACAGTCCACATAATTGTCCCCATTTTAAAGTCGTCTGCAACTTTTACCACTTCATCTCGAAAGCTTCCACTTGGTGGCGCAAACCATTTTACCTTTTGATTCGTAGCTGCCTCTATAATTTGATTCGTCTTTTGTAATTGTTCCCGTATTTCATTTGTAGATAAGGTCTTCATATCTGGATGCGTGTAAGAATGATTCCCTACTTCTTGTTCCGCCTCTACAATCATTTTCGCAAATCGTAAATTTTCTTTTACCCAACGTCCTTCTAAAAAAAATGTCGCCTTCACATCATGCTTTTTTAACGTCTCTAATATACGAGGTAAGTACTCATTTCCCCAAGCTACGTTTATTGTTAATCCGACCATTTTCTTATTCGGATGTCCACGGTAAATTGGAGATGGAGATAAGTCCTCTAAATGAACACTAGGTGATATTTCTCGAAATACAAGCTGTTTCTGATTAAACTCCCCTAGCTTCTTCATATTATTATACGATGCCTCTATATCAATTTCTTTCCCATTATATCCTGGCGTTGCTTTCCAAATTTTATCGATCACTGCATTTTGCGGAGCAATCCTATACTCCTTTGCCCGCTTTTGAATTTCTTCATATAAACTATCTTGCGCTATCACTGCATACGAACATAACCCTATACAAAAAAAGAATATAGCTATACTTGCAAATATACGTGTTTTCATATACATCCTCCCATTAACAATCCAAAACGAGAAAAACCATTTTCTTCTTATCTTTGTTAATTTGAGCGTTATGATGAAAACTATACCTATCCGACTATAAAAATCTATATTCTTATTTTATTTTATATAACAAAAAAAGCCAGATATTCTGGCTTTTCACTTAGTTTTGTTCTTGTGTATTTTCTTCTTTTGAAGCTTCTTCTTTCGCAGCTTCTTTTTCTTGCTCTTCTTTTAGCAATACTTTTCTAGATAAGTTTACACGACCTTGTTTGTCAATCTCAATAACTTTAACTGAAATCTCATCACCGATCTTCACAATGTCCTCTACTTTACCTACTCGCTCAAGTGCAAGTTCAGAAATGTGAACAAGTCCATCTTTACCGCTGAATAATTCAACGAAAGCACCGAATTTTTCAATACGTTTTACTTTTCCTAAGTAGATTTCGCCTACTTGTACTTCGCGAACGATATCTTCAATAATCTTCTTCGCTTTTTCATTCATTTCTTGATCAATTGATGAAATGAATACTGTACCATCTTGCTCGATATCAATTTTAACACCAGTTTCTTCAATAATCTTATTGATTTGTTTACCACTTGGTCCAATAACATCGCGAATTTTATCTGGATTAATTGTCATTGTGATAATCTTTGGAGCATACGCAGATAACTCAGTACGAGGCTCAGCAATAACAGATAACATATGGTCTAGAATGTGCATACGACCAACTTTCGCTTGTTGTAATGCTTCTTCTAAAATCTCACGAGATAAACCATCGATTTTAATGTCCATTTGCAGCGCAGTTACACCTTTTGCTGTACCTGCTACTTTAAAGTCCATATCACCTAAATGATCTTCCATACCTTGAATATCTGTTAAGATTGTGTAATGTTCACCAGATTTCACTAGACCCATTGCAATACCAGCAACTGGTGCTTTAAGTGGTACACCCGCATCCATCATTGCTAATGTGCTACCGCAAATACTTGCTTGTGAAGTAGAACCGTTAGATTCTAAAACTTCAGATACAAGACGAACTGTATATGGGAAATCTTTTTCAGATGGAATTACAGGCTCAAGAGCACGTTCTCCTAGTGCACCGTGACCAATTTCACGACGACCTGGTCCACGCATTGGTCTTGTTTCACCAACACTAAATGATGGGAAATTATAATGGTGCATAAAGCGTTTTGATTCCTCTACACCAAGACCGTCTAAAATTTGCACATCGCCTAGTGCGCCTAATGTACAAATACTTAATGCTTGCGTTTGTCCACGTGTGAATAGACCAGAACCGTGTGTACGAGATAAAATACCAACCTCTGATGCTAACGGACGAATTTCGTCACCTTTACGTCCATCTGGGCGGATCTTTTCAACTGTAATAAGACGACGTACTTCTTCTTTTACAATTTTATATAGAATCTCATTTACTTGTCCTAATGTGTCAGCATCAACTTCTTGCTCTTCATAATGCTCAATTACACGCTTTTTCACTTCGTTAATTGCATCTTCACGTGCATGTTTTTCATGCACTTGAATTGCTGAATGCATATCTTTCTCAGCCATTTCACGTACAGCTTGATTAAGATCAGCATCAACCTCATAAAGTTGTACTTCTGTTTTCGCTTTACCTACAGCTTGTACAATCTCTTCTTGGAAAGCAATTAAACGTTTGATTTCTTCATGACCAAACATGATTGCTTCTAACATCGTTTCTTCAGGTACTTGATCTGCCCCTGCTTCAACCATGTTAATTGCATCTTTCGTACCAGCTACAACAAGGTGAATATCACTTTGTTCTTGCTGTTCTACTGTTGGATTAATAACGAATTCGCCATTAATACGACCAACTGTTGCACCTGCGATTGGACCTTCAAATGGAATATCTGAAATCGATAATGCTAATGAAGAACCAAGCATAGCTGCCATCTCAGAAGAACAATCTTGATCAACACTCATTACGATGCTGACAACTTGCACTTCGTTACGGAAACCATCTGCGAAAAGTGGACGAATTGGACGGTCAATTAAACGACTTGCTAAAATCGCTTTTTCACTCGGACGGCCTTCACGCTTAATAAAACCGCCTGGGATTTTTCCAACTGCATATAAACGCTCTTCATAGTTTACTGTAAGCGGGAAGAAATCTACATTTTTTGGCTCTTTTGATGCAGTTGCTGTAGATAGAACTGCTGTGTCGCCATATCTTACTAATACTGCTCCGTTTGCTTGTTTTGCAAGCTGACTTGTTTCAATTGTTAGCTGACGACCAGCTAAATCTATCGAGAAGACTTGCTTTTCTTGACTCATTTAAGTACCCCTCTCAATTTAAAATATTCAATTCTTCTATGTAAATGGATAGTATATCACAATATTCTTCCTCTAGTATTGCCGAAAATTAAGTAAGCTATAAAGAGTAGAAGATATATTTTTACCTAACAAAAAAGCGGGAATATTCCCGCTTCTTTGACTATCGACGTAAGCCAAGCTTTGTGATTAATTCACGGTAACGTGTGATATCGCTATTACGTAGGTAAGTAAGTAAGTTACGACGTTTACCAACCATCTTTAATAGACCACGACGTGAATGATGATCTTTCTTGTGAGTACGTAAGTGCTCGTTTAGAGTGTTAATTTGCTCCGTTAGGACAGCAATTTGAACCTCTGGAGAACCAGTATCAGTCTCATGAGTTCTAAATTGTGCAATGATTTCATTTTTACGCTCTTGTGTTAAAGCCATCCTATTTCACCTCCTAATAATTAAACC
Source organism: Bacillus clarus (assembly GCF_000746925.1). Classification (GTDB taxonomy): domain Bacteria; phylum Bacillota; class Bacilli; order Bacillales; family Bacillaceae_G; genus Bacillus_A; species Bacillus_A clarus. The sequence continues at coordinate 756,563 of NZ_JMQC01000008.1, forward strand.
CCCAATTACCTAGCAAGCGTCGGTGAGTCGCAATGCCAAGCAATGGTTGTCATAAAGTACATAACATAGAATACTACTTTTCATTTGAAAAAGCAAGTATATTCTTTTCACTCGCAAAATATTCTTGTGCTGTTTTCTTATCTTTTGCGATTTGTTCAACTAGCTCATCAATACCATTGAATTTCTTCTCTTCTCTTATACGCATATACCACTCAACTGTAACACTTTGATCATATATGTCTTTGTTGAATTCAAATAAGTGTACTTCAATAGATAATTGACGCTCATTTTCTTTAAAAGTTGGTTTATATCCAATATTACATACACCATCGTACCATTCATCGTGAACTTTTAATCTCACTGCATAAACACCTACAGGTGGCAATAAATACTCATCACTTAAACCTACATTAGCGGTTGGAAAACCAATTTGTCTTCCACGTTTATCACCGTGTACAACCGTTCCTCCTACTGTATAGGCTCTACCTAAAATAGATGGAATTTGTCCCATTTCGCCATTTCGAATTAACTTTCGTAATGCTGTAGAACTTACCTTCTCTTCTTGAAATTCAACTTTTTCAATCACAGTCTGTGTAAACTCCCCTCTTGCATGAAATGGTAAAGTCTCCATCTTTCCTTTTCCTAAACGTCCATATGAATAATCAAACCCTGCTACTACATGCTTTACATTTAAACCAATAATATAATCATCTACAAATTGCTGTGGCAATAAGCCTGCAAACGATTCATCAAATTTAATAACATATAATATATCGATTCCTAAGTTTTCGACTATTTTTTCTTTATCACGCATCGGTGTAATATACTCCACATGCGCTTCCTTTTTCCCTAAAACAACAGATGGATGGGGATGAAATGTCATAACTGCACTTTTATATCCGCGTTCATCCGCTATTTGTTTCGCAGTTCGAATCACACGTTGATGCCCTAAATGAATGCCATCAAAAAATCCTAATGCCATTACAGTAGGTGGTAATTCTAATTTATTTTGTTCATGTGGATGAGTTAAATGAATAAGTTTCACGCTTGCATTCACCTTTTTCTGTAATAATCCTTCCAATAATTCATTATAGCTTTAGTTCTTGATTATTCACAAGTACTTTCATTGGCTTTAGCATACCAGGGTGTTTTGGATGATGCTCATAAATTGCTAAGCAACGGTCATTTTTATCAAATACTGTAATAAATGGTGCTGTTATTTCTAATTCATTCTTTAAGAACATACCATTTTTTATTTTCTCTGCTTGCTTTTCATCTACAACCATTTTTGGAAATTTACTTAACGCTTCATCAATTGGAATGAAGATAGACTCTACTGTTCCATTTTGCACGTTTTCTTCAATTTCTTCAAATGATATGCAATCTTCTAGTAAAAATTCACCAGATGCTGTTCTTACAAGATGGGACATGTGTGATGGAAAACCTAGTTTTTCACCAATCATTACTGCTAGCGTTCTTACATATGTCCCTTTACTACACGTTACACGGAAACGGAATGAAATGTTTTCCCCTTCAAACACTTCACGGTCATCAAGTAATACGAATTCATGAATTGTAATTGTACGGACTGGACGTTCAACTTCTTTTCCAGCTCTTGCATATTCATATAATTTTTTCCCATTAACTTTTACAGCTGAATACATCGGAGGCATTTGCTCAATTGTACCTGTTAACTTCGCAAGAACCTCTTCTACTTCCTTACGTGTAATAACACGATCTACATTTTTTGTTTCTACAACTTCACCTGAAGCATCTTCAGTTGTTGTTGAAAATCCTAATGTTACTTCACCTTCATATGTTTTCGTTTCACTTGTTAAAAATTGTGCAATTTTCGTTGCTCTTCCAACACAAATCGGTAATACACCTGTTACATCTGGATCTAATGTTCCCGTATGACCAATTCGTTTCTCACGTAATATCTTTCTTAATTTAAATACACAATCATGTGATGTCATGCCTTTTGGCTTATGTAATAATACTACACCTTCCATATATGTTCACCTCATCATAATTCTTTCATAATAATTATCCAAACTTATTTTTCATTGAAAAAATGGATAGACAAATGTCTATCCATTATTCTTCACGTTTACCGTCTTTATTAATTTCATGTAAAAGTGTATCAATTCGATGACCATATCCGATAGACTCATCAAATTCGAAAGAAATTTCCGGTGTTTTACGAAGACGAATGCGTTGGCCAATTTCTGAACGAATAAAGCCTTTTGCCTTCGCTAAGCCTTTTAATGTACTTTCTTTCTGTTCCTCATCACCTAAAACAGAAATATATACTTTGGCAATTTGTAAATCTCCACTCACCTGCACATCTGTTACTGTAACAAATCCAACACGTGGGTCTTTAATTTTACGACTGATGATGTCGCCTAATTCTTTTTTCATTTGCTCGCCCACACGGTTCGCACGTAATTTCATAACTTTTCACCTCATTCAATACCATTCCAATTGTGTTATCGTACGTTCAATTTCAGGAAATGAATCGATGTACTCAAGTACACGATTCATTTCTTTTTCACAGACAACACGATTTGAGGATACGGAAACAATCGCAATTTCTGTACGTTGCCATACATCTTGGTGCCCTACTTCTGAAACAGCCACATTATAGCGCTGCTTCACACGAGTTAGTACACGTTGTAAAATTGCACGTTTCTCTTTTAAAGAATGCACATCGTAAATCATACACTCGAATGAGAGTGAAGCGATAATCATCGCTTCACTTCTTCCATAATGTACGCTTCAATGATGTCCCCTTCTTTAAGATCGTTGTATTTCTCAATTGTAATACCGCACTCATAGTTTTGTGCAACTTCTTTTACGTCGTCTTTGAAACGTTTTAACGTATCAAGTTGTCCTTCATAGATTACCACGCCATCACGGATAATACGCACGCCACTATCACGTGTAATTTTACCATCTGTTACGTAACAACCTGCAATCGTTCCAACTTTTGTTACTTTGAACGTTTGGCGAACTTCTGCTTGACCAATTACTTTTTCTTCGAATTCTGGATCAAGCATACCTTGCATCGCTGCTTCGATTTCTTCGATTACTTTATAAATAATACGGTGTAAGCGAATATCAACGTTCTCTAATTCAGCAGTACGCTTCGCATTCACATCTGGACGTACGTTAAATCCAATTACAATTGCATTAGATGCAGAAGCTAAAATGATATCAGATTCTGTAATCGCACCTACGCCTGTATGGATAATTTTCACTTTTACGCCTTCAACATCAATTTTACGAAGTGATGCTGCCATTGCTTCTACAGAACCTTGTACGTCTGCTTTCACAATTAAGTTGATTTCTTTTACATCGCCTTCTTGAATTTGTTGGAATAAATCTTCAAGGCTTAATTTAGACTTTTCACCACGTTGTGCAACTAATGCTTCTTGCGCACGTGATTCACCAATTTGACGTGCTTTCTTCTCATCAGCAAATGCCATGAAACGATCGCCCGCTTGTGGTACTTCATTTAAACCTGTAATTTCAACTGGAGTAGATGGACCAGCAACTTTAACACGACGACCAATGTCACTTACCATCGCACGAACACGTCCGAATGTCGTTCCAACAACGATTGGATCTCCAACTCGAAGTGTACCGTTTTGAACAAGTAATGTCGCAATTGTTCCTTTACCTTTATCAAGTTGCGCTTCAATTACAGTACCAGTTGCATAGCGATTTGGATTTGCTTTATACTCCTCTACTTCACTTACAAGAAGAATCATTTCTAGCAAGTTGTCAATTCCTTCGCCTTGAATTGCAGAAATTGGTACGAAAATTGTATCTCCGCCCCAAGCTTCTGGAACTAATTCGTATTCTGTTAATTCTTGCATTACACGATCAGGATTTGCCGCTGGTTTATCCATTTTATTCACAGCAACAATAATTGGTACTCCTGCTGCTTTCGCATGGTTAATTGCTTCAACTGTTTGTGGCATAACACCGTCATCAGCCGCAACAACAAGGATTGTAATATCCGTTACTTGCGCCCCACGTGCACGCATCGTTGTAAATGCTGCGTGACCAGGTGTATCTAAGAATGTAATCTTCTTATCATTTACATCTACTTGGTATGCACCGATATGTTGAGTAATTCCACCAGCTTCTCCAGCAGTTACTTTTGAATTACGGATAGAGTCAAGTAATGTTGTTTTACCATGGTCAACGTGTCCCATAATTGTAACAACAGCTGGACGCTCTTTTAAGTTTTCTTCATCATCTTGCTCATCGATGAATGTTTCAAACTCAGTCTCATTTATAATTACTTCTTCTTCTACTTCAATACCGTAATCATTAGCAATTAACTCGATCGTATCTTTATCTAAATCTTGGTTAATTGTTGCCATAATTCCTAGCATAAAGAGCTTCTTAATAATTTCAGATGGCTCTTTGCTTAGTTTTTTAGCAAGGTCACCTACTGTAAGGCTTCCAGAGAAAGTAATTTTATCTGGTGTTTCTACAATTTGTGTTTGTTGTCTTCCAGCAAAGTTCTCTTGACGTTTGTCTTCATTTCCTTTGCCTTTTTTCTTTTTCTTATTGCTGTTCTTTTTGCTACGAACAACTTTTTCTTCTACTTCAAACTCATCTGCAACAGAAGGTTTTTCCGCTCCAGTGTTATATTGATTATCTAATTTGTTTACTACTTCATCGTCTAACATTGTCATATGATTCGAAACCTCAATATTCATTTCTTTTAGTTTTGTAATAATATCTTTACTTGAAATATTGTACTTCTTTGCATATTCGTGTACTCGAATTTTACTCATACCTTCACCCCCGGTAATTTGTATCGAGCATGCTACACAGCTTTTTCGCAAAGCCTTCATCTAACACAGCTACAACGACTCGCTCATCTCTCCCAATCGCATGCCCTAATTGTTGTCGATTTTCGACTTTTCTCATTGGTATGTTGTAGTACGTTGTTTTATCAGTAATGCGTTTTGTAGTGTTCACTGACGCATCTTCAGAAAGCAATACAAGCTTTGCTTTGCCACTTCGTACTTCTTTTAAAACGAGTTCTTCACCCGAAATAATTTTTCGAGCGCGGTTTGCTAGTCCTAAAAACGATTTCCAATCGGACACTTATTTCGACTCCTTCTCAACAAGCTCAAGAAGCTCTTCGTACAGAGAACTGTCGACCTTCGCTTTTAGATGATGTTCCAAAATATTTTTCTTCTGGGCTTGCATGATACATTCTTTATCTTTCGACAAGTATGCACCTCGTCCTGATTTTTTTCCAGTTAAATCAATAGTCACTTCGCCCTCTTTGGAACGAACAATGCGAACGAGCTCTCGTTTTGATTTCATTTCTTGCGTCGCAATACATTTTCGTAACGGAACTTTTCGATTGCTCATGCTCATCACCTCTATTCGATTTCGTCTTCAACTGAATCGAATGCGATCATGTTGTCTTCTTCTGTTACAATACCAAGTTGTTTCGCATCAGACTCGCTTTTAATATCAATTTTCCAGCCTGTTAATTTAGCTGCAAGACGTGCATTTTGTCCACGTTTACCAATTGCTAATGAAAGCTGGTGGTCTGGAACAACAACAGTTGTTGCTTTTTCTTCTTCATCCACAAGTACTTTTACAACTTGTGATGGGCTTAAAGCGTTCGCAACATATTCAACTGGATCATTTGACCAGCGAACGATATCAATTTTTTCACCTTTTAGTTCATCTACGATGCGTTGTACACGTTGTCCTTTTGGTCCTACACAAGATCCTACTGGATCCACATCGATGTTCTCTGCATATACAGAAATTTTAGAACGATCGCCTGCTTCACGTGCTACAGAACGAATTTCTACAGTGCCATCATAAATTTCTGGCACTTCAATTTCGAATAAACGTTTTAAAAGACCAGGATGTGTACGTGATACGTAAATTTGTGGTCCTTTAGTTGTTTTTTCTACTTTTGTAATAAATACGCGAATGCGATCATGTGGTTTATATTGTTCGTTCGGCATTTGCTCACTTACAGGTAATAAAGCTTCTACTTTCCCTAAGCTTACATAGATGAAACGAGCATCTTGGCGTTGTACAATACCAACCATGATGTCTTCTTCACGATCACTAAATTCTGAATAAATCACACCACGTTCTGCTTCACGCACGCGTTGTGTTACAACTTGTTTCGCAGTTTGTGCTGCAATACGACCAAAATCTTTCGGCGTTACTTCAATTTCTAGTACATCGCCATCTTGGTAGTTCGGATTGATTTGTCTTGCTTCTTCTACAGAAATTTCAAGACGTGGGTCAAACACATTATCAACAACGTCCTTACGTGCTAAAACTTGAATTGTTCCCACTTCTGGGTTAAAGCTCACACGAACGTTTTGTGCTTGGTTAAAATTGCGTTTATAAGCAGAGATTAAAGCTGCTTCAATCGCATCAATAATAATATCTTTGCTAATACCTTTTTCTGACTCTAATACGAGCAAAGCATCTAACAACTCAGTGCTCATGAAGATCCCCCTTCTTACTAAAACGTAACAGCAAGTCGCGCATTCGCAACTTTATCCATTGGAATTTGGATTTCTTTTTTACGTGTTTTAATTGTTAATAGTAATGTAATTGTTATACCATCATAGGAAAGTAGCTTTCCTTCAAACATCTTTTCACCATCAATCGGCTCATATGTTTTAATTGCCACTTGTTTTCCTACCGCTTGCTGGAAGTCTTTTTCTTTCTTTAATGGGCGTTCTGCTCCAGGAGATGATACATCCAAAAAGTAAAGATGAGGAATTGGATCCTCTTTATCTAAAGCTTCGCTTAAACGTTCACTTACCGCACCGCATTCTTCAATGTCGACTCCTTTTTCAGAATCGATGAATACGCGTAGGAACCAGTCTTTTCCTTCTTTCACATATTCTACATCTACAAGTTCAAGATTTAATTCTTCAACAATCGGCTGCGCAAATGCTTCTACAATCTCTGTGACTTTCTTATCCATAAACAGCCTCCTTCCTGCCGCCATGTACCATTTGAAAGAAAAAGACTTCGCCTATAAAAACGGTCTATCTTATTCTTTCTCGTTAGCTAACAAAAGCCCCTGCCGTTAAGCAGGGAATATCTGTCTTAGTATTACCAAATTTAAGAAGTAAAACTTGTAACAAAATATGTATATACGACAGAAATGCCTCACCTACCTACGTAGATAAAACATAGATAGTAACACGAAAGAGTGGGTTTCCCCACTCTTCTTTTTGCAAAATATACATGACATGGTTATCTCGGTTAATAGTATACCATAGCAAATGCTGATTTGCAAAGACTTTTCCTACCTACTAGAACAGTGACAACTGGTTTTGATCTGGCAAATCACCTAGGCAACCTTGACTATCTAAATACTCAATAATCGTTTTAGAAACCTTACTACGTTGTTGTAAATCTTCTTTTGATAAGAAATCTCCATTTTTACGAGCTTCTACAATACTTAAAGCTGCGTTTGTACCAAGGCCAGGTACTGCATTAAATGGAGGGATTAACGAATCTCCGTCAATAATAAAGTCCGTCGCATGCGAACGGTATAAATCAACTTTTTGGAATGAGTAGCCACGCTCACACATTTCAAGTGTCATTTCTAATACCGTTAATAAACTCTTCTCTTTCGGCGCTGCATCCAATCCTTTTTGTGCAATTTCATCAATTCTTATCCGTATGGCTGCTGAACCTTTTGCCATCGCCTCTACATCAAAGTCATCTGCACGTACTGTAAAGTATGCTGCATAGAATAAGAGCGCGAAATGTACTTTAAAGTATGCAATACGCACAGCCATAAGTACATATGCAGCTGCATGGGCTTTAGGGAACATGTACTTAATCTTCTTACAAGATTCAATATACCATCCAGGCACATTGTTATTGCGCATTTCTTCTTCCCATTCTTCTGGAACACCTTTACCTTTACGTACCGACTCCATAATTTTAAACGCTAGTGATGGATCTAAGCCTTGATAGATTAAATATACCATGATGTCATCACGACAACCGATAACTTCACTTAGCGTACATGTACCGTTATAAATTAATTCATTCGCATTACCAAGCCAAACGTCCGTACCGTGAGACAATCCAGAAATTTGGACAAGCTCTGAGAATGTTGTCGGTTTTGTTTCTTCTAACATCTGCCTTACGAATTTTGTACCGAACTCCGGTATACCAAGTGTACCTGTTTTACAATTAATTTGCTCTTCTGTTACACCTAAAGATTCTGGACCAGAGAAAATTTTCATAACTTCCGGATCATCTGTTGGTATTGTTTTCGGATCTACACCACTTAAATCTTGAAGCATACGAATTACGGTCGGATCATCGTGCCCTAGTATATCGAGTTTCAATAAATTATCATGAATCGAATGGAAGTCAAAGTGTGTTGTTCTCCATTCCGCTCCTATTGAATCCGCAGGAAACTGAATTGGTGAAAAGTCAAAAATATCCATGTAATCCGGTACAACGATAATACCACCTGGATGCTGTCCAGTTGTACGTTTTACCCCTGTGCATCCGGAAACAAGACGATCAATCTCTGCATTTCGAATTGTTAAGTTATGATCATTTGCATAGCCTTTTACATACCCATATGCTGTTTTTTCAGCAACTGTACCAATTGTTCCAGCACGATATACGTAATCCTCACCAAACAATACTTTCGTATAGTTATGGGCACGTGGTTGGTATTCTCCGGAGAAATTCAAATCGATATCAGGTACCTTGTCTCCTTTAAAACCAAGGAACGTTTCGAACGGAATATCATGTCCATCTTTTACATACGGAACATTACATGCTGGGCATTCTTTATCTGGTAGGTCAAAACCAGAACCTACAGAACCGTCATTAAAGAATTCCGATTGCTTACACTTCGGACATACATAATGCGGTGGCAATGGGTTTACTTCTGTAATTTCCATCATCGTCGCAACGAATGATGAACCTACCGATCCACGCGAACCGACTAAGTATCCATCTACAAGTGATTTTTTTACAAGCTTATGTGAAATTAAATAAATAACGGCGAATCCATGTCCAATAATACTTTTTAATTCTTTTTCAAGACGAGCTTCTACAATTTCTGGGAGCTCATCTCCATAAATGCTGCGAGCCATTCTATAACTCATATCACGTGTTTCATCATCAGCGCCTTCAATTTTCGGTGTGTATAAATCATCTTTTACTGGATGAACATCACCAATTAATGATGCAATCTTTTGTGTATTTGTTACAACAATTTCTTTCGCTTTGTCTCCACCTAAGAATGAGAAACAATCTAGCATTTCATCTGTTGTGCGGAAATGCACAGGCGGTAATGAATGACGATTTAATGGGTTTGCTCCGCCCTGCGAACTCACTAAAATTTTACGATACATTGCATCTTCTGGATCTAAATAATGTACGTTCCCTGTAGCAACAACTGGCTTATCTAGCGTTTCACCTAGTTTTACTAAGTTAGAAATAATTGTTTTTAGTTGTCCTTCATCTCGAACGAGTTCACGTTCAACTAAATGACGTAACACCTCAGGAGGCATAACCTCAATATAGTCATAAAACTGCGCAATCTCTTCTACTTCTTCAGGAGCTTTTTGCATCATCGCTTCAAAAACTTCTCCTTTATCACAAGCCGTCCCTACTAAAATGCCTTCACGGTATTTTTTTAATAGTGAACGTGGCACACGTGGTACACGGTAAAAGTAATTCAAGTGAGAATAGGAAACAAGTTTATATAAATTTTTCAATCCAACATCTGATGTAGCAAGTAATGTTGTATGACTTGGACGCCCACGTTTATATGCATCCCCTTGTCCCATACTATCGTTTAATTGATTGTGATATTCGAATCCTTTTTCAATCACATCTTTTAACATTTTCACAAGTAAATATCCCGTTGCTTCTGTATCATAAATCGCACGGTGATGTTGCGTTAATTCAATATCAAGCTTTTTACACATCGTATTTAAGCGATGGTTTTTCATTTCTGGGAATAAGAATCGTGCAAGTTCTAACGTATCGATAACTGGGTTTTTCGTTTTTTCTAACCCAGCCTTTTTAAACCCTACGTTAATAAAGCCCATATCAAAGCTTGCGTTATGAGCAACGAGTGTATGGTCACCCATCCATTCCTCAAACTTTTTGAACACTTCGTCCACTTCCGGTGCATCAGTTAACATATCATCTGTAATGCCTGTTAATTCAATAATCGTCGCCGATAATGGTTGATGCGGATTTGCGAAAGATTCAAAGCGATCAATAATCTCGCCGCCTTTTACCTTTACGGCAGCTAACTCAATAACCGTATCATATACAGCAGATAGACCCGTCGTCTCAACGTCAAAAACAACGTATGTTTCATCTGCAAGTAATCGATGCGCTTCGTTATAAGCGATAGGTACACCGTCATTAACTAAGTTCGCTTCTACACCATAGATGACTTTTACACCTGCTTTTTTACCAGCAGAATACGCTTCTGGGAATGACTGTGCAACCGCATGGTCTGTAACCGCAATGGCTTCATGACCCCATTTCCCTGCTTGAGCAACAAGTTTAGAAACAGAGGTAACAGCATCCATTTGACTCATCGGAGTATGAAGGTGAAGCTCTACTCTTTTTTCCCCTTCATTTGCTTTATCTTTACGAGAAGGTCCTGTTATTTCGTTAATATCGTTTGCGATCATTACTAAATCTCGAACGAATGTATCATTTTGAACCGAGCCACGCGCTTTCACCCACATTCCTTTTTTCAAGGATTGCAGCATCGGAATATCCTCTTTATCACGTGAGAACATTTTGATCATAATAGAATCCGTATAATCTGTTATTTTTAAAGTTAATAACGTACGTCCACTGCGAAGCTCTTTTGTTTCTACATGGAAGACATAGCCTTGAACTGTTTTTCTTCTTTCTTCATCTTGAATCTCTCGCATCGGTGTAATTTCTTCATCCGGCTTAATAAGATATCCAAGTACAACCGGTCCTTCATGAACAACATTACTTTCTTCAGCTTGTTTCTTAGCCATTTCTTCCATAGCTTGTATAACACGCTGACGATCTTCTTGCTCTGTTTGTTCACGAAACTTTTGAACTTCCTCTTCATTTTGTTTTATATTTGTGTCGAGCTGAAAACGAGGAAATCCAAAGACTTCATATTGATCCCCTACTGACTTCGCTACATTTTTCTTTAAGGCCGTAGACTCCAACTCATTATTCACATTTAGTAACAACTTCACTCCATTTACATGTGGAAGTTGCTTCTTTAAATATGCAAACATAGGTGAAAACGTAATTCGCTCTGTACAAAGTGGCCAATATGCTTGAACCTCTTCTTCTGTAAATTGTTTATTCTCTGTTTCTAATGCGAATGATGTTCTTGCAATATGAGAAAATGACTGCTTAAGTTTTGTTTCTAGCAATTCATATAATTCTGTTGGCAAAATGCTCGGCACTTGTAAATTAAAATGCCAACTTTTATTTGCTTTATCAACGACTAGCCTTTGAATACTACCACCTTTTAAATATTGTTTAATAAGGTCTTCAGGCATTTGCAACTGCTGGAGTAAAATTTGAAATCGCTCTTGTTGTTCGTTTAATACTGACATAAGCAACCTCCTTCCATCTGCTATTATAAATTGAAACGTGACGTAAAGAAAGATTTCTTCCTTCTGCATTTACAAAGAAAAGAGAAGGTACCTCATAATGAGGTACCTCTTCTTATTTTAAAATATTTGCAATATATGTTTGTAATTCTTCTACTTTTACTTCTTCAGACTCGCCTGTAGCACGTACTTTCACTTCTACAATGCCTTCGTCTGCTTTTTTACCAACTGTCACACGAACTGGTAGACCAAATAAATCAGAATCTGCAAATTTAACACCTGCACGCTCGGCACGATCATCTAACAACACTTCATAACCTTGTTCTTGTAATGTTTTGTAAATATTTTCGCCCATTTCACGCTGTGCATCAGATTTCATATTTACTGGAATAACATGTACATGGAACGGTGCAACTGCTTTTGGCCAAACTAATCCATTCTCATCATTGAACTGTTCAGCAATTGCTGCTACTGTACGAGATACACCAATACCGTAACAACCCATGATAAGCGGTTTTGTTTTTCCATTTTCATCTAAGAATGTTGCATTCATCGCTTCACTATAGCGAGTTCCTAATTTAAATACATGACCTACTTCAATTCCACGTGCAAAGCGAATCGTTCCGTTTCCATCTGGAGATTGATCTCCTTCTTGAATGAAACGTAAATCTGTATACTCACTTACTTTAAAGTCACGCTCTGGATTTACATTTACATAATGGAATCCTTCTTCGTTTGCCCCACAGCAACCATTTACAATCGCTGCCACCGCATGATCGGCAATAACCTCAATAGCACCTGGCATACCAATTGGCCCTAAAGAACCAACTTCGCAATTTAATAATTCTTTTACATCTTCATGTGAAGCAAGTTCAACAACAGAAGCGCCGTACACATTTTTCACTTTTATATCATTGACTTCATGGTCACCACGAACAAGTACAACAACAAACTTCTCATCTACTTTAAAGACCATAGATTTAATACAATTCGCCTCGGCAATATTTAAGAATGAAGAAACTTCTTCGATTGCTTTTTGATCTGGTGTTGCTACTTTTTCAAGTGCTTTTTCTGCTTCATCGCTCTTTGTATATGAAGCAACAACAGGAGCCATTTCAATATTTGCTGCATAATCAGATGTATCAGAATACGCAATTGTATCTTCTCCTACATCAGATAATGCCATAAATTCATGCGTATCTTTTCCGCCCATTGCTCCAGAGTCAGCAATAACCGCGCGGAAATTCAAACCACAGCGAGCGAAGATATTAGAATAAGCTTGATATAAACCGCTATAAACTTCATCTAAGCTCTCTTGCGTTGCATGGAAAGAATATGCATCTTTCATTAAAAATTCTCTTCCGCGTAATAAACCGAAACGTGGTCTTTGCTCATCACGGAATTTTGTTTGAATTTGGTATAACGTTAATGGCAATTTTTTATAAGATTTAATTTCATCACGCACAAGATCTGTAATTACTTCTTCGTGCGTTGCTCCTAGTGCAAACTCACGATCATTACGATCTTTCATACGCATTAATTCAGATCCATAAGAATACCAACGACCTGATTCTTGCCATAATTCAGCTGCCTGCATAGCTGGCATTAATAATTCTACAGCGCCTGCGCGCTCCATTTCTTCACGAACAATACGTTCTACTTTGTGCAATACTTTTAAACCAAATGGTAGAAAACTATAAATACCAGAAGCATTTTGACGCATAAATCCTGCGCGAAGTAACAATTGATGACTTTTAATCTCAGCATCAGCTGGTACTTCACGTAATGTAGGACTGAATACCATACTTTGTTTCATTTATTAGCACCTCTTTATTTTACTCTTATACGCAGTAAAACCCCTCACCTCTAGTTCGGTGAGGGATTTTAACTCTACGAGTTCTATTTCAATATAAGTTTCACTTTATTTTACAGGAAAAACTTCCGAATGTCATTCCACGTTACAACTAACATTAGTAACATTAATAGCGCAAAGCCAATGAAATGAACCATACCTTCTTTCTGACGATCGATTGGTTTTCCACGTAAAGCTTCAATTAAGAAGAAGAACAAGCGGCCTCCATCTAAAGCAGGAACCGGTAATAGGTTAAATAAACCAAGATTTATACTTAAAACGGCCGCTAAACTTAGAACACGTGTAATACCATAATCCACAACTTGATCTGTTAAATTATAAATCCCTACAGGACCCGATAGATCGTTAATAGAAAATTGGCCTGTCACTAATTTTACAAGTGAATCAAAAATCAATTTCGTCCATGTATATGTTTGCTCAAAGCCAGATTTAATAGAACCAGTGATAGTTTTTTCTACAGGAGAATACACACCAATTCTACCAACCTCTTCTTTTCCTTCTTTATCAGCTGCCGGTGTTACTTTCACCTTAAACTGTTCGTCATCACGCTTTACATGTAGTGTGATTTCTTTATTTGGGTTTTCACGTACAATCGTTACAACATCTTTCCATGTACTTGTGTCTTTCCCATTAATCGCTTGAATTGTATCGTTTTGTTTCAATCCAGCTTGCTCTGCAACACTGTTTTCCATTACTTTTCCGACCATCGGTTTGTTAACGGGAACACCTTGTACAAATCCGAGAATCACAAAAATAACAAACGCAAGGATAAAGTTCATTGCAGGACCTGCAAAAATTGTTAAAGCTCTTTGTCCTAACTTTTTAGAACCAAATTGTCTATTATACGGAGCAATTTGTATTTCTTCTCCTGCAGAAATAATACGAGCTTTTTCATTCACTCGGAATGTTTGTAACTCTTCCTCGTATTCTTCATAACCCGAAATTGTAAGATTATGTTCTAAATCAGCTTGTTCAACCTCAATTACACGAACGTTTGGATATTTTTCACGCTGGTCTAAAACTAATTTTACAACCTCTTCTTTTTCGTTTAGTACAAGTCCAACCTTTTTCCCAGGTTTTAATTCAACAGTTTCTGCATCCTCACCAGCCATTCTAACATAGCCGCCAAGTGGCAGTAGTCGAACCGTATACACTGTTTCATTCTTTTCAAATGAAAAAATTTTCGGACCAAAACCAATCGCAAACTCGCGGCACAAAATACCAGCTCTTTTTGCGAAATATAGATGCCCTAGCTCATGGAAAAATACGAGTGCACCGAAAATTAATATAAAGGCAATCGCTGTATTCAATTCCATAACCACCTTTGCTAAATTTGTTCCATCACAAACCGTCTTGTGGCTGCATCAATCTCCTGAATCTCCTCTAAGCTCGGACGTGCAATGACATTGTGATGGTGCATTGCTTTTTCGATGAGGTCTTCTACTGTTAAGAAACCAATTTTCTTTTGCAAAAAGGCTTCGACAGCTACTTCATTTGCCGCATTCATTACAGCAGGCATGCTTCCACCTATCTTTCCAGCTTCATACGCAAAACGTAGGCAACGGAAACGCTCTTGATTCATTTTCTCAAAATGTAACGTTCCAATTTCCCATAAATTTAGCTGTTTTGTGTCTGAAAGAGGTAGCCTGTCAGGATATGTAAGAGCATATTGAATTGGGACACGCATATCAGGTGAACCAAGCTGCGCTATTACACTACGGTCTTCAAATTCAACCATAGAGTGAATAATACTTTCTTTATGTAAAACAACATCGATTTGCTCATAAGGAATGCCGAAAAGCCAATGTGCTTCAATTACTTCTAGCCCCTTATTCATCATTGTAGCAGAATCAATTGTAATTTTCGAACCCATTGACCAGTTTGGATGACGAAGTGCATCCTCTACTGTCACATGATGCAATTCATCTCTCATTTTATCACGGAAACTTCCACCTGAAGCAGTTATGATTAGACGAGAGATTCTTTTTTCATTTTCACCATTCAAGCATTGAAAAATAGCTGAATGTTCACTATCTACTGGAAGTAACGATACATTATGTTTTCGTGCAGCTTCCATTATAAGATGTCCTGCGGTTACTAACGTTTCTTTGTTTGCAATTCCAATTGTTTTTTTCGCCTCGATTGCACGTAGTGTTGGTAACAACCCTACGCTACCTACAACAGCATTCACTACAATTTCTGCATCTGGATGCAGCGCTACTTCTAATAAACCTTCGCTACCATATACAATTTTTGTATTACCAGAAACAGATTGTAATCTTACAACATCTTCCTCTCTTTGCACAGAGACAATTTGCGGAGAAAATTCTTGAATTACCTTTACTGCGTAGTCAATATTTTTCCCTACAGAAAAAGCAACGAGACGGAATTGGTCTGGGTGCGAGCGTAATACATCTAATGTTTGTGTACCAATTGATCCGCTTGCACCTAATAAACTAATGTTTTTCATGACTCCAACCCCTCGTTCATTTATTAATTGTATTGTAATAAGAAGTATAGAATTGGCAAAACAAATAACCAACTATCTGTTCGATCTAATATACCACCATGTCCAGGTAAAATTGTACCCGAATCCTTTACACCATAATGGCGTTTAAACGCAGATTGCACTAAATCACCAATTTGTCCAAAAATAGAAATGATAATCGTCAGAACGATTAAAACCCCTACATTTGCTTCAACTGGGAAGAACATATTGTACACAAGCGCAACAACAATTCCACAAATAATACCGCCTAATGAACCTTCAATCGTTTTATTCGGACTAATTTCTGGCCACAATTTTCTTTTTCCAAATGCTTTTCCTATGAAATATGCACCTGAATCAGTTGCCCATATGACAAATAGTGCGCAGAACACATATTTAATTCCTAATATTCTCGTTTCATTTAAATATAGGAACCCCATTCCAACATATGTCGTTGCCATAAGTAAAAAGGAAGCATTGTCAAAAGTAAATGTATTCTTAGAAAGGACTGTATATGATAAAAGTAATAAAACAATCACAAATGTGATTTCTAATTTACCTAATCCAATCCGTGTAAACAATTCCGATGCAGTACTTGGAATCAAAATAACCCACAATAATACTGCTGCTAAAACTGTTGGTACCGAAATAAGCGTAAGCTTGTTCATACGAATTAATTCATATAAACCTATAGAAGCAAGTGCATACACTAAAACCGTAAAAGGCACGCCACCGTAAATTACGATGGGAATGAATAGCGCGGCAGCAATCACTCCAGTAATAATTCTCTGTTTCACTACCAAACCCTCTCTTTCTACACGCCTCCGAATCTGCGCCCTCTATGTTGAAAGTCTGTAATCGCATTTAGCAAATGTTCCTCGGTAAAATCCGGCCAATACACATCTGTAAACCAAAATTCCGAATAAGCAATTTGCCATAACATGAAATTACTAATACGTAGCTCTCCACTTGTACGGATCAGCAATTCTGGATCAGGTAAAGAACTCGTCATTAAGTATGAAGAAATCATTTCTTCATTTATTTCTTCCGCACGAATTTTTCCTTCTTCATTATCTTTCATCATATGTTGCACAGCAGAAACGATTTCATCTCGACTTCCATAGTTTAACGCGAAATTAAGAATTAATCCTGTATTTTCTTTCGTATCTTCCATGGCTTTTTCCATCGCTCTGCGCGTATGCGTAGGAAGACGATCTTTTTGCCCTATTACTCGGACTTGTACGTTTTCTTCAATCAATTCTGGTAAAAATGTACCTAGAAACTCTTCTGGAAGCTTCATTAAATAATCAACTTCCTTTTTCGGTCTTTTCCAGTTCTCAGTCGAAAAAGCATAAAGAGTTAATACTTTCACATCAAGTTTGCTTGCAAATTTTGTAATTTTTTTCACAACTTGCATGCCTTCATGATGTCCAGCAATGCGAGGCATCGCTCTTCTCTTTGCCCATCTTCCATTACCATCCATAATAATAGCAATATGTTCTGGGATATATCCTTTTTTTACTTCTTCAATGAGATGATCAAACGATGTAGCCTTTTTACCTTTAAAAAAAGGAAACTTTTTAAACATCATTCATACCCTCCAACAAGCAGACGTATGCCTAAAAGTGTAAAAAGACCCCCTTAAGAAGAGGGTCATATTTGCGAAGTTATCGCTATTACACTTCCATGATTTCTTTTTCTTTGTTTTTTGCGATTTCGTCAACTTTTGCAATATATTTATCTGTTTCTTTTTGGATATCTTCAGTATATCCTCTTAAATCATCTTCTGTAATATCGCCAGCTTTTTCAAGCTTCTTAAGATCATCATTACCGTCACGACGTACGTTACGAACAGCAACTTTTGCTTCTTCAGCATATTTTTTCACAACTTTTACAAGATCACGACGACGCTCTTCTGTTAATGCAGGGAATGCAATACGAATTACAGTTCCATCATTAGAAGGGTTTAAGCCTAAATCTGCTTTTAAAATTGCTTTTTCAATATCACCGATAGAAGTTTTATCATAAGGCTGAATTACAAGTAAACGTGCTTCTGGAACTGTAATGTTCGCTAATTGCACAACTGGTGTTGGTGCACCGTAGTAATCAACTTGTACCTTATCTAATACAGACGCGTTTGCACGACCAGCGCGAACTGTTGCTAATTCACGAGAATAAGCAGCAACTGCTTTTTCCATTTTTTCATTTGCAGACTTTAATACTTGTTGTCCCATATTTATTTCCCCCTTACAACTGTTCCAATATTTTCACCTAAAACGGCACGTTTAATATTACCTTTTTCCATAACTGAGAATACAATTAATGGAATATCATTGTCCATACATAAAGAAGAAGCTGTAGAATCCATTACACCTAAACCTTCTTTTAATACATCTAAGTAAGTAAGTGTTTCGTATTTCGTAGCTGTTGGGTCAATAGATGGATCTGCATTATATACGCCATCTACATTGTTTTTCGCCATTAGAATAACGTCCGCTTCGATTTCTGCTGCACGTAATGCTGCCGTTGTATCTGTAGAGAAGTATGGGTTACCTGTACCTGCAGCAAAGATAACAACACGTTTTTTCTCTAAGTGACGAACTGCTTTACGACGAATGTAAGGTTCTGCCACTTGACGCATTTCAATTGAAGTTTGCACTCGAGTTTGAATTCCAATGTTCTCCAAGCTATCTTGAAGAGCTAATGAGTTCATAACTGTTGCTAACATGCCCATGTAATCTGCTCCTGCACGATCCATGCCCATTTCACTTCCAATTTTCCCACGCCAAATGTTACCGCCACCAACTACAACAGCAACTTCTACATCAAGTTCTGCAATTTCTTTCACTTGTTCTGCAACTGATTTAATTACAGCTGGGTTAATTCCAAATCCTTGTTCGCCAGCTAGCGCTTCTCCGCTTAGCTTTAAAACGACACGATTATATTTCGGTTTACTCATAATGAACCTCCAATTGCTTACATCTTTATTTTAAAAAAGGGAACACAATGTGTTCCCTAATCTGTATTAGTTGTTACCTTTTACTTGGTTCATTACTTCTTCAGCAAAGTTGTCTTCGCGTTTTTCGATACCTTCACCAACAGCGTAGCGAACGAATCCTTTTAATGTTCCGCCTTTAGACTCAACGAACTGACGAACTTTCATATCAGGGTTTTTAACGAATGCTTGGTCAAGTAAGCAAATCTCTTCGAAGAATTTGCCTAGACGGCCTTCAACCATTTTCGCAACGATTTTTTCAGGCTTGCCTTCGTTTAAAGCTTGTTGTGTTAATACTTGACGCTCATGCTCAACTTCTTCAGCTGTTACAGCATCGCGGTCGATGTATTTAGGGTTAACTGCTGCAATGTGCATTGCTACATCTTTAGCAGCTGCTTCATCTGTAGAACCTTCAAGAACTGTTAATACACCAATGCGTCCACCCATGTGTAGGTAAGCACCGAATGCATCTGCATCAGTTTTTGAAACGATTTCGAAACGACGAAGTGTAAGTTTTTCACCAATTTTAGCGATTGCTTCGTTGATGTGCTCTTCTACTGTTTTGCCGTTTGCAATTGTTTGAGCCATAGCTTCTTCAATGTTAGCAGGTTTGTTAGCTAATAAGTGAGCAGCTAATTCTTTAATTAATGTTTGGAAACCTTCGTTTTTCGCAACGAAATCAGTTTCAGAGTTTAATTCTAAAATTAAACCTTCGTTACCGTTTGTTTCGATGAAAGTTAAACCTTCAGCAGCGATGCGGTCTGCTTTTTTAGCAGCTTTCGCAATACCTTTTTCACGTAAGAAGTCAATTGCCTTCTCCATGTCGCCGTTAGTTTCTGTTAAAGCTTTTTTGCAGTCCATCATACCTGCGCCAGTTTTTTCACGAAGTTCTTTTACCATTTGTGCAGTGATTGCCATATTTTTCATCCTCCTAAAATATGTATTTATACCTTTTAAAAAGGTTTTTATACCTTAAAAAAGGTGATAAAAGGCCGAACCCCTTATCACCTTTCCAAATTTGTTACGCAGTAACAGTTTCTTCACCTTGTTTTGCTTCAAGGATCGCGTCTGCCATTTTAGATGTAAGAAGTTTTACAGCACGAATTGCATCATCGTTTGCTGGGATAACGTGATCGATTTCGTCTGGATCACAGTTTGTATCAACGATACCGATGATTGGAATGTGTAATTTGCGTGCTTCAGCAACTGCAATACGCTCTTTACGAGGGTCTACTACGAATAATGCACTTGGAAGACCTTTCATATCTTTAATACCGCCTAAGAATTTCTCAAGACGCTCTAACTCTTTTTTAAGTTGAACAACTTCTTTCTTAGGAAGTACTTCGAAAGTACCATCTTCTTGCATTCTTTCGATGTCTTTAAGACGTTTGATACGCTTTTGGATTGTTTGGAAGTTTGTTAAAGTTCCACCTAACCAACGTTGGTTAACGAAGTACATACCAGCACGAGTTGCTTCTTCTTTAATAGCTTCTTGTGCTTGTTTTTTAGTACCTACGAATAAAATGTCGCCACCTTCAGCAGCGATGTTACGCATTACGTTGAAAGCTTCTTCAACTTTCTTCACAGTTTTTTGTAAGTCGATGATGTAGATACCGTTACGCTCTGTGAAAATGTAACGCTTCATTTTTGGGTTCCAACGACGAGTTTGATGTCCGAAATGAACACCAGCTTCAAGCAATTGCTTCATAGAAATTACTGACATAATTTAGTTCCTCCTAAATGGTTTTTGATATCCTCCGTTTACTTCATCTCTAAGCGAAACTACGAACGTAGCACCAACACTTAAATCAGTAAACGTGTGTACTTTGTACTGACACCACTGCTTACTATATCATACTGAAATATTACAATCAAGTCGAAAATGCGAACAATGTAAAACTTTCTTTTTTTTACGCTCCAATTCTAGTATTACCAACCTTTTTCTCCTTTAAGCAACAAAGTGAGCTTTTATGAATAGACTCCTTAAAGATCATTGTCAAGACGCTTTATTTAAGCACAGCGAATCTCTTAGAAAACAAAAAACTCTCCTCAAATGAGGAGAGTTTTTCTTATAAATTAGTTTGTTTTTAATTTAGCAAGCTCATGTAGAAACTTGTCGTTTAGCACTTTAATATATGTTCCTTTCATACCTAAAGAGCGAGACTCAATTACACCAGCACTTTCTAGTTTACGTAGTGCATTTACGATTACAGAACGAGTAATTCCTACGCGATCAGCAATTTTACTTGCAACAAGTAAACCTTCTGTTCCATTTAATTCTTCGAAGATGTGCTCGATTGCTTCTAACTCACTATAAGATAATGAGCTGATCGCCATTTGAACAACAGCTTTACTACGTGCTTCCTCTTCGATTTCTTCTGCTTTTTCACGTAAGATTTCCATACCTACAACAGTTGAGCTGTACTCAGCAAGGATTAAATCATCGTCTAAGAACTCTTGACCAAGACGAGCTAATACTAATGTACCTAAACGCTCACCGCCACCAACGATCGGTACGATTGTAGTTAAACCTTGGCCGAATAATTCTCTATTTTCCACTGGGAATGCTGTGTAAGCACTATCCACACCTAAATTTGAAGATGTTTCTGTAACATTGAATAAGCTTTGCGTATACTCTTCTGGGAATTGACGCTCTGCTAGCATTTGCTTCATGCGTTCGTTCTCGATTTGTTGGTGAATCGCATATCCTAATAATTTACCACGACGACTTACAACGAACACGTTCGCTTCAATTACTTCACACATTGTATCAGACATCTCTCTAAAGTTTACAGGTTTTCCTGCTGCACTTTGTAATAACGCATTTAATTTTCTCGTTTTTGCTAATAATTCCATTTCAAAAGTTCCTCCTACATGTTACTCACATATTTTTTCATCACTTGGAAACTAGGGCGAGTCACCTGATGACACTATTACAAAATAAACTGGCTCACATCTTTATTTTTAGCAATTGTCGCTAATTTTTCCTCTACATATTGAGGTGTTATCGTTATTTTTTCTAACGTAATTTCAGATGCTTCAAACGATAAATCTTCAAGAAGCTTCTCCATAATGGTATGGAGCCTTCTTGCTCCAATATTATCCGTATCTTGATTAACTTGATAAGCAATCTCAGCAATCTTACGAATAGCTTCGTCAGAAAATTCAATTTCTATACCTTCAGTCGCTAACAACGCCATATATTGTTTTATTAGCGCATTATCAGGCTCAATTAAAATTTTAACAAAATCATCTACTGATAACTTTGTTAATTCTACTCGAATCGGGAATCTCCCTTGTAATTCCGGAATCAAATCAGACGGTTTAGACATATGAAACGCTCCAGCTGCAACAAACAAAATATAATCCGTTTTGACTGATCCATACTTCGTCGCAACGTTCGACCCTTCTACAATTGGTAAAATGTCACGTTGCACACCTTCACGAGATACATCTACGCTATTCGACTGCTTACCAGCAATTTTGTCAATTTCATCAATAAAAATGATCCCGAGCTGTTCAGCACGATAAACAGCCTCTTGTGTAACTTCATCCATATCAATTAAGCGCTGTGCCTCTTCATTTGTCAAGACTTTTCTCGCTTCTTTTACAGAAAGTTTACGTTTTTTTGTTTTTTTCGGCATGATACTTCCTAACGCATCTTGGAAATTCATCCCCATTTGTTCCATGCCAGTTCCTTGCAACATATCAAACATAGAAGACTGTTGTTCCGTCACTTCAATGGAAACAATTTCTTCTTCAAGCAGACCTGCAGCAAGCTTTCTTTCCACATCTTGACGTTTCTTTTCGATTTCAGCATCTTCCTGCGCTTCAGATGTTTGGTTTGAATTCTGAGTACCACCAAAAAGCATTTCTAATGGATTTTTAAATCCAGATTGTTTCTCTGGACTTGGTACTAAAATTTCAACAAGACGTTGATTTGCTTGCTCTTCAGCTTTATCTTGAACTTTAACGACCATTTCTTCTTTCACGATACGAACAGAAGTTTCAACAAGATCGCGAACCATCGATTCTACATCTCGGCCCACATATCCAACTTCTGTAAATTTCGTCGCTTCAACTTTAATAAAAGGTGCTCCAACGAGCTTCGCCATCCGTCGCGCTACCTCTGTTTTTCCGACACCTGTCGGTCCAATCATTAAAATGTTTTTTGGTGCAACTTCGTCACGTAAATCTTCAGCTAATTTACTGCGACGATATCGATTTCTAAGCGCTACTGCAACCGCTTTTTTCGCATCTTTTTGTCCAATGATATATTGATCCAATTTTTCCACAATTTGACGCGGAGTAAAATGTAAATGCATATAAAATGCCTCCCTTACGATTCTACAATTCTTCCACAATTATATTGTGATTTGTATACACACAAATATCGCCAGCAATCTCTAAACTCGCTTTTGCAATTTGTTTCGCTGTTAAATGTTCACTTGCATATTGTTTTAAAGCACGGCCCGCAGCAAGCGCATAATGTCCACCTGAACCGATTGCTAAAATACCATCATCTGGTTCTATTACTTCACCCGTTCCCGAAACAAGAAGCATCGTTGTTTCATCCATGACAATGAGCATCGCTTCCAATTGACGCAGCATCTTGTCACCACGCCATTGTTTTGCCATTTCAACTGCAGCACGTTGTAAGTTGCCGTTGTACTCTTCTAATTTCCCTTCAAACATTTCAAAAAGAGTAAATGCATCTGCAACTGAACCTGCAAAGCCCGCTAAAACTTTACCATGAAATAGCTTTCGAACTTTGCGAGCCGTATGCTTCATCACAACAGCATTACCCATTGTCACCTGGCCGTCTCCAGCCATTGCACATTCTCCATTATGATGAACTGCAAATATCGTTGTAGCGTGGAAATTTCCCATAGAAAAAACTCCTTTATATGTTTTTATAGCTTTAAAAGCAATTTATGCTCGCGGGTGATGCTTCATGTAAACAGAACGCAACCTTTCTTTAGAAACATGCGTATAGATTTGTGTAGTCGATAAATTCTCATGGCCTAACAGCTCCTGTATAGCACGTAAATCCGCACCTTCATCTAGCATATGTGTGGCGAATGTATGCCTTAACATATGTGGACTTATTCGCATCGTAAGAGAAACTTTTTTTATAAGCTCATTTAAAATATAACGCACACCTCGATCTGTTAACGGCGTACCCTTCGCATTTAAAAACACCATTTGAGAGTGTTCCTCAGTTTTATTCGTTAACCGCTTTCTCCCGTCTTCTATATAAGTATTCAAAGCATCTTGTGCATAGCTCCCGAACGGAATATACCTTTGTTTTTTCCCTTTTCCCATTACTAGAATTGTGCCCACTGCAAAATCAATGTCAGTCAACTTTAAATTCACACATTCACTCACACGGATTCCTGTTGCATACATCAATTCTAATAAAGCTTGATTTCTTTGACCAAGCGGCGTTTCCACATCAGAAACTTCAAATAATTTTTCTAATTCTTCAACGTACAAAAACTTTGGGATTGACCATTCTTTTTTGGGGAGTGACGCAAGTGCAAATGGATTATCTTCTCGATATCCTTCACGCATCAAAAAACGATATAAACTTCGTAAACTTGATACTTTCCTTGCGACAGATTTACGGGCTAACTTCGCATCATGTAACGTCGTTAAGTACAAACGAACATCAATGTATGTAACATCTAAAAAAGAGGATATGCCTTCTCGCTCCATAAATTGCACGAAATGTTCTAAATCATTTTGATAACTTGCAATTGTATATTTTGAATAATTTCTTTCAATTTGTAAATATCCAACGAATAATTGTAACAATTTGTTCACATTCACACAATTCACCTCAATAAAGGCTACTAAATCGTATCACAACTCAGTAGCCTTTGCAAGAAATTTAACTAAATATTTACAAAATTTTGAATTGTTTCTAAAGCTCGTGTAGCATATGCTTCATTACGTTCTTGTTTCTTTTTAATTTTCTTTTCTAGCGGTGCAAATAGACCGAAGTTGGCATTCATCGGTTGGAAATTTTTCGCATTTGTTGCAGTGATATAATTCGCCATACTTCCCATTGCTGTTACAGGCGGTAATACGACTGGCTCTTCACCTTGTACAAGACGCGCTGCGTTAATACCTGCTAATAAACCTGAAGCTGCAGATTCTACATAGCCCTCTACTCCAGTCATTTGACCAGCAAAGAACAAGTCGTCACGATTTTTATACTGGTACGTTGGACGAAGTAGCTTCGGAGAATTAATAAAGGTATTACGATGCATTACACCATAACGTACGATTTCTGCATTTTCTAATCCAGGAATTAGCTGTAATACTTCTTTTTGCGGTCCCCACTTTAAATGTGTTTGGAATCCTACAATATTGTATAACGTTCCTGCTGCATCATCTTGGCGTAATTGTACAACAGCATACGGCGTCTCCCCTGTTTTTGGATCTTCCAATCCAACAGGTTTCATCGGTCCAAATACGAGCGTTTGCCTTCCTCTACCTGCCATAACTTCTACTGGCATACACCCTTCAAAGAAAACTTCTTTCTCAAATTCTTTCAATGGCACTGTCTCCGCAGCGACTAAAGCATCATAAAAACGGTCAAACTCTTCTTCTGTCATAGGACAGTTTAAATACGCCGCTTCACCTTTATCGTAGCGAGATTTCAAATACACTTTATTCATATCAATGCTGTCTTTCTCAACAATTGGCGCCGCCGCATCGTAGAAATAAAAATAATCTTCACCAGTTAGTTCTTTCAATTGTGCGGAAAGATCTGGAGATGTAAGTGGACCTGTCGCAATAACAGTTGGCCCTTCTGGAATTTCTGTAATTTCCTCATTCATTACTGTTACGTTTGGATGATTTTTCACATACTCAGTTACTTTTGCTGCAAACTCATGACGATCTACAGCTAATGCTCCTCCTGCTGGCACAGAGCATTCATCAGCTGCACGTATAATAACAGAGTCCATTCGGCGCATTTCTTCTTTAATAACCCCAACAGCATTCGTTAATGTATTCGCACGAAGCGAGTTACTACATACTAACTCCGCAAATTTATCCGTATGATGAGCTGGCGTTTGTCTTACTGGTCTCATTTCATATAATTTTACTTGGACACCACGTTTTGCAATTTGGTAAGCTGCTTCACTTCCTGCAAGACCTGCGCCAATGACGTTTACTACTTGTGTTGTCATATATATCACCTTTCCTTTTCTTCCCGAAAAAAATGTGAGCAGTTACGCTCACATTTGTTGTTCTTCTTCATAATCACACGAAATACATTGTACTTGAACGCCTTTTTTCAACTTCTTCTCTACTAGCATGCCTTCACACTTCGGACATTTACGGCCAATCGGCTTATCCCAAGATACAAAGTCACATTCTGGATACGTACCGCATCCGTAGAAAAGACGTTTCTTTTTATTACTACGACGTTCAATAATTTGCCCTTTATCACACTTCGGACAAGTTACACCAATTTCTTTTACAATCGGTTTTGTATTACGACAATCAGGGAAATTCGAACAAGCCATAAACTTCCCATATTTACCCATTTTAAAGACCATTGGGTGATCACATAATTCACAATCTTCTCCAGCTGGTTCATCTTTAATTTCCACTTCACGCATTTCTTTTTCCGCTTTTTCTAAACGCGGTTCGAAGCCTACGTAGAAATCATCAACAATTTTTACCCAATTCGCTTTTCCTTCTTCTACTTCATCAAGGTTTTGCTCCATATTGGCAGTGAATTCAATGTTAATAATTTCTGGGAAAAACTCTAAAATAAGTTCAATTACAATTTCACCAAGTTCTGTAGGAACAAAGCGTTTATTGTCTAATGCAACGTACCCTCGTTTTTGAATTGTTTCGAGTGTCGGCACATAAGTAGATGGCCTTCCAATTCCAAGTTCTTCAAGCGTTCGAACTAAACGTGCCTCCGTATAACGTGGCGGTGGCTGTGTAAAATGTTGCTTCGGTTCGATATCTTTCGAAAATACCGTTTCCCCTATTTCTAAAGGTGGCAACATCTTATCCTTTTCTTCCGTACCATCATCTTTCGATTCTACGTACACTTTCATGAAACCTGGGAACTTCACTACCGATCCACTTGCACGGAACTGAACATTATTATTAATGAGCCTTGCTGTAACAGTATCCATTATAGCAGATGCCATTTGACTTGCAACAAATCGCTCCCAAATCAATTTATACAAACGATGTTGATCACGACTTAAGAAACTTTTTAGTTCATCTGGCTTCCTCATTACCGAAGTTGGACGAATCGCTTCATGCGCATCTTGTGCATTTGACTTTTTCGTTTCCTTCTTCTTCTCTGTTCCTATGTATTCCGAACCAAACGCCTCAGTAATGTAAGAACGAGCTTCTTCTTGAGCGGTTTCTGAAATACGAGTTGAATCTGTTCTCATATACGTAATAAGACCCACAGTCCCTTGTTTACCAATATCTATCCCTTCATATAGCTGCTGTGCAAGCATCATCGTTTTCTTTGCTCGCATGTTTAATTTGCGCGCAGCTTCTTGTTGTAGAGAAGATGTTGTAAACGGTACCGCTGGATTACGCTTCCGCTCTTTTTTCGTTACATTTTCAACTGAAAACACATTGTCTTTCATCTTTTCGATTATGTCATTTACTTGCGCTTCATTTGTTAATTGAACTTTTTCGCCATTTATACCGTAAAAACTCGCTTCAAATGTATCTTTTCCTTTCACAAATTCCGTTTTAATTGTCCAGAATTCTTCAGGAATAAAACTTTGAATTTCTTTTTCACGATCAATAATTAAACGAACTGCTACAGATTGTACACGCCCAGCACTCAATCCTTTTTTTACTTTCTTCCATAATAAAGGACTAATATTGTACCCTACAAGACGGTCAAGTATGCGCCTTGCTTGTTGTGCGTCTACTAAATCCATATTGATTGCACGAGGATGCTTGAATGATTCTTTAATCGCATCTTTTGTAATCTCATTAAATACAACTCGGCAATCTGATTCAACGTCTACATTTAACGTGTTTGCTAAATGCCAAGCAATCGCTTCTCCTTCACGATCCGGATCGGCCGCGAGATAGACTTTCTTTGCTTTTTTTGCCGCTGATTTTAAATCTTTTAAAACGGGACCTTTACCACGAATGGTAATATACTTCGGGGTGAAGTTATTCTTTACTTCTATCCCCATTTGGCTTTTAGGTAAATCGCGAACATGTCCCATAGACGCGACGACTTTGTATTTTTTCCCTAAATATTTCTCAATGGTCTTCGCCTTAGAAGGCGACTCCACGATTACGAGGTAATCTGACATGCTAGTGCCTCCTTAAGAGGTGGATTCAAGTCTTCATTAATCTTATTGATTTCTCTTGTTTTTGTCAATCAAGAATGAGTATAACATACAGTGCCTATCTACCATTTGTCAATAATTGTTTAATAAAAACATAAAAATATAAGGTTAATTCGGAAATTCTTCAAGAATATCCCCTGCATTTTGGACAAGTTTTGCACCTTGCTGAATAAGCCGATTCGTTCCTGCTGCAGTCTCTATAAATATAGGTCCAGGAAGCGCAAATACCTCTCTATTTTGTTCTAGCGCAAGGTCTGCAGTAATAAGTGATCCACTTCTCGATTTTGCTTCTATAACTAAAACCCCCTTACTTATACCGCTAATAATTCGATTTCTTTTTGGGAAATACCATTTTTTAGGGGCATAATGCGGGGGATATTCTGTCAATAACAATATATAGTCTTTCCATGTTTCATATAAACACCGATTCACTTTTGGATATATATACGATAATCCGTGTCCTAATATTGCAATAGTCGGGCAGTATTGTCGCAGTGTAACTTCGTGAGCAATTGTATCTATCCCTCTTGCAAATCCACTAACAATAAGCCACTCTTTTTCAAGTAGCGGTTGTAAAATAAACCGCATACTCTCCTTTCCATATAAAGACGGCTCTCTCGTTCCAACAATCGCTAATTTATTTACCCTATTAAGAAAATCCCTCTCTCCTTTTCCATATAAAACAAAAGGGGGATCTTGTATTTCCCTTAATAATTGTGGATAATCCTCATCCCATATGGTCATATAAAATATTTGCTTTTTCTCTAAATGGAATATATATTGCGGGAGATTTGAAGTCTGAAGGAATTTTACTAGTTCTGAAGATTTTTTCGAGGATATTCCAGCGTAATACTCAAATTGTTTCGGACTAAAAGCGTATATTTCCTTCAGTTCCGGATCAATATATAGTAGCCTCTCTAACGCCTTCCAATGATCCGCCAACATGTAGTGAATGTGCAATAATCTTTCTCTTTTCATCTTAATTCTCCTTACCCATAATTTTTATTATGTAAACAGAAAAAGTGTAAAAAGACACCCTCTAACAAGAAGGTGTCTTTCAAAAAGATTAATAGTTTTTACAAGTTTCAAATAATCCCTTTTCTTTTAAAACAGAGATTAATGTTTCACCCATAACAGCTGGTGTTTCTGCAACTTTAATACCGCATGCTTCCATTGTTTTAATCTTTTCAGCAGCTGTTCCTTTACCACCAGAAATGATTGCTCCAGCATGGCCCATACGCTTACCAGCAGGCGCCGTTTGGCCCCCAATGAAACCTACAACTGGTTTTGTCATATTAGCTTTTACCCATTCAGCAGCTTCTTCTTCTGCTGTACCACCGATTTCACCAATCATAATTACAGCATGTGTCTCTTCATCTTCATTAAATGCTTTTAACGCATCAATAAAGTCTGTACCGTTAACAGGGTCCCCACCGATACCTACAGCAGTAGATTGGCCAATACCTTCTTGTGTTAACTGGTGTACAGCTTCATATGTTAATGTACCAGAACGAGATACGATACCAACATGACCTTTTTTATGAATGTAGCCTGGCATAATACCGATTTTACATTCATCAGGCGTAATGACACCTGGGCAGTTTGGTCCAAGTAAACGTGTATGTTTACCAGCCATATATCTCTTTACGTTAACCATATCTAATACAGGAATTCCTTCAGTAATACATACTACTAAATCAATCTTCGCATCAACTGCTTCCATAATTGCATCAGCAGCAAAAGCGGGTGGAACGTATACAACTGAAGCGTTTGCGCCTGTTGCTTTCACAGCATCTTCTACTGTATCAAATACTGGTACACCTTCAATATCAGTGCCGCCTTTACCAGGTGTTACACCACCGACAATTTTCGTACCGTATTCAATCATTTGTTTTGTATGGAATAATCCTTGAGAACCTGTAATACCTTGAACAATAACTTTTGTATCTTTATTAACTAATACGCTCATTTTTCTCCCCCGCTTTCTATTAGCCCACTAGTGAAACAATTTTCTTTGCACCGTCTGCCATAGATTCTGCTGCAACAATATTTAAGCCAGACTCATTTAAAATTTTCTTACCTAATTCTACGTTTGTACCTTCAAGACGTACAACTAAAGGTAACTCAAGACCTACTTGCTTCGTTGCTTCAATAACACCTTCTGCGATAACATCACACTTCATAATGCCACCAAAAATGTTAACGAAGATACCTTTTACATTTTTGTCAGAAAGGATAATTTTGAATGCTTCTGTTACTTTTTCAGCCGTTGCACCGCCACCAACATCTAAGAAGTTAGCTGGGTCACCATGGTAATGTTTAATGATATCCATTGTAGCCATCGCTAAACCTGCACCATTTACCATACAACCGATATTTCCATCTAAAGGAATGTAGTTTAAGTCATATTTAGATGCTTCAACTTCTTTTGAATCTTCTTCATCAAGATCACGAAGTTCTAAAATGTCTTTATGACGATATAATGCATTAGAATCAAAGTTTAATTTTGCATCTAACGCCATTACTTTACCGTCACCTGTTGTAACAAGTGGATTAATTTCAGCGATAGAGCAATCTTTTTCAATAAACGCACGATATAAGCCCATCATAAACTTCACAGCTTGTCCTACAAGCTCTTTTGGAATATTGATGTTAAATGCGATTCGACGCGCTTGGAAACCTTGTAAACCTACTGCTGGATCAATATATTCTTTAAAGATTTTTTCAGGTGTTTTTTCTGCTACTTCTTCAATTTCTGTTCCACCTTCTTCAGATGCCATTAAAACAACTTGAGAAGTTGCACGATCTAACACTAGACCTACATAATATTCTTTCTTAATATCGCAACCTTCTTCGATAAGTAAGCGTTTTACTTCCTTACCTTCAGGACCTGTTTGATGCGTTACAAGTGTAGTTCCTAAAATGCTTTCTGCATATGTACGAACTTCTTCTAAATTTTTCGCAACTTTTACACCGCCAGCTTTGCCGCGTCCACCAGCGTGAATTTGCGCTTTAACTACACATACATCCGTTCCTAATTCTTTCGCTGCTTCTACAGCTTCTTCTACTGTAAATGCAACCTTCCCGTTCGGAACGCTAACCCCATAGCTTCTAAGGACTGCCTTACCTTGGTACTCATGGATATTCATGGTCCCATCCTCCCCTGTTTTCCTGTTTTACTCGAAAAGTTTTTTAATGTTTAAAAAACATTACATTGCCATTGTATAAGATGATTGGCACGCTGTCTACAATAAAGTGTCAGAAAACTGAAATCGCTTTATTCTTTTTCGAAAATAATAATGTTCATATACCAAAATAAAAAAATAAGCTGTATATTCACAGCTTATTTTTGAATCATATCTTTAATTGGCGCAAATGATTTCCGATGTTCCTCTAATACTCCATGCGCTTCAATCGCTTCTAAATGCTGTTTTGTTCCATACCCCATATGTTGTCCAAATCCATATGCAGGATACTTTTCTCCAAGCTCTTTCATCATACGATCTCTCGTCACCTTCGCGATAATAGATGCAGCTGAAATAGAAACACTTTTCGCATCACCTTTAATAATGGATGTTTGTGGAATTGATGTAGGAAGCTTCATCGCATCAATTAATAAATATTGTGGTGTACAAGATAAATTCGCAACAGCATCTAACATCGCTTGTTTCGTCGCTTGATAAATATTTATCTCATCTATAACTTGCGGTGATACAATTCCAACTCCAATCGCAATTGCTTGTGCTTTTATTTCATCATAAAAACGCTCACGTTTCGCTTCACTTAGTTTTTTAGAGTCATTTAACCCTGGGATATAGAAATCTTCCGGAAGGACGACAGCAGCCGTAACAACAGGCCCAGCTAGCGGCCCTCTTCCCACTTCATCGATACCAGCAATATATGTGAGGCCTTTTTCACGCAATGCCTTTTCATATTTTGACATCTCTAAAAACTTTTCTTTTTCCTTCTGAGCTAACTCTTTTTGCTTATGCCATTTTAAAATTAGCTTTTGAACACCTTTTCGCTCATCATTCACTAACGCTTGAAATCTTTCATCTTCTTCATTCTTAATATCTTGCAATACGTTTTCTGCTTCTTGAATCGTGATTTTTTGCATAAATGTACACTCCCTTTTAAAGATAACCAAAAAGAAAAGACGCACAAACGTACGTCTTATACTTCTTCTACTTCCTCTGCAAATTCTTCCGGTGTTTCAAATGTCATTTTTCCAAGTTTGCCACCACGAAGCTCACGAAGAATAAGCTCAGATGTTTTATCATAATCAATCATTCCGCCGCCCATTAGGCAACCTCTATTTCTTCCAATCGCATCAAAGAATTCTACAATGTCTTCTGGAATTTCACTTAATTTATAGCGTTCTTGTATACGTTCTGGATAATGCTTTTCCATAAAACGAAGTGCATATACTGCTACGTCTTGTAAATTTAAAATAGAATCTTTAATCGCACCCGTTGTCGCAAGACGAAGTCCAACTAATTCATCTTCAAATTTAGGCCATAAAATACCTGGTGTATCCAGTAGTTCCATTTCCTTCCCAACCTTAATCCATTGTTGAGCTGTTGTAACTCCTGGGCGATCACCTGTTTTCGCAATATTTTTCTTCGCTAATTTATTAATCAATGTGGATTTACCGACATTCGGAATACCTACAATTAAAGCGCGAATTGCTCTTGGACGAATGCCTTTTGCAACCATTTTATCAAACTTTTCTTTTACAAGTACTTTACATGCAGCTGCAATTTCTTTCATCCCTTGTCCAGCTTGCGCATTAATTGAAATTGCTTTATGCCCTTTTTCCTCAAAATAGGCGATCCATTGCTTTGTTAGTCGATCATCTGCCATATCCGCTTTATTTAAAACAACAAGCCTCGGCTTATGTGTAATAATTTCATCAATCATCGGGTTTCGAGAAGATAAAGGTAATCGAGCATCTACAAGTTCGATTACAACATCAATTAACTTTAATTTCTCTGTTACTTGGCGCCTAGCTTTCGCCATATGCCCTGGGAACCATTGAATTGCCATGTTGCCACCTTCTTTTTTCGTTTATTTCACAATACGTGCGTCTTTTAATGGCCAATATAACATATTGGCTTTTCCAATTACTTGGTCCATTGAAATCGTACCAATTGAACGGCTATCTTTACTAAAACGACGATTATCACCTAAAACAAATAATTGACCTTTCGGAACAGTTTTTTTACCTGTCATCTCTTCAAGAGTAAAATCATATGTAAGCGGTCCGTCAGCAAGTTCTTTTTTCTGCTTGTCTAAATACGGTTCCTCATAGGGTTTTCCGTTAACATATAATTTATCATTACGATACTCAATTTCATCACCCGGTAAGCCAATAACACGCTTAATATAGTCTTTTTCTTCCGTAGCTCGAAAAACAATAATATCAAAACGTTTCGGTTCACCGATGTGATAACCAATCTTATTAACAATCATCCGATCACGATCATGTAGCGTTGGTGACATCGATACACCATCTACAAGAATTGGCGCAAAGAAAAATTGTCTAATAACACCCGCTAACACAACAGCAATCAAAATTGCTTTTATCCATTCCCAAAGTGAACTCTTCTCTTTCTTCATGCATTTCCCCTCCACAGTTATGTAAGCTGTTCGTATTATATCAAAATTTCATATAGATTGGAAAAAGGGAGCTTGTGCATTTACAAGCTCCCATACATGTCTTATCGAATTTCTTTGATACGTGCTTTTTTACCGCGAAGGTTACGTAAGTAGTATAACTTAGCACGACGTACTTTACCACGGCGAAGTACTTCGATTTTCGCGATTCTTGGCGTGTGAACTGGGAATGTACGCTCAACACCTACACCGTAAGAAATCTTACGAACTGTGAATGTTTCACTGATTCCGCCACCACGACGTTTAATTACAACACCTTCGAAAAGCTGAATTCTTTCACGAGTTCCCTCAACTACTTTTACGTGTACACGTAAAGTGTCTCCGGGACGGAATGAAGGAAGGTCAGTTTTTAATTGGCCTTTTGTAATTTCTGCGATTAATTGTTGCATATTCAATTCTCTCCTTTAAACGGATGCTCTTATAAAGTCTTAATAAATTACAGCGGAACATCGTTAATACGGCTACTGATTTCAGTAACACAAATGTTATAATAGCATATTGCTAGGCCTGTTGCAATAGAAAATATATGAAGTTCTTATTGCTCTTTTTTAATTTGTTCAAGCCATTTTTCTTCTTGCTTTGATAATTGACGTTCTTCAAGTAAATCTGGTCGACGTGTATACGTACGGCGCAGGGATTCTTTATGACGCCATTCATCAATATTTTTATGATTCCCTGACGTAAGTACATCCGGTACCTTCATGCCACGGAAATCAGCTGGACGTGTATAGTGCGGATGTTCTAACAAACCAGTGCTAAAAGAATCTTCCACCTGAGAAGCTTGATTTCCAAGTACTCCTGGCAAAAGGCGTACAACACTATCGGTAACAACCATAGAGGCTAATTCTCCGCCCGTTAATACGTAATCACCGATAGAAATCTCGTCTGTTACAAGGTGCTCACGAATTCGCTCATCATACCCTTCATAGTGACCACACACAAAAATTAAATGTTCTTCTTGTGCTAGTTCCTCTGCTTTTTTCTGAGTGAATCTTTCTCCTTGTGGACACATTAAGACAACCCTTGGTTTACGGTCAGTTCCCTTCGTTAACTCTTCCACCGCATCAAAGATAGGCTGCGGGGTTAATACCATCCCTGCGCCCCCACCGTACGGATAATCATCTACACTGTTATGCTTACTTGTTGTATAATCACGAAAATTTACAACACGGAGTTTCACCGCTTCTTTTTCTTGTGCTTTTTTTAAAATCGAGGATCCGAACACACCAGTAAACATATCTGGAAATAATGTTAAAATGTCAATTTTCATTATAGCAGCCCTTCCATTACATGAATGGTTACTAATTTATTTTCGATGTTAACTTGAAGTACAACATCATCAATGTAAGGAATTAAAAGATCTTGACCTTTCGGGCGCTTGATCACCCAAACATCATTCGCACCAGGAGATAGAATCTCTTTTATCGTGCCTAAATCCTCTCCATCTTCTGTTACAACTTTACAGCCTATAATTTCATGGTAATAGTACTCACCTTCAGCAAGTTCACCTAACTGCTCTTCTGGTACTTTTATTGAAGAACCTTTTAGCTTCTCTACTTCATCTACATTGTTATATCCTTCAAATGTTAATAGATCAAATGTTTTGTGTTGGCGATGAGAAGCGACCTTTACCGAAAGTGGTTCTGTCCCTTTATCATGCCATATGTATAATGTATTCCCTACTTTATATCGTTCTTCAGGAAAATCGGTACGAGAAATAACTCGAATTTCCCCTCTAACACCATGAGTATTTACAATTTTACCTACGTTAAACCATTTTGTCATAAACAGCATGTCCCCCCTGTTTTCTATATAAATTAAGCATCTCCATTCCATATATGGAACATGCAATTTCTTTAAAAATGTTAAAAAAGGGAGAGGAAAAATCCTCGCCCTTTTAACATTTATTGAATTTCCAGTGTGACCTTCTCATCATTGTGATGTCCCACTGAATACAAGAGCATCCGAATTGCTTTCGCAACTCGCCCCTGCTTTCCAATGACTTTTCCAACATCCTCAGGATGCACAGTCAATCGATACTTTATCTCTCCGTTGCAAAGTTCCTGTGCAACTTTTACATCTTCAGGATAATCTACAAGAGGTTTGACAATTGTTTCGATTAACTTGTTCATTGTCATTGCCTCAATTACTTACCTTGTTTAGATAAGTGGAATTTCTCCATGATACCTTGGTTAGAGAAAAGATTACGAACTGTATCAGATGGTTTAGCACCATTTCCTAACCATTTTAATGCTGCTTCTTCGTTGATTTTCACTTCAGCTGGTTGAGCAACCGGATTGTAAGTACCGATTTCCTCAATGAAACGTCCGTCACGAGGAGAACGAGAATCTGCAACAACTACACGATAGAAAGGAGTTTTTTTAGCTCCCATACGTTTTAAACGAATTTTAACTGCCATTTATAAAGCACCTCCGAATTTATTTCACACAGATAATTATATTAGCAAAAAGACTATTGCTTTGTAAAGTATTTTTTCTTAACAGAGCCATCTTTTTTTCCTTACATAAATGGAAACTTCAATCCACCTAGTCCTTTTTTCTTACCTTTTTGCATTCCCGTCATCGTCTTCATCATTTTTTTCATATCATCAAATTGCTTGATTAGACGATTGATTTCTTGTACCGTTGTACCGCTACCTTTGGCAATGCGTTTTTTACGACTAGCATTGATAATTTCCGGTTGTTCTCGCTCTACTTTAGTCATAGAACGAATAATTGCCTCAATATGCCCAATTTGTTTTTCATCAACTTGTGCATTTTTTAGCCCTTTAATTTTATTTGCACCAGGAAGCATTCCTAACAATTCATCAAGTGGTCCAAGTTGACGCACTTGTCCGAGTTGTTCTAGGAAATCGTCAAGCGTAAACGAAAGCGTACGCATTTTTTGCTCAAGTTCTTTTGCTTTTTCCTCATCAACTGTAGCTTGCGCTTTTTCAATTAATGTTAAAACGTCACCCATTCCTAAAATACGGGATGCCATGCGTTCTGGATGGAACGCTTCAATCGCATCTAGCTTTTCACCCATACCAGCAAATTTAATCGGTGTGTTTGTTACTGCTTTAATCGATAATGCCGCACCACCGCGCGTATCACCGTCTAATTTCGTTAATACAACACCCGTTAATCCTAACTGTTCATGGAAACTTTGTGCAACATTCACCGCATCTTGTCCTGTCATCGCATCGACAACAAGGAAGATTTCATCCGGTTTCGCAACTTCTTTCACTTTCGCTAATTCATCCATTAGTTCTTCATCGATATGCAGGCGACCCGCTGTATCGATTAAAACATAATCGTGATGATCTTCTTTTGCTTTTGCAATCGCTTGTTTCGCAATTTCAACAGGACTTACTTGATCTCCTAATGAGAAAACAGGCATGTCCAATTGCTTCCCTAATGTTTCAAGCTGTTTAATCGCTGCAGGACGGTAAATATCGGCTGCAACAAGCATCGGTTTACGATTATGCTTTTTACGAAGCAAATTCGCAAGTTTACCTGTTGTCGTTGTTTTACCTGCACCTTGCAAACCAACCATCATAATAACAGTTGGTGGCTTATTAGCAACAGCAATTTTGCTTTGCTCTCCACCCATAAGTTCTGTAAGTTCTTCCTGTACAACTTTAATTACTTGTTGCCCAGGTGTCAAACTTTTCATTACATCTTGTCCGACAGCACGCTCAGACACACGCTTTACAAAATCTTTTACTACCTTAAAGTTAACATCCGCTTCTAAAAGAGCTAGACGAACTTCTCTCATCATTTCTTTTACATCGGCTTCAGAAACTTTTCCTTTGCCGCGGATTTTTTGCATCGTCTGTTGAAGTCGGTCGGCTAATCCTTCAAATGCCATATTGCCGCCCTCCTAATCTAATTTTTCGATAGCTTCAACAACTTGTTTCATTTCTTCATTCACATGCTCTTCTTCGCTGATTAGCTGTTTTAGCCTTGCAACAAGTCGCTGTCGCTCTTGAAACTTTTGAAGTAATACTAATTTTTCTTCATATTCTTCAAGCATCGCTTCAGTCCGTTTAATGTTATCATACACGGCTTGGCGACTTACATCAAATTCTTCCGCAATTTCACCAAGAGATAAATCATCTAAATAATAAAGCGACATATAACTTCTTTGTTTTTGCGTTAACAACGATTGATAAAAATCAAACAAATAATTCATTCTCGTTGTTTTTTCGAGCATGTTGGATCATCCTTTGTTAAGTGATTTCCCTTTACATGAATTAGTTTACACGGAGTACAAAAGAGTGTCAAGTTTTTTTCTTAACATCATATATTTTTTACAAAAAAGAAGCGGAAAACCGCTTCTTTCCTTTATGCTTCTTCTTTTTCTACTAAGTTTGCAAATAAACCGTAAACGTATTGTTCTGGATCAAATTGCTGTAAGTCGTCCATTTGCTCTCCAAGACCTACAAATTTCACTGGCACATCCATTTCATTGCGGATCGCCAATACAATACCGCCTTTTGCAGTTCCATCTAACTTAGTTAAAACAATCCCCGAAACATCCGTTGCTTCACGGAATGTTTTCGCTTGACTCAATCCATTTTGTCCTGTTGTTGCATCGATAACAAGTAATACTTCATGAGGAGCTCCCGGCACCTCGCGTTCAATAACACGCTTTACTTTTTCTAACTCTTTCATTAAGTTCACTTTATTTTGTAAACGCCCTGCTGTATCACATAGTAAAACATCAACTTTGCGAGCTTTAGCAGCCTGGACTGCATCATACATAACCGCCGCTGGATCAGAACCCGAACCTTGTTTAATTACTTCCACACCAACGCGTTCGCCCCATACTTCTAGCTGTTCGATTGCCCCAGCACGGAACGTATCCCCCGCCGCTAACAGAACAGACTTACCCTCTGTTTTAAACTTGTGAGCCATCTTACCAATTGTTGTCGTTTTCCCTACACCGTTAACACCCACAAATAAAATAACTGTCAACTGGTCCTGTTGCATATTAATTTCATTACTAAATTCTTGATCACCTTTGTAGATTCCTACTAATTTCTCTGAGATGACAGCTTGTACTTCTCTTGGATCTTGAATATTACGACGCTGTACCTCTTCTTTCAGTTGATCAATCAGTTCCATTACTGTTGCAACCCCGACATCTGCACCGATTAAAATTTCTTCTAATTCTTCAAAGAAATCTTCATCCACTTTACGATAGCGATACACTAAATCATTTACTTTATCTGCAAATGAATTTCGTGTTTTTTCTAATCCATTTTTAAATTTCTCTGTTACCGTATCAGTTTGTTTCGAAATCTTTTCTTTTAATTTTTTAAAGAAGCTCATTTTTCCCATCCTTCCTATACACTTTCAACAAGTTCTTCTCCATCATCTAAACGAACAGAAACGAGCTTAGACACACCTGATTCTTGCATCGTTACACCATATAGTACATCAGACTCTTCCATTGTGCCTTTTCTGTGCGTAATCACAATAAACTGCGTCTCATCACTGAACTTCTTCAAATATTGTGCAAAGCGAGCAACATTCGCCTCATCAAGTGCAGCTTCAACCTCATCTAATACACAGAATGGAACAGGGCGTACTTTTAAAATACCAAACAGCAATGCAATCGCCGTTAAAGCACGTTCGCCTCCTGAAAGTAAACCTAAGTTTTGTAGTTTTTTCCCTGGTGGTTGCGCTACAATATCGATACCTGTATTTAAGAGATCTTGCGGATTCGTCATTACTAAATCTGCTCTTCCGCCTCCAAACAATTCAGAGAACACATATTGGAACTCCGAACGAATTGCTTCGAACGTAGTAGAAAAGCGTTTTTTCATCTCTTCATCCATTTCCATTATAACTTGATGTAGTGTCGCTTTCGCTTCTTCCAAGTCATCTCGTTGCCCTAACAGGAATGTATGGCGTTCTGCTACACGTTCATACTCATCGATTGCCCCTAAGTTTACCGTACCTAGCTCCTCGATAGATAATTTAATTAATTTCACTTTTTTACGCGCATCTTCCGCAGGCATCATCATAGTATATTTCAATTTTGCCGCTTCAAATGAAATAGTATATGTTTCACGTAAATGTTGCAATCTATTTTCTAACTCCACGTCAAGACGGTTTATTTTTACTTCTTGATCCTTTAACATCTCAAGAATGTATTTATACTTACCTTTCATCTCTTTTACTTCACGTTCTAGATGCTCTACTCTCTCTTGCAGCGTTACACGTTGCTCCCGACGAGAATGAATTAATTCCGAAGTCTGATTTCGATCGTAAGCTTTCTTCTCAATCATATTCGTAATTTGCTCTTCTCCACTTGAATTGGACGTCATTTCTTGTTTTAAGAACGCTAAATCTTCTTTCGTTTTTACAAGCGTTCCTTCCGTCTCATCCTTTTCTTTCGTTAAGCGCTCTACTTTCTCTTTCTGATTAGACAAACGTTGTTGTTTTTCTGCCGCTTGTACTTTTAACTCAGTCATCTCTTTCTGCACTTTTTCTTTTGAAGAATGTTGTTTACTTTTTTGTTGCGTTAAAGTTATAATTTTACCATCTAATTCTGCAATTTCTTTTTGAAGATTTGTTAAAATCTCTTCTAACTCTTCTTTACGTCCTTGCATTTTCACTTGGTCTTGTAAAAATCCTTCTATTTCTAAATCATAGATAGATAAACGATCATTAATACGATGCTCTTCTAACTCTAAGCGATTAATTTCTTCTTTTAATTTCTGTTCGTCCACACGTTCTGTTTCTACGCTCTGACGTAATTCTCTTACTTTCACTTCTTTTTCTTGAATCTCTTGCTTCACCGCTTTAACAAAGTTTT
Organism: Bacillus clarus; assembly: GCF_000746925.1. Lineage (GTDB taxonomy): Bacteria > Bacillota > Bacilli > Bacillales > Bacillaceae_G > Bacillus_A > Bacillus_A clarus. Next base: position 797,424 of record NZ_JMQC01000008.1, read on the forward strand.
CTAATTTAGATGTTTTCTCTTCCATTTCGGCAAGCTTCTTCATCCACTCTTCTAGTTCACGCTGACGCCCTAATAAAGAAGACTTCGCTTGTTTTACAGCTCCACCAGTCATAGAGCCACCAGGATTTACAACATCCCCTTCGACCGTTACGATACGATAACGATATTGTAATTGTTTCGCCAACTCATTTGCACCTCGTAAGTCCTTCGCAACAACAACTGTGCCTAATAAATTCGAAACAACGTTTTCGTATTTGTTATTGTACTGCACTAATTCCGCTGCTACACCAATAAACGATGGATGCTGATTCACAATACGTAATTGGTCAAACGATAACGCTCTTCCTTTAATAACTGCTTGTGGGAGGAACGTTGCACGACCATGTTTATTTTGTTTTAAGAAGGAAATTGCATTACGAGCATTCTCTTCAGTTTGTACAACAATATGTTGCATCGCTGCACCAAGAGCAATTTCCATCGCAATTTCGTATTCTTTCGGTACAGTCAGAAGTTCAGCGACAGCTCCCTCGATACCTTGTAGTCTATTTTCACGAGCCTTTAATACTTCACGTACCCCTTGATAAAAACCAGAATAATCTTCTTGCATCTCTTCTAACATTTCTTTTCGAGAACGCGCCTGTTGTACAAACTGATATGCTTGGTACAATTTCGTTTCATTTTCACTATACTGCGATTTACATTTCCCAAGCGCCACTTCGGTCTTTTGTATATCAGTAATAATGCTTGCAACTTTCTCTGTCACTTGTTCATAACTCTCTACAAGTTTTGTTTTTTTAGCTGCAATTTGCATACGCATTTGTACATATTTTTCATTCTCTTCATCCAGGCGTCGGTTTTTAGAGTTTTGCTGTTTAAACTGTTCTTCGAGCATAGATAATTCGTTACGATGACTTGCTTGTTGATTTAAAAGCTCAATATAATCACCTTTTAAATGTTCAATTTGCTCTTCTAAGTTTTCTGCATAGGTTGCAAGAAGTTTTTCATTTTCATGTAACTTCTGTTCCAACTCTTTTACTTGATTTGCAAATTCCATTAGCCCTTCTGTGCTTATTTCAATTTCACCATCATAACTTTTAGCTTTCTCTGTCAATTCAACGATTAACTTTTCAAGCTGCGCACAGTGCGTCGTCGCATTTTGTTTTCTTTCCTTTAACAATTCACGTTGTCCTTCTAGTTTCTCTAACTCTTTACTAGAAAGAAGAAGAACCTCTTGCAAGGAATCTACAGATTCATCAATCGCTTGCAATTGTCCACGTAATTCTTCAAGCTCCGCTTCACTTTTTTGTAAATATGTCGATATTTTCGCTTCTTCATCTTTATTATGTCCAAATCGATTGCGAAGCGTTTCCCATTTTTCATGTAATTCTTCAATTTCATGCACGATAAGAGCTGCTTCAACTTTCTCTAGCTCTTCTTTTTTCTCAAGGTAGTCTTTCGCAATAGAGGCTTGTCTCTCAAGAGGTTCTACTTGATTACTCAATTCATGAATAATATCTTGAACACGATTTAAGTTCTCTTGTGTCTCTGCTAATTTCGCTTCCGCTTTCTTTTTGCGAAGTTTATATTTTAATACACCCGCCGCTTCTTCGAATACACTGCGACGTTCTTCTGATTTACTACTTAAAATTTCTTCAACTTTCCCTTGGCTAATAATTGAAAAGGCTTCTCGACCCATGCCAGAGTCCATGAACAAATCAATAATATCCTTCAATCTACAAGATTGTTTATTAATAAAGAAGTCACTATCTCCTGAACGAGAAACGCGGCGCGTTACACACACCTCATTATATTCAATCGGCAAACGTTGGTCTTCATTATTTAAAGTTATTGTTACCTCAGCGACATTAACCGCTTTTCGCGTATCACTTCCAGCAAAAATAATATCTTCCATCTTTGCACCGCGTAATGATTTGGCTGATTGTTCTCCAAGTACCCAACGGATTGCGTCAGTAATATTACTCTTTCCGCTACCATTAGGACCAACTACAGAGGTTACACCCGGAACAAAATCGACAGATATACGCTCAGCAAAAGATTTAAACCCTGCTATTTCTAATCTTTTTAAAAACACGAAAGGCCTTCCCCCTATTCTCCGTTGTTAAGGCTATTTTCTGTAAGAAAAAAGGCCACCGTACGGATTTATACTTTTCTTTTTTATCGTCCTATGCATAAGGAATCCCCCTCATTAAAAGGGGGATTCCTTATGATTGTTCTTTTAATTTCTTCAATGCTTCTGCAGCCGCTTGCTGCTCCGCTTCTTTTTTCGACTTTCCACTTCCAAGACCTAAAGGCACGCCATTTAATGTAACACGTGACACAAACTCTCGATTGTGGGCAGGCCCTTTTTCTTGTAAAATTTGATACTCAATATTGCCACTACCATCACGCTGAATCAACTCTTGTAGTTGACTCTTATAATCCATCACATGAGAAAAAGCACCTTCATTAATTTTCGGATATACAATTCCCTTTAAGAATCCCCAAACTATATCTAATCCTTGATCAAGATAAAGGGCACCAATAAACGCTTCAAAGACATCCGCTAATAAAGCTGGTCGTTCACGTCCACCTGTCATCTCTTCACCTTTTCCTAGTAAAACAAGGCTGCCAAATGACAATTCATTCGCAAAACGTACAAGAGATGGTTCACATACAACAGCTGCACGCAACTTTGTTAATTCCCCTTCGCTCATTGTCGGATATTTTTGAAACAGATACTGTGACACAGTGAGTTCCAATACAGCGTCTCCAAGAAATTCAAGACGTTCGTTATCTTCATGCGGCTTTTTTCGATGCTCATTCACATACGATGAATGCGTAAATGCTTGAATCAATAATTTTTCATCTGCAAACGTAATACCTATTTTTTGTTGAAATACTTTAAAAGCTTCACGATATTTTGTTTCGTATTTTTTTTCTCTATGTTTTCGGTACGGCATAGGTCCCTCCAGATATAAGCCGAGAAAGCCCCGCTAAAAAACGGGACTTCACTCAAACATTATAGATGACTCTCTATGTAAGTCACAGCATCGCCAACAGTAGCAATCTTTTCAGCATCTTCATCAGAAATTTCCATTTCGAATTCATCTTCTAATTGCATTACAAGTTCTACTACATCTAGGGAGTCTGCGCCTAAATCTTCTTTAAAGCTTGCAGCTGGTACTACTTCAGTTTCTTCTACTCCTAAACGATCAACGATGATTTTTGTTACACGCTCTAAAACATCTGCCATTCCATTCACCTCCCCTCAAATATTATATTAAATATTGACCAAAAAAACTAGGTAAAATCGATTCTTTTATTACATTACCATTCCGCCATCAACATTTAATGTTTGTCCTGTAATATATTTGCTTTGATCAGTAGCAAAAAATGTTACAGCATTTGCAATATCTTGCGCTTCGCCAAACTTAGTAGCAGGAATTAATTTTAACATTTCTTCTTTTATATTTTCATCTAGTACATCTGTCATATCAGTAGCAATAAACCCTGGAGCAATCGCATTTACTGTAATATTTCGGCTAGCCAACTCTTTTGCTGACGTTTTCGTTAATCCAATCACACCAGCTTTAGCCGCAACATAGTTTGCTTGGCCTGGATTCCCTGTAACACCAACAACAGAAGCGATATTAATAATACGGCCATGACGTTGACGCATCATATAACGAGATACTGCCTTCGTACATAAGAAAACACCTTTTAAGTTTGTATTAATAACTGTATCCCATTCTTCTTCTTTCATACGCATTAATAAATTATCTTTTGTCACACCTGCATTATTTACAAGAATATCAACTTGCCCAAATGTATCTACAGTTTGCTTGACCATATTTGTAACATCATCAGCATTTGCAACATCCGCTCTTACCGCAATTGCATCTGAGCCAAGTTTTTTGATTTCATCAACGACTTCATTTGCCTTCTGTTCATTACCAGCATAATTCACTACAACATTCGCGCCTTGCTTCGCTAAATCGATAGCAATCGCACGACCAATCCCACGTGATGCACCTGTTACTAGTGCTACTTTCCCTTTTAACATCCGCTTTCTCCTCTCAAACTTGAAATGGTATCTTTCAACGTCTCTTCATCATATATCGCATACACTTTTACAGAAGGATCAATTGACTTCATAAGACCAGCAAGCACTTTTCCAGGTCCGATCTCAATAAATGTATCTACCCCTTGGTTCACCATACATTCAATAGATGGGTACCATAAAACAGGCGAATAAAGCTGTTCAATTAACTTTTCTTGAATATCTGCGCCGCGTGTTATAACGTCTGCCGTCACGTTTGCAATAACCGGAATATTTGTATCTTGAATCGTAATTTCATTTAAAACACTTTGGAATTTCTCAGCAGCTGGTTTCATAAGTGATGAATGGAACGGTCCACTCACTCGAAGTGGAATCGCTCTTTTAGCACCATTTTCTTTTGCTTTTTGAGAAGCAAGTTCCACTCCTTGTTTCGTTCCAGAAATAACAATTTGCTTCGTACTATTCATGTTGGCAATTTGCACCGCGTAACCTTCACTCGTTACCTCTTCCGTAACTTGTTTCAACATATCAGGATCCGCACCTAAAATAGCTGCCATCGCACCGTCCCCGCTAGGAACAGCTTCTTCCATATATTCTCCACGTTTTCGCACAGCATATACAGCATCTTCAAACGTCAATGCTCCAGCTGCAACAAGAGCGCTATACTCACCTAAACTATGTCCTGCCACATAATCAGGCGTTATATCGTATTCTTTTAAAGCTGTTAAAATCGCAAAACTCGTTGTTAATAATGCAGGTTGCGCGTTTGTCGTTAATGTTAGTTTTTCTTGTGGCCCTTCAAAAATCACTTCTGAAAAAGCTTCCTGTAAAACTTCATCCGCCTTTTGGAACACTTTTGCAACCTCTTTATTATTATCCGCTAACTGTTTACCCATTCCAACTGCCTGTGAACCTTGGCCCGGAAAAAGAAATGCTAGTTTTCCCATTTCAAATCCTCCTCTTATTGAAGCGGCTCTTTCTCCATTACATTTGAAATTGTAGGAATTACTTCCTTCGCTACCATTTCTCTCGTTTGACGAATCGCACTAAATATCGATTGATCATTAGAAGAACCGTGAGCCTTAATGACAGGAGCCTTTAATCCAAATAAGGCCGCTCCGCCATACTCCGAATAATCCATTTTATCTTTTAATACCATAAGCTTCGGTTTTAATACCGCTGCTGCTAATTTACTTGTAAACGAACTCATCAATTGTTCTTTTAACATAGAGAATAACGCAAGGGCTGTTCCTTCTAATGATTTCAACGCTACATTCCCCGTAAAACCATCGCACACAACAACATCTGCTACTCCTTGCAATAAATCTCTTGATTCAACGTTCCCAACAAAATTAATTGGTGCATCTTTTAACATTGTAAATACTTGCTTGGAAAGCTCGTTCCCTTTACCATCCTCTGTTCCAACATTTAAAAGTCCAACACGCGGATTTTTAATACCTCTTACCTTTTCAGCGTAAACAGAACCCATTACCGCATATTGATATAAATGAACTGGTTTTGCATCGACATTTGCTCCAACATCTAACATTACAAAACCTTCTCCATCAACCGTTGGCATTGTAGGCGATAAAGCCGGTCGCTCAATCCCTTCCATTCGGCCTACAACAAACAATCCAGCCGCCATTAAAGCTCCTGTACTACCTGCCGATATACAAGCATCTGCTACTCCATCTTTTACTTGCTGTGCTGCAAGTACCATTGAAGCTTGCTTTTTCCGACGAACCGCTCTTACTGGCTCGTCTGTCGCTTCAATCTTCTCATCTGTATGAAGGATTGTAATTCGTTCTTCACTTGTTAAATACTGACGAATTTCTTCTTCTTTTCCTACTAACGTAATATGTACATCCGAATATTCCTTAATAGCTTTCTCTGCTCCTAATACTACAGCCTTCGGAGCATGGTCGCCGCCCATTGCATCTATTGCGATTTTCATAAGTTGTTACCTTCCTCACTATAATTACTAGATCGATACATTTCAAAAGTGCCTGTAAAAACAAGTTCTTCTCCAACAAAACTACGCACTTTGACAACCGTCCGTCCTTTATCATTCTCCACATCTTCAACACGTGCTTTCGCGACAACACGTTCTCCTAATTTTACAGGGCGAATATATCGAATGATAGACTTTGCAGTTAAAGCCAATTCTTCATCAATAACTGCAACAGCTAGTGAGTTTGCTTGAGCAAACAAATGATGCCCACGGGCAATTTGATTTCTTTTAAATACATGCTCTATCTTCACTTCAAAAATAGAGATTGCATGTCTATCTAATTCTATATCGATAATTTCTCCGACAACTTCTTCTAACGGTAAAGATTTCACATCTTCTTCATGTTGTTTCGTAGCTACATGTTTAATTCGCTCCCTTAATTCAGGAATAGATAACTCCATACGATCGAGGCGAACAGTCTGTATACTCACTTGAAATTGTTCTGCTAAATCTTCATCTGTTATAAAAGGATTCGTTTCTATTGTTTGTTGTAATAATTCTTGTCTTTCTTTTTTACTTCTTCTTTTTTTCATACCGCACCATCCATTTTTATGACTAGGTACTAACAGTAGTATATAATTATTAAAAGTAGAATGCAACAAAAATTTTCACACCCTACTTTTAATCGAGCTTTTCTCCTTGGAATACACCTGTTCCCTCAAGATAAATACGCAACGCAGCATACTGATCATTATGCCAAAATGCTTCTGAATCAACTAATATCGCCGCATCTTGTCTAGCTGTTTCCAATGCCCTATAATCATGTACCATGTCAGCCACCTTAAACTCTGGCAGACCACTTTGCTTACTTCCAAAGAAATCCCCAGGACCTCGTAACTCTAAATCTTTTTCTGATAATACAAATCCATCATTCGTTTCGGTCATAATTCGCATACGCTCTTTTCCAGTTTCCGATTTTGGATCTGCGATTAATAAACAATACGATTGTTCACTCCCACGCCCAACACGTCCTCGCAACTGATGAAGCTGAGATAAGCCAAATCGCTCCGCATCATAAATAACCATAACAGTCGCATTCGGTACGTTCACACCTACCTCAACTACTGTTGTCGAAACAAGAATTTGTACTTCATTTTCACTAAATTGCCCCATAACCTCTTCTTTTTCTTGAGAAGATAACCTTCCATGCATCAATCCAACTTGGAATTTCCCTTGATAATGATGCATCAACATACTATGTAAATCGATAGCATTTTGCACATCTAGTTTCTCAGACTCTTCAATAAGAGGACAAATAACATAAGCTTGTCTTCCTTTTTTCACTTCTTTTTCAACAAAGCCAAGAACGCGATCTAGCATATCGTGTTTTGCCCAATACGTTTCAATAACTTTCCGGCCCGCTGGCATCTCATCAATAATTGAAACATCCATCTCTCCAAATGCAGTAATTGCTAGCGTTCGTGGGATTGGAGTCGCTGTCATAAATAGTACATCGGGACTTTCACCTTTCTCCCGTAAGACACGACGTTGCGCAACACCAAATCGATGCTGTTCATCAGTAATAACGAGCCCAAGCCTATGAAAAATAACTTCATCTTGAATTAAAGCATGCGTCCCAACAAGAATATCTACCTCTCCTTGTTCAAGCTTCGCCAAAATTTCACGACGTCTCGCTCCTTTTACAGAACTCGTTAGCAACTCGATCTTCATATTAAAATGAGAAAACGTCTCAGCAAGTGACTGATAGTGTTGCTCAGCTAAAATTTCTGTAGGCACCATCAAAGCCCCTTGATAACATGCTAACTTAGCTGCATAAAGAGCGATTGCGGCCACAACAGTCTTTCCTGATCCTACATCCCCTTGTAATAATCGATTCATTCTATACGGAGATTCCATATCTTTCATGATTTCATTAACAACTCGGTTTTGTGCACTAGTAAGTGGGAATGGAAGGGCATCGGTAAACTCTTGTAATTCCTCCATCGAAATTTCTTTTTTCGTTCCCATTGAACTTTCTCGTTCCATTTTTCGAAGTGCTTGCATTTTAAGTTGGAATAAGAAAAACTCTTCATATACAAACCGACGACGTGCCTGTTTTAAATCCTCTTGACCGACCGGGAAATGTAATGCTCTAAGCGCATCATAGCGCGGTAATAATTTATAACGACTTAGCAATCCATCTGGTAACACTTCAACGATAGAATCCCCATACTCTTTCAATGCTTGCGCAATAAAACGACGCATTTGTTTTACCGTCAATTTTCCCTTGACCGAATATACAGGCTCTACCTCTTGCTGGCATACAACTGGTCCAAAGTGAAGCTCAGATACAGCAATCGTTTGGCGATGTTGATCCCATTTACCAGTAATCGTTACCGTTTCATCTAGCTTTAACTTCTGTTTATAATATGGTCTATTAAAACATACAGCTGTAATTAAATAACGACCAACAAGGACACGAACAGTAAGGCGTGATTTTTTCTTCCCATAATATTGCAATAAAGGTGCACTATGCACTTTCCCTTCAACTGTCACACGCTCGTCATGCTTTACTTCCGCCAAGTCTTTCATCGCATAATCTTCATAACGGTACGGAAAATGTTCTAGTAGATGAGAAACTGTATAAATTCCCATCTCATGTAATAACTCAGATGTTTCTTCTCCGATTCCCTTTACATCCGTAACAGGAACTTGTACAACTTCATTCAAAATTTTCACGCTCCGTCACATTATTTTCTTTATTTCACTTTATAGGTTACATGCTAATACTTCACCTGCAATCGAGCTCTTCTACCTTATATATTCTATCATAGGCATTCTAAAGGAAACTACTCTAACCCTTCGTATACATAGTCTATGATAGAAATACGTAAGAAAAGAGCCTCACTATAGAAGCAAGGCTCTTTTCCATCATTAATATGCTAGCCTTTTGAATAAGAACTAGAGGTACTATACACATCACTAGCTCTTGCTCATTAGCAAGTAGTCAAATCCTTAATATAAAGAGTTCTTTCTTATTCCACAGAGAAGATGAAAGAATATACAGGCTGGTTACCTTGATGCACTTCTACTTCAGCATCTTCAAATTGCTCTTCTACAAATGCAACTAACTCAGCAACCTCTTCATCCGTTGCATCTTCACCTTGTAGGATTGTTACGATTTCAGAATCTTCATCAATCATCGTTTCTAGCAATTGCTTCGCTGCACCTACTTTTTCAGCGTTTGTAGATACAATTTTTCCATCTGCAATACACATGAAATCATCTTTTTGAATTGCTACACCATCAATTTCTGTATCACGAACTGCATACGTAATTTGACCTGTTTTCACATGTGATAAAGCTTCTTTCATGTTCTCTTCGTTTTCTTCTAACGTGCCAGCTGGATTAAATGCTAACATTGCAGCCATACCTTGAGGAACAGTTTTTGAACGTACAACAACAACATCTTGATCTACAACCGATGCCGCTTGCTCTGCTGCCATCACTATATTTCCGTTATTCGGTAAAATAATGATTTTTTCAGCATTTGCCTCTTCAATCGCCTTTACGATATCCTCCGTACTTGGATTCATCGTTTGACCACCTTCGATAACCTGCGTTGCACCGATACTCTCAAATAAGTTTTTAATACCAGATCCCATCGCTACAGTGACAATACCATATGGTTGTTTCTCTTTTGGCTGACTCACCTTTTCAGGCACCAATGTTGGCGCTGGTTCATCTAATAGAGCAGTATGCTGTTCACGCATATTTTCTACTTTAATCTTAATTAGACTGCCGTAACGTTGACCATAATTCATAGGATCTCCAGGGTGTTCCGCATGAATATGAACTTTTACAACCTCATCGTCCGATACGACAAGTAATGAATCTCCGTACACACTAATATCTTCACGGAATTTTTGTTCAGAGAAATTATGTTCCTTCATTTTTTCAGGCTCTAATTTCACCATAAATTCCGTACAATATCCATATTTAATGTCTTCTGTACTCAATTGGCTTTGTACACTACGGTGATGCTCTGCACGTACCATTTCATTCATAGATGGTTGTACAGGTACCTCAGAAGAAATTGTTTCTCCTTTTAAATCAGCTAAAAAGCCTTCGTATACAACAACAAGACCTTTACCACCGCTATCTACAACGCCAACTTGTTTTAATACAGGTAATAAATCTGGCGTACGATTTAACGATGCATTCGCTTCTTTCACAACGTCTTCCATAAATAAAACAAAGTCGCGCTGTTTTTTCGCAACTGTAACTGCATATTTACCCGTTTCTCTAGCAACCGTTAAAATCGTTCCTTCAATCGGTTTCATAACTGCTTTATATGCTGTTTCTACACCAGCTTCTAAAGCTGCAGCAAAATCAACAGTTGTTAACTCTTCTTTTTGTTCAATAGATTTTGAGAAACCACGGAATAACTGAGATAAAATAACTCCCGAGTTACCACGAGCTCCCATTAATAATCCTTTTGCTAAACTTACGCCGACTTTACCAGCATGCTGTGAAGGGTTTGCTTTCACTTCACGCGCGCCTGAAGTCATTGATAAATTCATGTTTGTACCGGTATCGCCATCTGGAACTGGAAAAACGTTTAATGCATCAACAAGCTGAACATTATTTGTTAAATTATTCGCTCCTTGAATAATCATTTGTGATAAACGTTTTCCATCAATTTTTTGAATTGACACAGATTTTCCTCCTTAATGCACATTACAAGTTTATTACTTTAACTCCTTGTACGTAGATGTTTACAGAATCTACTGCTAGTCCTACAGTTTGATCTAATGTATATTTCACTTTTGTTTGAACGTTATGTGCTACCTCTGAAATTTTCGTACCATAGCTCACAATAATATACATATCAATATGTACTTCATCTTCCTCTTTACGAACAATAACACCTCTAGTGAAGTTTTCTTTTCGTAAAATATCTGTTAATCCATCTTTTAACTGATTTTTTGATGCCATACCAACGATACCGTAGCAATCTACTGCGGCACCTCCAGCAATTGTTGCAATTACATCTGTACTAATATCAATTTGACCGTACTTCGTTTTAATTTCAATTGACATCTCGTTTCCCCCTTCATAAATGGTGAAAGTGAGCTAGACTACTTTAGTTACTATCATATAATTTTTTCAAAGAAAATTCCATCGTTCTTTCTTTTCACTCTCATATTTTATGCTTATTATTACACTTTTTTATGATGAGCAAAATAGTCCATTGTTATTATACAACATGTACCACTATAATATGTCAAGTAATTTTTCTTGATTTCTACTTTTCGTCTTTGGCATATAGTGTCAAGTAATTTTTCTTGATTTCTTTTTTCTACGGTGTTGCATTCTCTTTTTAGTTGTGTTAAATTATAGTAGTGTTTTTAGCATCGCATAAAAGACTAACATTGAAAAATTACGTATGGTAAGGTATCAAGGGAGGGAAATATAAATGGCTCGTGTTTGTGCTATTACTGGAAGAAAAGCTCGTTCTGGTAACTCTCGTTCTCACGCAATGAACGCTACAAAACGTAAATGGGGCGCTAACCTTCAAAAAGTTCGCGTACGCATCGACGGTAAAGTTCAACGTGTTTACGTTTCTGCTAGAGCATTAAAATCTGGCAAAATCGAACGTGTTTAATAATAAAAAAAAGAGCCGCTAGGCTCTTTTTTTACTATACCAATGGAAAAAGCACCGGTAATAGGTGCTTTTTTTAGTCCTTTTTGAAGGTATTTAACACTGCACGAACAATTCCACCAAGAAATTTAGGTAACTTAATTGTATAAAATCTCATGGTTTCCCTCCTAATCCCCATTACTCCACTTGTTCACTATATGATGCACGGAGCAAAATTGTTTCTTCAATCAGTGCTTCTTATCACCATTAATATGCCGGAAGTAAATGAAAAAGTACCTTTTTCCGCAATGAGTTCATTACTTATACAAAGTGTTGATCCCCACTCTATTGTTTTTTCAGTAAGAGGATATTTAAAACCTCGAAGTGTAATGCCGTTTACAATTTCGGTAACCGGTACAAATGATACATATGGAAAATTTTTATTTTCTTCAATTATATATGTCCCTTCTTCTCTCACTGTTATTTCATTTTTATTATCAACAATACACATCTCTGTATGTACTTCTAGCCCTTTTAGAAGCATCTGTATATTTGCTAAACCATGATCAAGTCTTCCACCAGTAGCACCAAAAATGCGAATTAGTTCTGGCTTTTGTTCCAATGCCCAACTAATCGCAATCTCTAAATCTGTCTGGTCTTTTTCACGCGGGACAATATGTAATTCATTTGTTTGTTTTTGCATCCATGCTAATTCTTCATCTGTAACAGAGTCGTAATCACCAAATGCAACTGCCGGAGTCATGCCTCTTTGCAATAAGCGATACACACCACGATCAACCGCAGCCCATACTACGTCTTCATTTTCATATCGAGAGAAATCAGCACAATATTCAGCAGGTCCTCCAGCTAAAATATGAATAATCATCTTCTCTTTCCCTTCTATTGAAAAAGGCAATCTGCCAGTCGGTAGATTGCCTTTTTGTCGCTTTCCGTTCTAACAGGTACGAAATAAATCAATTAGAATATAAATTTGCTTATTCTTTATCCGCGAATTACACGAATTGCTTCACCGCGGTCTTTTTGATTGTATACTGCTGATCCTGCCACAAGAACATTTGCTCCTGCTTCCACACAAAGTCGGGCAGTTTCAGCATTTACACCACCATCAACTTCAATTTCTACTTGCAGGTTTCGCTCTTTCACCATTTCTGCAACTTGTTTGATTTTCGGTAATACAGAATGAATAAACTTCTGTCCACCAAATCCAGGGTTTACTGTCATAAGTAATACCATATCTATATCTTCTAATACATGTTCAATTACAGAAACAGGAGTGTGCGGATTTAATACAACTCCAGCTTTAATACCATGAGATTTAATTAACTGAATTGTACGATGTAAATGTGGACAAGCTTCTACATGAACAGTAATAATATCTGCTCCCGCTTTTGCGAAAGTCGGGATATAGTTATCAGGATTTTCAATCATTAAATGTACGTCTAACGGTAATGATGTAATTGGACGGATAGCTTCTACAATTAATGGTCCGATCGTAATATTTGGTACGAAATGTCCGTCCATTACATCGACGTGAATATAATCAGCTCCACCTTTTTCTACATCTTTAATCTCTTCCCCTAATTTCGAAAAATCTGCTGATAAAATCGATGGTGCAATTTTAATCATGACTAATACCTCGGCTTTCTCTCTCTAATTTCTTCTACGAATTGTTTGTAGCTCTTATAGCGATATTCGGTAATCTTCCCTTCTTCGACTGCAGCTTTCACCGCACATTTCGGTTCAGAAAGATGTGTACACCCTCTAAATTTACAGTATTGGCTCGCTTCTTTCAACTCCGGAAAACAATATGTAAGATCTTCTACCTCTATATCTATGAAATCAAGCGAACTAAAACCAGGTGTATCCGCAACAAGACCGCTTCCAACTGCAATTAATTCTACATGTCTTGTCGTATGCTTTCCACGTCCTAAATGCGAAGAAATATCATTTGTTTTCAATTCTAAATCTGGACGTAATACGTTTAACATTGAAGATTTTCCAACACCAGATTGGCCTGCAACGACAGAAACACAACCTTCTAAAAATGGTTTCAAAATATCAATACTTTCCGATGTATTTATAGAAGTAAACAGCACATCATAACCCATTTCACGATAATCATTTGCATAAGATTCCACTTTTTCTCGTGTTTTCTCATCTACTAAATCCATCTTACTAATACAAATAATTGGTTTAATGTTATGATATTCAATCAATACTAAAAATCGATCTAACAGCCCTGGATTAAAATCTGGTTCTACCGCAGAGAAAACAAGAATAGCTTGATCAACATTAGCAATAGGAGGCCTAACAAGTTCATTTTTTCGATCAAATACTTCTAACACATAACCTTCATTCGGATTATCCGCTTGAAAAACAACTTGATCTCCTACAAGTGGCGTAATTTTATTCTTTCTAAATACACCACGCCCGCGACATTGTGTAATCCCTTCTTCATGCTGCACATAATAAAACCCACTTAGAGCTTTTACAATTTTTCCTTCTGCCATATAATTCTCCTTTATTTTATATAAAGTGATGCTGTAATAAATAATGAATTCTTACTCATTATAAATGAAACAAACTGAACTTTTTGTAGACAGGCCATTTCCTAAACTCATCGAATACATACTCTCATACATAATCGGTTTATATATTTAATCTACCATTACGTTCAAAACTTTATTTATGTTCGCATCACTTTTATGGCTTTTTCTGTCCCGAATCATAAATTCTTGCCTGTTATACCGTCCACTCTGTAAACAGCATAACAGGCAAGAGTAACGAAGCCCATCTCCATATAAAGAGGATGGAATTCACTATTACTGAGCTGGATATGGTACTTCTTTATCAATAATTGTCATTCCATCCCGAACAATTTTATAATGTCCTTTTGTTCCTTCTTGAATCACAAATTCTAAAGATATAGTAGCTGACTCTGTAATTGTTCGAGTTTCAATTGGTTTATCCATTTTTTGTTGCATGTCTTCTTTATAGATTTCAATTGTTTGTGGTTTTTTCTCACCTATTACAGGTGCTTCATATGGAATAGAAATATTATCAACTTTTACTATTTTTGTTACTTTCGGCTTTGGCCCATCTGAAATAGTAATCGTTACTGTATCTCCTTCTTTTAACGGTGTTCCTGGTTTTGGCGATTGTGAAATCACAAGACCTTTGTCCACTACATCAGAGTATTCCCTTTTTATATTAGGAGTGAGCTTTCTTTCATTTAAATAACTATTCACGCTATTCTCTGTCCACCCAGAAAAATCACCAGGGCGAATTTGATAAGGACCTTTACTTACCCAAACTTTCACTTCTTGTTCTGCTTCTACAATCATTTGATCTGCTGCCGGTATTTGCTCTACAATTTCACCTTTTGGCTTCTCATTTTCAATATAGTTTACAGTAACATTCTTATATTTCTCTTCTAATTCAGCCTTCAAACTATCAAAATCTTTCCCGGTTAAATTACTCATCTTACTCTTCTTTTTCCCGCCTGATTGATAGATAGTAATTTTAGAATTTTCCTTTACTACTCTTCCTGCCATTGGGTTAGTTTTGATTACTTTTCCCGCTTCAACATCATCTGTATACACAATGTTAGGCTCAGTAACTTCAAATCCCTTCTCAACTAATGTATTAACCGCTGTCGTATACTTCATACCAGACACATCAGGGATTTTTACATCTTTCGGGATAAAGAATCCTGGAATGACAGTAAGCGCTAACGTTATACCAATCGCTAAAAGTAAAAATGTCGTAATTAAAACTTTCAACCATTTGTTACTCCGTTTTTTCTTCTTTTTTGGTTCCACTTCTGCTTTTTTTACTTGTCCATCCACTTTACCACCATTTAATACAATTGTTTCATCGCTTACATTTTGAAACAATTGTTCCTGTTGAATAATCGGAATCGCTTTCGTCGCTTCCATATCTTCTGGTATGTAAAATGGTTGTTCATTAATTCGTTCTGGATATAACGCCGTTTCAATATCTCTCTTCATTGCATTAGCAGATTGATATCGATGGAACGGATCTTTCGCAGTCGCCTTTAAAATAATATTCTCAACACTTTGTGGAATATTTTCATTCCATCTTTTTGGAGATGGTATTTCATTTTGTAAATGTTTTAAAGCAATTGCAACAGCAGATTCACCAGAAAACGGTTGTCTTCCCGTTAATAACTCAAACATAACAATCCCAAGTGAATAAATATCTGATTGTTTATTCGCTATACCGCCGCGCGCTTGTTCTGGTGATAAATAATGCACAGAACCGAGCACCGAATTTGTATGTGTAATCGTTGTTGCACTTGTAGCTGTCGCAATTCCAAAATCTGTTACTTTGATCACTCCATCATCTCGAATCAAAATATTGTGCGGTTTAATATCTCGATGCACAATCTCAAAATGATGGGCGTGTGCCATGGCGGACGTTAACTGCTCCATTATATCAAGAGCTTCTCCTATCGGTAACATCCCTCGATCAATTATGTATTGCTTCAATGTTCGTCCAGGTACATATTCCATTACAAGATAATATATACCATCCTCTTCCCCAACATCATACATATTCACAATATTTGGATGCGACAACGTTGTAACAGACTGCGCTTCTCGATGGAAACGTTTAATAAACTCTTCGTTATTTGAATAGTCGAGTCTTAATATTTTTACCGCTACATCTCGGCCGAGTATATCATCATGAGCTAAATATACATTGGCCATTCCTCCACCGCCAATCATTTTCAGCAGTTTATAACGGTCATTTAAGCGTTTTCCAATCAGCACGTTGCACTTCACCTACTTTCGTTTGTCGAATCCGCATAATCAATAAGAACGAGGGTGATATTATCCTCTCCACCACGATCATTTGCTAATTGAATGAGACGCTCTCCCTTCGCCTCGAGCTGTTCATTTAATTGTAAAATTTGTTGCATATCAGTAATAGAAACTTTGTTAGACAATCCATCAGAGCAAAGAAGTAATTGATCGTCTTCTTCGAGCACCAATGTTTTAACATCTAGTCCGACTTTTTCTTCTGTTCCTAATGCTCTTAACAGCACATTCTTTTTCGGGTGATATTCTGCATCTTCTTTCGAAATTTCACCGTGCCTAACAAGTTCATTTACAAGTGAGTGATCTTCCGTTACAAGCGATATCTCTCCCTCTGATACCATATAACAACGACTATCTCCTATATGACCTATCGTTACAAAACTTGGTGTACAAATCGCTACGATAACCGTCGTTCCCATGCCATTGCATTCTACATGTTGCTTGGAGTAAGCATATATGCGCTCATTAATAATTCCAACGTTAGTATGTAACCACTTTTCTACCTTTTTAGGCTCATTCATATTATGCGTTTGCTTCCAATAGTCATGGAATAATTGAATGGCCATCGAGCTAGCTACATCGCCAGCTCGATGACCTCCCATTCCATCTGCTACTACCGCTAAAATATTTCCATCTAAATTGTGAAAAACTCCTGCACTATCTTCATTATGTTGACGAACTTTTCCTTTATCTGATAGAAACACGGCTTTCATCTCGTCACCTCGTCTCTTCTTTGCGCTCCTTCGCACGCAACTGACCGCAGGCAGCATCAATATCATGACCTTGTTCACGGCGAATTGTTACATTCACTCCACGATCTTTAAGCGTCTTTTCAAATAAGAAAATTTGCTCACGTGGCGTTCGTACGTAATCACGTTCTGGAACATAGTTTACCGGAATTAAGTTTACATGACATTTTACACCTTTTAAGAGCGTAGCAAGTTCTTCTGCGTGCTCAACTTGGTCGTTTTCTCCTCCAAATAATCCATATTCAAATGTAATACGACGCCCTGTTCTATTTACATAGTATTTAATAGCTTCCATTAAATCAGGTAGCTTATAAGCACGGTTAATCGGCATTAATTTTGAACGTAACTCTGAATTTGGAGCATGCAATGAAATCGCAAAATTAATTTGTAAATCTTCTTCAGCGAACTTATAAATTTTCGGGATAATTCCACTCGTCGAAACCGTCATATGTCTCGCACCAATATGAAGTCCTTTTTCATGGTTAATGATGCGTAAAAATCCCATTAAATTATCGTAGTTATCAAATGGTTCTCCGATTCCCATAACAACAAGAGAGCTTACACGTTCTTCTGTTTCATCAAGCGCACGTTGCACTTCTACTACTTGCGCTACAATCTCTCCGGCTTCTAGGTTTCGTTTTAGCCCACCAAGTGTAGAAGCACAGAACGTACAGCCAATACGACACCCAACCTGTGTTGTTACACAAATGGAGTTTCCATATTCATGTCGCATTAATACCGTTTCAATAGAGTATCCATCATATAACTGGAATAAGAATTTAATTGTTCCATCTGAAGACGTTTGTTTTACTAATGTATTTAAAGTAGTAATATCAAAGGAATTCGACAATTTATCACGCAATCCTTTAGAAAGGTTTGACATATCCTCATAATTTTTTACACGTTTCTTATACAACCAATCAAAAATTTGTCCAGCACGGAATTTAGGTTCTCCCTGTTCCTTTAACCAATCTTGCATTTCATGAAGTTGTAAAGAGTAAATTGATGGTTTTTTCGTTTCTACATTTTTCTTTTGTTTTTTTACAGTCGTTTCCATGATGCTACACCTTCTTTCTTAAACAAGCAATATAAAAGCCATCCGTCGCAAAATAATGCGGTAAAATTTGTACTTGACCTTCATCAATATACGAACTTAATTTTTCTGGCATACGCTCTTTTATCGTAGTATCCCACTCAAATTCAGGATGCTCTTGTAAAAATTTCTCTATTACTTGTTCATTTTCTATTTTCTCAATTGTGCACGTACTATAAACAAGGCGACCACCTTGTTTTAATAATGGTGCTATTTTTTCTAGTATCGCAAGTTGAATTGTTGATAATCGTTCACTATCGCCCTTATCTTTACCTAACTTAATATCAGGTTTACGTCTAATTACACCAAAGCCCGAACATGGTGCATCTACTAATATTTTGTCAAACGTTTCATTTGCGAAATGCTCTTGCACTTTTCTAGCATCTAATGCCATTGTTTCAACATTTTCTAGACCTAGTCGATTCGCTTGTTGTCTAATTAAGCGCACTTTATGTGCATGTAAATCAAGGGACATTACCTTACCAGTTCCCTTTAATCGCTCTGCGATGTGCATTGTTTTTCCGCCAGGAGCAGCACAACTATCAAGAACTGTATCTCCCTCATGCGGCTCTAAAGCACGTGCAACAAGCATAGAGCTTTCATCTTGAATAGAAAGAAATCCTTTTTTAAACGCTTCTGTATGCGCTACATTCCCTCTTTCAATTTGAATTGCATCATCTGACAAATCGCCACGTTTCGCTTCTATACCCTCATTTGCCAATAACGCAATTGCTTCTTCTACCGTTACTTTATCCACATTTACACGCGCTGTTGGTACTGGTGGCATCATATTTACTTCACATATTTTTTGTGCTGTTTCTAAACCATACGCTGCCACCCACTCTTGTACAAGCCACTCAGGGTGACTCGTCGCAATCGCAAGACGCTCTACTGGATTTTCTATTTCTTCTAAAGAAGGTATACCTTCTCGTTGTATGGAACGCAATACGCCGTTTACCATACCAGCAATCCCTTTATGACCACGACGCTTTGCGATTTCAACAGCTTCATGAATTGCGGCTCTTTCTGGAACACGATCCAAATATAGCATTTGATATAAAGATAGGCGAAGTAAAACTTTCACCCATGCCTCAACCTTTTTTCTTAAAAATGGTTGTAAATAATAATCAAGTGTATCACGACGTTGAATCGTTCCGTACACAATTTCAGTTAATAAGCCGATATCTTTTCTATCAATTGTACTTTTTTCAATTAAATTATTTAAAAGTAAGTTGCTATAAGCGCCACTTTTCTCTACTTGAATTAAACCATCGAGAGCTAACTCACGAACATTTTGTCTCATGCGTCTTCTCCTAACTTCGTACCAATTTCAGGCTTTGTTCCACGTAAAAACTGTGAACAACTCATGCGTTTTTTACCAGATGGTTGCAATTCAGTAATTTTAACGCCTATTTCATTTCCTGTAGCCACAACAAATCCATCTTCTTCAAGTGCTACAATTGTACCAGGCTCAGCTTGCTTCGCCACTGGAACCTTTTCTCCCCACCATACTTTAACAACTTGACCCGCTAAAGTTGTATAAGCAACTGGCCATGGATTTAATCCGCGAATGTGATTGTATACTTCCTCACCTGTTTTTGTCCAATCGATTTTCTCTTGCTCACGTTTTATATTATATGCAAACGTCACTTCATCTTCATTTTGTTTGATTGGTTCTAATTTCCCTTGAATTAATAAAGGAACTGTTTTAGATAAAAGATGCGCTCCTGCTTCACTTAACTTATCAAATAGTGAACCCGTCGTTTCACGTTCCTCGATTTCCACTTCTACTTGCGTTAAAATATCACCAGCATCTAATTTTTCTACCATATACATAATTGTAATGCCTGTTTTTTCTTTTCCTTCCATAATCGCATAATGAATTGGTGCACCACCGCGAAGTTCTGGAAGTAATGAAGCGTGGACATTAATACATCCATACTTTGGTGCTTCTAAAATTTCATTCGGTACAATTTGTCCAAATGCAGCTGTTACAATTAAATCTGGCTCTAACGCTAATACTTTTTCATATTCGTCTTTTTCACGAATTTTTAACGGTTGTAACACTGGAATACCATGTTTTTCTGCCTCTACTTTAACAGGCGTTGGCGTCATAACCTTTTTTCTGCCTACTGGACGATCTGGCTGCGTTACAACACCAATTACATCATATCCATCCTCAATAAGACGACGAAGCACCGGTACAGAAAAGTCCGGTGTTCCCATAAATACTACTTTCACCATTCAAAAACCGCTCCTTTTACATCTCTTCTAATTCATTTTCCTCATAATATCTCGTCACTTTAGATGTAAATAACACACCGTGTAAATGATCGATTTCATGTTGAATTGCGCGTGCTAAAAAGTCTTCTGCTTCTAATAAGAATATTTTCCCACGACGATTTTGCGCACGTACTTTAATATAATCTGCACGTTCCACTTCACCATAAAGTCCCGGGAAGCTTAAGCAGCCTTCGGGACCTACTTGTTCACCACGTTTTTCTAAAATAATTGGGTTAATTAATTCGATTTTCCCCGTATCGTCACCGATATCAACCACAGCTACTTGTAAGCTTACACCGACTTGTGGTGCAGCTAGACCGACACCATCTGCAACTAACATTGTTTCATGCATATCTTTCAACAAATTTACTAACTTTTTATCAAAGTTAATTACCCGTTCACATGGGGTTTCTAACACTTCGTTTGGATGCTTTACAATTTCTAAAACTGCCATATTTCCCTCCGCTACATTAACATTGTTGGATTAAAATCAATTGAGATTTGTAGCTCTTTTTGCATTTCTGCTTGATAATGTTCATTTACCATTTTGAGCACGTTCTTTAAGTTTGGTTCCCGTTTGTATTTTATCATGCATTGGTAACGATATCTATCTTTAATCCTTGGAATTGCTGAAGCAACCGGCCCTAACACCATTGTTTGCCTTGAACAATGCGTTCGTAAATAACCGACAATTTTTTCCGTTACTTGTACAGCTTTTAATAATTCTGGATGCGATACGGTTACAAGTGCAACATAGTAATACGGTGGGTATTGCCTCATTCGCCTCATTTGCATTTCTTGTTCAAAAAATATATCATACTGCTGATCCTTCGCTAATTCCACACTGTAGTGTTCTGGCGTATACGTTTGAATCACAACTTCTCCTGGCAGATCATGTCGTCCCGCACGCCCGCTTACTTGCGTCAATAATTGGTAGGTTTTTTCGCTTGCACGAAAATCCGGTAAATGAAGCATTGTGTCAGCTGTTAACACACCGACAAGCGTCACTTTCGGGAAATCAAGGCCCTTCGCAATCATTTGTGTACCAAGTAATATGTCTGCTTTCTCTTCACCAAATGCTTTTAATAACTTTTCATGCATCCCTTTACGACTCGTCGTATCCACGTCCATTCGAATGACTCGCGCCTCTGGGAATAGTTTTGTAATTTCTTCTTCTACCTTTTGTGTTCCTGTACCAAAGAACCTAATATACGTACTACTACAAACTGGACAAGCAGTTGGCATATTTTCCTCATGGCTACAATAATGACATTTTAAACGATGATTCATTTTATGATATGTCAACGATATATCACAATGTGGACATTGTACGACATACCCACAATCACGGCACATTACAAATGTAGAATGACCTCTTCTATTTAAAAAGAGAACCATTTGTTCTTTCTTCTCTAATCGATCGGCTATTTTCTCATGAAGCGCCTTCGAAAACATGGAGCGATTTCCATCACGAAGCTCCTCACGCATATCTACAATTTCTACCGTCGGCAACGCTTGTGCATTCATTCTTTTTTCCATCGTTAATAGCTCATAAACACCTTTTTTTGCTCTAGCAAACGATTCAAGCGTCGGTGTTGCGCTTCCAAGAACGATTGGACACTTATGATATTGCCCCCTCCAAATCGCCACGTCTCTAGCATGGTATCTTGGATTATCTTCTTGCTTATAGCTCGCTTCATGCTCCTCATCAATAATGATAATTCCTAAATTTTCAAAAGGAGCAAAAATAGCCGAACGTGCACCAACTACGACTTTTACTTCTTTTCTCAAAATTTTTCGCCATTCATCATATTTTTCCCCAACAGAAAGCGCACTATGAAGAACCGCTACTTGTGAACCAAATCGCCCTTTAAAACGATCTACCATTTGAGGAGTTAAAGCAATTTCAGGTACAAGTACAATTGCTTCCTTTCCTTTCTTTAACACTGCCCCTATAGATTGTAAATACACTTCTGTTTTACCACTTCCGGTAACACCATATAGTAAAAATGGATTATAAGTTTCATTCGTAATAGATGACAGAATTGGTGTAATCACTTGATTTTGTTCTTCCGTAAGAGGGAAAGGCTTCGTCTGCTCAAAATTGTCATCGTCATACGGATTACGATATACTTCCACATACTTTTCTGAAAGCAAACCTTTTTTAACAAGCGACTTTATTGGTGCATCTGTCATTTGTAATTCTTCTGTTAATGTTTTTAACGGCACACTCTTATAGTTCTCCGCAAAATAATATAGTACATCTTGCTGTTTTTTACTCTTTAAATGAAATGCCACAGCTTCTAATTCCGCTTCTGGCAATTCTGGTTGAACTACTCTTTGTTTCTTTTTTTGTACTTTATCTTTCACTTGATAGACTACTTCAATCGTACCGTTTGCAATTTCTTTTTGAACCGTACGGTATAAGTGTGGCTGTGTAGCAAGTTCTTCCCAATCTATCGCATCTTTATCTTGAAATAAGTGAAGAATTTCCAGCGCTACTTCTTCTTGCTTATGAAGTTGTAGACGCTTTTTATAAGTTGCTTTTATCGCAGTAGGAAGCATAACTTGAAAAGCTGAAATCATATAACATAACGTTTCATCCGTGAGCCAAAAACCAAGTTTTAATAACTCCTCATTTAAAACTGGAGTGACATCTAGTATTTCATGCAATGCCTTTAATTTCTTACTTTCTACGCTAACCGATTCCTTGATTTCAATAATAAAACCCTGCAATTTCCTTGGGCCAAACGGGACTACTACACGCATACCTGTTTGCACTATATCTTCCCATTTTTCAGGAATAATATAATCAAACGGTCGATCCGTTTGACGGGCAGGTACATCAACAATTACACTGGCAAACTTCATAAACGATCAGCTTCTAACATCATTTCAATTTGCTTCAATATTTCACGAGCTACTTCTTTCTTCGTTAAAAGTGGTAACTCAATAATTTCTCCATCTTTTCTATACATTGTTACAATATTCGTATCCGTACCAAATCCTGCTCCTTGCGCTTTCACATCATTCGCAACAATCATATTTGCATTTTTCTCATGCAACTTTCTCGTTGCGTATTCTTCCACATTGGTCGTTTCTGCCGCGAAACCGATGAGCAGCTGACCCTCTCTCTTCTCACCTAACGTTTTTAAAATATCAACTGTTCTTTCTAATTCAATAACAGCATCGTCGTTTTTCTTTTTCATTTTATTATCATGAACATATTTTGGACGATAATCTGCAACTGCAGCTGTTTTGATGACAACATCTACATTCGGGTAATTTTGAAGGACAGCTTCTAACATATCTTGTGCAGATTCCACTTGCACAGTTGTTACATGTAATGGCGGTATTAATGCTGTCGGGCCTGAAATAAGTATGACATCAGCTCCTAAGTTTGCTGCCACTTCTGCAATAGCATATCCCATTTTTCCAGAAGAGAAATTTGTCATAAAACGAACTGGATCAATTTTTTCACGTGTCGGTCCAGCTGTTATTAATATTCTCTTTCCTTGTAATGGTTTTTGTTCCAAGAAAGCTTCCTCTAACCGCGCAATAATTGTTTCAGGTTCTTCCAGTCTTCCCTTCGCCACATAACCACATGCTAAAAAGCCTTCTCCAGGCTCAATAAATGTATATCCTAATGTTTTTAACATCATCATATTTTTCTGGACAATTTTATTTTCATACATATGCACATTCATAGCAGGTGCAATCCAAACTGGGGCTGTAGTAGCTAGCAAAGTAGTCGTTATCATATCATCCGCAATACCATTCGCTAACTTTCCAATACAATTTGCTGTAGCAGGTGCAACAAGCACAACATCTGCCCAATCAGCTAAATCGATATGAGCGATAACTGCTGAATCTTTTTCATCAAACGTATCCGTATACACATCGTGGCGAGAAAGCGCTTGGAACGTAAGAGGTGTAACAAACTTCATTGCTGATTCACTCATCATTACTTTTACAAGTGCTCCCGCTTGTGTCAATTTACTTGTTAACGCAGCCACCTTAAAAACTGCAATGCCTCCTGTTACACATAGAAGTATCTTTTTCCCTTTTAGCATATGACTCGTCCTCTTTCTTTTTCAAACTTATTCTGCTGAAATGGAATTTTTCAGCTCTATCGTAAAAAAATAACAACCTACTTGTAAATAGGTTGTTACCGTTACATAGAAAATTATAAAGTCTATGTTTTTATTTGTCGAAAAGAATGTCTTAATCAGTTATTTTTTCTTCGCTTGGTACGTAGCTTAATGCTTCTGCATCGATTTCTTCTAATGCTTTACCTACACATTTGTGAGAAACAGGCTTTCCAATAACACAGTTGTCAGCAAGTTGCATTTCACGCGCACGCTTTGCCGCTACTGTTACTAACGTATATTTAGAATCGATTTTTGTTAATAATGAGTCAATTGATGGATTTAACATATTATATACCCTCCGTCATTTCTTTATAATATTTTGCTACTCTTTCGCGGCGGCAATGTTCACCGACCACAATTGCTTTAATACGTTCGCAAGCTAATTCAACTTGATCGTTTTCTACAACATAGTCATAAGCGTCCATCATTTCGATTTCTTCTTTTGCCACAGTTAAACGATTTTCAATAACTTCTTCAGTCTCTGTACCACGACCGACAATTCGGTTCTTTAGTTCTGACAGACTCGGAGGAGCTAAGAAAATGAATACACCTTCTGGGAAGGCTTTCTTAACTTGAATTGCTCCTTGCACTTCAATTTCTAAGAACACATCTTTCCCTTCTTGTAACGTCTTTTCAACATAATCAACCGGTGTTCCGTAGTAATTACCAACGAACTCTGCCCACTCAAGTAACTTTTCATCTCGGATCATTTCTTCAAATTCTTCTCTCTCTTTAAAGAAATAATCTACACCGTCCACTTCACCTTCACGTGGTTTACGTGTCGTTACTGAAATTGAGTATTGAAATTGTGTGTCCTCTTGGCTAAACAGCTCTTTTCGAACTGTCCCTTTTCCAACGCCAGAAGGTCCTGAAAGAACGATGAGCAACCCTCTTCTACTTCTCATAAATATGTAAAACCTACCCTTCCTCACTTAAATCTTCTTTATTATTCAAACGATGTGCAATCGTCTCTGGTTGAATTGGACTTAACACAACATGCCCATCATCCATAACAATAACCGCCCTTGTTTTTCTCCCATACGTAGCATCAAGTAACGCATTGTGTTCACGTGCTTCTTGTACTGTTCGTTTAATAGGAGCTGACTCCGGACTTACAATAGCAATAATTCGATGAGCAGATACAATGTTTCCGTATCCAATATTTAAAAACCGCATGGCCATAGTTTGCGCCTCCTAGTAAGTCTATCCGATTTCTCCACCACGTATAACTTTATATATTTTTTTGACAGCTACTCAATATTTTGTACCTGTTCACGAATTTTTTCAAGGTTATTTTTCATTTCTACGACATATTTTGAAATTGTTAAGTCATTTGCCTTTGAACCAATCGTATTAATCTCACGATGCATCTCTTGCACGATGAAGTCCATTTTTCTTCCAACAGGCTCTTCAATCTGCAACGCTTCACGAAATTGATCTAAATGACTTTGCAAACGAACTAACTCCTCATGAATATCTGCACGTTCTGCAAACATCGCTACTTCTGTTAACAGTCTTTGTTCGTCTAAATCTTGATTATGTAATTCTTTCAAGCGATTTTCTAATCGTTCACGATATTTTTGAACCACAATTGGTGCGTGCGGGATAACTGCATTTACACAATCATGAATCTCTTGCAAACGATACGCTATATCTTTATGTAATCGTTCCCCTTCGCCATCTCTCATCGTTTTTAACATATAAGCAGCTTGGCGAACAGCATCATATAAACTTTCTTCAAATTGTTCATTTACATTTTCCGTTTCTTCAACTGCCGTTACTTCTGGCATTCCCATTAATTGTTGAAGTGTAATAGAATCTTGTAATTGAAATTTTGTTTTTATATCTTCCATAATGGATTTGTACTGTTCAAGAAGCGCCCAATTCACACTTAACTTTCTTTCAACAAGCCCTTCACCCGTTATACTAATGGACACTTCAATCCGCCCACGGCGAACTTGTTCTGCAATAATCTTACGAATTTTGTCTTCAAACGCCATCATTTGTTTCGGAAGTCGAATGCTCATCTCTAAGAAACGATGGTTCACTGACTTCATTTCTACTGTAATTTGAAAAGTACCATTTTCCACTTTCGACCTTCCAAATCCTGTCATACTAGAAATCATTTTTATCACATCCAAGCCATGAAATAACTCAATGAAAAAGGTAATAGAGATGCAACTCTACTACCTTCTGTAAATTATATCACATTTTCATATCATTGACTATTTCAAGTTTAATCCCTTCTTATATAAGATAGGCTTTTTCTTTTTCTCTTTTTTCCCTGTCAATAAAGACCCTACTAACAAGAACGTAGGAATAGATGATAAACCTACAATTAATAACCAATCTCTTGCTTGTATCGGCATTGTGCTAAAAATCGGTTGTAAAGGTGGATAATAAATGACCACAAACATTAATAACAAGGAAATGATAACAGCTCCAACTAAATACATATTTCCAAATGGATTACGATGGAATACAGAATGCTCACTGCGACAATCAAATACATGGATAAGCTGTGCCAATACTAATGTTGCAAATGCAACTGTTTGTGCATATTTCAGTTCATTTGGATGCTGATTAAATGCAATAATAAATGCTACCAGCGTCACTGCTCCGATTAAAAAACCTCGGCTTACAATTTTCCATGCAAGTCCTCTAGCAAATACGCCTTCTTTCGGATGACGTGGATTTCTCCTCATTACATCCCCTTCAGCTGCATCCAAACCTAATGCCATCGCCGGTAGTCCATCCGTGACTAAATTCACCCATAAAATTTGAATCGGAACCATCGGCAAAGGCAGCGCAAGTATCATCGCAAATAACATAACTAAAATCTCACCAACATTGGACGCTAGCAAGTAACGAATAAATTTCCGTATATTTTCGTATATATTTCTACCTTCTTTAATAGCCGACTTAATCGTGGCAAAATTATCATCTAACAATACAAGAGAAGAAGCTTCTTTTGCTACATCTGTTCCTGTAATCCCCATCGCAATTCCAATATCGGCTGTTTTAATAGCAGGAGCATCATTCACTCCATCACCCGTCATAGCTACTATATGTCCTTTATTTTGCAGCGCCTTAACAATTTTCAATTTATGTTCAGGAGATACTCGAGTGAATACATACGTATCTTCTACAATAGCTTCTAATGCCTTTACATCCATATTCGCAAGTTCTATCCCTTCAACAACTCGCCCGTTTGGTGGTAAAATCCCTAACTGTTCCGCGATTGCCATCGCTGTCACTTTATGATCCCCTGTAATCATTACTGTTCTAATACCAGCTTCCTTACACTCTTTCACTGCCTGCTTAACTTCTGGTCTTGGTGGATCTATCATCCCTTGTATTCCAACAAGCATAAAGTCTTTTTCTACTTCTCTTTCATGTTCAATCGAATCCGTAGCTTTTAATGGTTTAAAGGCAACAGCAATTGTCCTAAGAGCTTGACTTCCTAAACTATGAATCGCTGCCTGCACTTCTTTTCGGTACAGTTCACTTAAAGGCTGCTGTTTATTTCCCCATAAAATTGTTTGACTCATTTGCAAAAGAACATCTGGTGCTCCTTTTGTAATAACAAACTTTTTCCCTTCACGATCACGAACAATAACACTCATCATTTTTCTTGTTGAATCAAAAGGAAATTCATGAATGATTTCAAATTTCCCTTTTAGCGCTTCACGTGATATTCCCGCCTTCATTGCAGCAGCAACGAGGGCTCCCTCTGTCGGATCTCCATCTAGTACATACGCCTTTTTCTTTTGGATAATGTTCGCATTATTACATAGGCATCCAAATGTAAGTAATTGATACAGCGATTTTGTCTTAGCTGGATCAATCGTCTTTTCACCTTTCATAAAAGATCCCGTCGGCTCATATCCTTGACCTGTCACTTTCCATATTTCTCCGCCTGACCACATATGTGTTACCATCATTTTGTTTTGCGTCATTGTTCCTGTTTTATCTGAACAAATAACAGAGGCACAACCTAATGTTTCTACAGCTGGCAATTTTCGCACAATTGCTCTCTTTTTAATCATGCGCTGTACACCAAGCGATAGTGCAACCGTAACGATGGCTGGTAAGCCTTCTGGAATTGCTGCAACAGCAAGCGAAACACCCGCTAAAAACATATGATATACTTCATTTCCTTGATATACACCTGCTAACACAACAAGCGCTGTTAAAATAAGCGCAACGATAATTAAAATTTTCCCCAGTTGTTCTAATCTTCGTTGTAATGGAGTTTCCATTTGCTCTGCATTTTGTAACATATTTGCGATTTGCCCCATAGCTGTATTCATTCCTGTCGCTACCACTACCCCTGTGCCAGATCCTCTCGTTATCATCGTCCCCATAAATGCCATATTTTTTTGATCACCTATTGAAACCCCTTGACCTTGTAATGCCTCTACCTTTTTTTGAACAGGTACTGACTCTCCTGTAAGGGCGGATTCCTCAATATATAAACTTGATGATTCAACGAGGCGAACATCTGCACCGATACGGTCACCGCTAGAGAATTTAATAATATCCCCTAAAACGAGCGCTTTAGACGGTGCTTTCACCCATTTTCCATTTCGTAAAACAATAACCTGCGGGGCGGCTAATTCCTTTAAAGCCTCCAGCGATTTTTCCGCCTTCCTTTCTTGAAAAAAGCCGAGAATACCGTTAATAATAACGATTGCGATAATCGCAATTGAATCAATATATTCTCCTAAAAAGGCTGAAATAATTGTTGCACCAAATAAGACAAGAACCATAAAATCTTTAAACTGCGCTAAAAACACTAAAAGTGCAGAAGGCCGCTTTGCCTCTTGTAATTCATTTGCACCAAATTTTTTTAATCGTCCTTCTGCCTCTTTCTCTGTAAGACCCACCTTCACATTCGTATTCGTTCTTTCCTCCACTTCATGTGCTCGCATTTCATACCAGTTCATCCCGCTATCGACCTCCTGATTCCAGACATACTCTAATGAAAGCTTATTCAGCCTCGTCCAAAAAAATGCTATAATTAACATTTAGTTAGAAAGGAGTGTTTATAATGGCATTCGATGGATTATTTACAAGAGCGATTACACATGAAATTGCAAATTCTCTTCAAACCGGAAGAATTTCAAAAATATATCAACCTTCAAAATATGAGATTTTATTACATATTCGAGCAAACGGAAAAAATCAAAAACTAATTCTTTCAGCGCATCCTACATATGCGCGTATGCACTTAACGAATCAAAGTTACGATTCCCCAGCACTACCGCCAATGTTTTGTATGCTTCTTCGCAAACATTTAGAAGGTGGATTTATTGAAAAAATTGAACAAATCGATTTAGAACGTATCATCCAGATTACAGTTCGGAGTCGTAATGAAATCGGTGATGAATCATTAAAAACATTAGTAATTGAAATAATGGGGCGTCATAGTAACATCATCTTAGTAGATGCAAAAACAAACGTTATTTTAGATAGCTTAAAACACGTTTCTTTAGCGGTAAACCGCCATCGTACTGTATACGCTGGAGCTGAATACGTTGCACCACCAGCGCAACATAAAATGAACCCGCTTCGTATCGAAACAGCCGATGAATTTATTAGACCGCTAGACTTTTTATCTGGAAACATGGACAAACAACTTGTAGGAGCATTCATGGGAATTTCCCCACTATTTGCAAAAGAAGTTGTAAAAAAAGCAGGTATGGTGAATGAAAAAGCATTATCTGAATCCTTCTTCACCTTGCAAAAACCATTGCAAACGCATCAATATACACCAGCAATGATAACCGCGGATGGAAAAGAGTTCTTTTACCTATTCCCTCTTTCTCACTTACAAGGAGATGAAAAAACCTTTTCATCTGTTAGCGAATTGTTAGATCGGTTCTTCTTCGGCAAAGCAGAACGCGATCGTGTAAAACAACAAGCCCACGATTTAGAGCGGTTTATGCAAAATGAAAAAGCAAAGAACGAAAAGAAATTAATTAAACTCGAAAAAACATTACAAAATGCTGGAAAAGCAGATAAATATCAATTATTTGGCGAACTTCTTACAGCCAATATGTATGCATTAAAAAAAGGTGATAAGGACATTGAAGTTATTAACTACTACGATGAGAAAAGCGGAACTGTAAAAATTACATTGGATCCTTTAAAAACACCGTCTGAAAATGCACAGCGTTACTTCCAAAAATATCAAAAAGCGAAAAATTCTGTTGCTATTGTAGAAGAGCAAATTGAAAAAACAAATGCAGAAATCCTGTATTTTGATAGCTTACTTCAACAAATGGAAGCTGCTTCTTCAAAAGATATTGAGGAGATTCGTGAAGAATTAGCTGAAGAAGGTTATATCCGTAATCGCAAAACAAAAAACGCAAAGAAAAAACCGTCGAAACCAGTATTAGATAAATATATCGCTAGCGATGGAACAGAAATTTTTGTTGGGAAAAACAATAAACAAAATGACTATTTAACAACGAAATTTTCCCGTCGTGATGAAATTTGGTTACACACGAAAGACATACCTGGATCTCATGTTGTCATTCGTTCTCTTGAACCTACTGAAGAAACTCTACTAGAGGCTGCTAAAATTGCTGCTTATTATAGCAAAGCGAAAGATTCTAGTTCTGTCCCTGTAGATTTCACAAAGATTCGTCATGTGAAAAAACCGAGTGGTGCAAAACTTGGTTTTGTTACATATGACAATCAACAAACATTATATGTAACACCAGATGCTGATACAGTAATGAAATTAAAAGCTTAATAAACCATAATAAAAAGGCATTGCATGAAAGCAATGCCTTTTTATTACACTCTATCCTTGTCAATTCATATATAAATTGACTAATTCATAACATCATTCTTTTGTCATCTTATATTTCTCTTCTGGAGCTTCAGCCACTTGTAGTTTTGAATCTGCATTGGCTTTACTTTCACATCCTGCCATTACGAGTATGCTCGCCACTAAACACAATGGCATTACCTTACTTAATTTTTTTCATCTGTTAATCTCCCTCAGCTATTTCATTAATTTCCCATTAAGCTCTTAATATTTATATGCTATTTCCTGCTATATAAATATTAAGGGATTTAACTTTCTATTCGAAACAAGTTTTACACTATACATATTTATGTCAAAAAATATAGACATGAACATCTTACATTTGTCTATATTCCTTGACAGTTCATAAACTACAATCTCATTCCTTTTATAGAGGAATATTGTTCTTTTAAAATATACACACTGATTCTCTATACTCATTCCTATCCTTTAGACTTCTTTTTATTTTTATAAAATATTGGCACACTCTTTGCTTTATTCAATGATATGAAAAGGAGGAATTAGCGTGACTTTAAGAATTAACAACATTCAAAAACAATTACAAAAATATGAGATTGACGGATTGCTTATTACAAAAAAAGAAAACCGCCAGTATACAACTGGCTTTACAGGTAGCGCTGGAGTTACCTTAATCTCTGGTACTAAAGCTGTCTTTATTACCGATTTCCGCTATGTAGATCAAGCAAAAAATGAAATAAAAGAAGCTGAAATCGTTATGCACAAAGGGAATATAGAGCAAGAAATTGCTAATCAAGTAGTTAGATTAAACATAAAAAAATTAGGACTCGAAGAAAACAACATGACTTTGCAACAATATAAGAAATTACAAAAATATGTAAAGGCTGAAATGATACCCGTTTGTGAAATTATCGAAAACATTCGCACTATAAAAGATGAGTCCGAAATAGAAACAATAAAAATTGCAGCTAATATTGCTGACGAAGCATTCCACCATATACTACAGTTTCTAAAACCAGGAATCTGCGAAACTGATGTCCGCGATGAATTAGAGTTTTTCATGCGAAAAAAAGGGGCTACATCATCATCATTTCAAATTATTGTAGCTTCTGGTGTACGCTCTTCTCTTCCTCACGGCGTTGCGACAAATAAAATGATTGAGCAAGGGGATATCGTTACATTAGATTTCGGCGCACTTTACAATGGATATTGTTCTGATCTCACACGTACTGTTGCAATTGGAGAACCATCAAAAGAATTTAAAAAAATATATAATATTGTTTTAGAGGCATTAAAACGAGGAACTGAAGCGATTAAACCTGGGGAAACTGCGAAAAGCATCGATGACATTACAAGAAACTACATTACAGAACATGGTTATGGTCAATATTTTGGACACTCTACAGGACACGGTCTTGGCTTAGAAATACATGAACCTCTTCGACTATCTCAAGAAAGCACAGCTACTCTACAAGAAGGTATGATTGTTACAGTTGAACCTGGTATTTATATTCCTAACTGGGGTGGTTGTAGAATTGAGGATGATATTATCATTACAAAAGACGGTCATGAAGTCATCACAAAAGCGAATAGAGAACTCATTATTATTTCATAACATCCTACATACTCCCCCTCTCCTTAATAGGAAATTTTCTCTTCATAGAGAATTTCTTCTCTGAAGCAATCGTTTAATGAGGGGGGCGTTTTACTTGAATTTTGTAATTGATAAGATAGATGGCTTAAACATAGAATTTTCAAAGATTGTTTCCATGATGAATTACGCTCGATTTACAACAATACAAGCGGTAGAAGGTTTAACAATTGAGGAACTTGATTATTTATACGATGACGAGGCGAATTCAATTGGCATGTTATTGTACCATATGGTCGCTATTGAAATTTACTACCAAATTCATACCTTTAAAGACCGCGAACCAACAGACACTGAACTAGAACATTGGTTACCTGGAGTTGAATTAGGCAATCTTGGGCGTCAAAAAATAAAAGGAAACTCTATAGACTACTATATAAATACATTACAAGAAGTCCGATCTAAAACAATTGAAACATTTCAGTCTTTACTGTTGCCTTGGAATAAAGTTTGATAAAAGTAGATTTACAAACCTTTATTTAACAGCGAATACAAAAACTCCATTTTGAAAAAAGTTTAATCAAAATGGAGGTACTCTTTTTAGTTACATATGAGATTTTTATAAAAAAGTTTAATCATTTTCTACCTTTAATCTTAAACAATAGTGCGCCCTTTTCTTGATGATTATAAAAAGCACTCGTTTATTTAGCAGAGATTAATCTTCCTTACTAATTTAATACATACATAATATTTTATTCTTTTAGCATCATGGCCGAGGGAAGCAACGGTTTAAAATCAATAGGTGAGGAAAGAGAAATTAGTGTAGTGGAGTTACCATATTTCATACTTTCATTTTCAAATAGTTCAAGTTCTTTTGTAGATTCAACTACTACTTTAATTAAGTAGTTATATTCCCCACTTATACGGTGACACTCTACCACTTGTTGTGTATTTTCACAATAATCAACAAAATTAAGACATTGTGTGGTTCGAAATAAAATAAAAGCTACTGTTGGCTTACCGATTTTATCATTTGATACAACAGTCCTGTAATTTGAGATGATTCCTTTTTCTTCTAATCTTTTTACTCTTTCAGTTACCGCCGGTTGAGATAAGCCTATAAGTTTACCAATAGAAGTCATTGACAATCGTGCATCTCCCTGCAAATGCATTAGTATATCTTTATCTACACTATCCATATAAATCACCCTTTTAAAATAAAGTTAGATTAACAAAAAAACCTTAATGTTAAAGGTTATATCCTCTTATTATATAATCCTATCATTAAAATGTATAATTTAACGTTATAAACTTAAATTATACATCGTTAATTTTTTCATCTTTTATAAATAAAAAGAAAAAGATGAAAATTAGTTAGAACTTATAATCGTTATTCTAATAATTCAAATGATTTATTATGTAAAATCAATGTTTATTTTATTAAAATTAAGTTGTTCTTTAAATTCATATAGGATGTGATGAACAAATGTTAACAACAGATAAAGACATCATAGGATTGAGTAAAAGGGTTGATGAAGTAATAAACAAAGCGATCGAAAACAACAAAATCGTTGGCACAGTGACTTTAATTAGCAAGAATGGTGACCTTATCTATAGGCGTGTTGCAGGCTACGCTGATCAGGAAGAAAAAACAAAAATGGACCAGGACTCGATCTTTCGCCTTGCATCTGTTACGAAACCAATTGTTTCTGCCGCAGCTTTAGTATTGGTCTCAAAAGAAATAATTGGTTTGGATGATCCAATTACTAAGTGGCTTCCAGAATTTCAGCCACAGTTAATGAACGGTGACAAACCTACCATTACTGTAAGGCACTTGCTTACCCACACGGCTGGGTTGACATATGGATTTTTAGAGCCTGAAGGAGGAGGAGCATATAAAAAGGCAAGGGTTTCAGATGGAATGAACCTTTCAGGAATCTCTTTAGAAGAAAATTTACAAAGACTTTCCACTGTCCCTTTATTATATGCTCCGGGTACGAATTGGGGTTATTCTATAGCAGTAGACGTGTTGGGTGCAGTTATCAGTAAAGCTTATGGAGATTCGTTGCAAACATTAATTAAAACTCTAATAACTGACCCATTAAAAATGGTGAATACATCATTTAATGTTATAGATAGGCAAAGAATAGTAACTCAATATCTAAGTAGTTCTCCTATTCCTAAAAGAATGGGTGATAAGGAAGTTGCTCAAGTATTTGAAGGAACCTCAGGCATCGTGTTTGAGCCTGCTCGTGCATTCGATACCAGTGCTTTCCCATCAGGAGGTTCTGGAATGAATGGTACTGCAGAAGATTTTCTGTATTTCCTTGAAGAGCTAAGGTCAGGGAATTCTTTATTACCAAATGATATAAAAAATGAAATGACCAAAATTCAAACTGGAAATTTACCATTAGTCGGCTGGCCTGGAAGAGGATTTGGTTTAGGATTTACTATATTGAAAGATCCTAAAGAAGCTAATACAAAAGAGTCCATTGGAACATGGAGATTAGGCGGAGCTTATGGACACTCATGGTTTGTTGACCCTATAGAGAAATTAACAGTAGTTTCATTTACAAATACTGCTTTTGAAGGAATGGATGGCCAATTTACTGTAGACTTAACCGATGCTATCTATGAGTGATATTAAATAAGTTTACTGGAAGAAAGGATGTTTTAATAAATTAAAAGGATAGTCAAACTTTGAGATGTTCCTATAAATTATAGGCACCTTTCTTAATAAAGAGGTGCCTACTTATATATTTACTGCCTTTTTATAGAAAATTATTTTATGTATTGGCTTATTAAATAAATATTAATATAAAAGAGGTGCTCTTCTTATGTATCAAGATGGAAGTTCAACTACACGAAGTGCTACAATTGCCTCTTCACCAGAACGTCTTCCATGGAACGGTTTGATCGCTCTGGCGATGGCCGGATTTATCTGTATACTCACAGAAACTATTCCTGCTGGGTTATTAATAGAGATTAGTAATGGACTAGGAGTTACTGAATCCCTTGCTGGTCAACTTGTTACTTCATATGCTCTTGGATCATTATTAGCTGCTATTCCTTTAACTACGGCAACTCAAGGATGGAGAAGAAAGCCTTTGCTGCTTCTATGTATCGTGGGATTTCTTTTATTTAATACTATTACTGCTTTTTCTTTTAATTATACTTTAACGTTAATAGCTCGCTTCTTTGCTGGAGTAACTGCAGGTGTTCTTTGGGGAATGACTGCCGGATATGCCCGTCTAATGGCATCGGAATCACTTAAAGGGAAGGCTATGGCGGTGGCGATGGTCGGAACCCCTCTTGCGCTTGCATTTGGTGTTCCTATTGGGACATTTCTTGGTTCCTTTTTGGGCTGGCGCTCTGTCTTCGGAATTATGTCACTTTCAACTTTATTATTAGTTATTTGGGTTATATGGAAACTTCCAGACTTCCCTGGACAATCTACGGAAAAACGCATACCTCTATTAAAGGTTTTGGTCACACCAGGGGTAAGATCAGTACTATTTGTTGTATTAGCTTGGGTACTTTCACATAACATTCTTTATACTTATATTGCACCTTACCTTGATTATTTAGGACTAACCCAAAAGATTGACATGATATTGCTTATATTTGGTATAGCAGCATTAGTTGGTATTTGGTTTATTGGAATATTAATTGACCATAAACTACGTTCGTTGGTTTTAATCAGCCTTGCTGGGTTCGGTTTGGCATCTGTAGCACTAGGTATTGGCATGAATCAAACTATTGTAATCTATCTTGCAGTTACACTATGGGGTCTTACATTTGGAGGAGCCGCAACACTTCTGCAAACTGCAATTGCAAATGCTGGTGGAGATGGTGCAGATGTTGCTCAATCAATGCTTGTAACAACTTGGAACTTAGCTATTGGGGGCGGAAGTGTGGTTGGAGCATTCCTTTTGGAAACCATTGGAGTACTTTCTTTCCCATGGGCAATGTTCTGTATATTGCTAGTTGCATATATTGTTGTATGGAAGACTAAAACAACTGGCTTTACTGAAAAACAGAAATAGAACAAATAGGAATTAAGCTCAAAAAAACACGCAATTGTAGTTTTGAAATAAAGTTTAATTAAAAGTATCTGAGAAATCCACGTTATGTGGTAAACAAAAAAAGAATCCGTTTTGAAAAAATTGTTCAAAATGGATTCTTTTCTTTTTGAATGAACATTCCATAATTATTTCAGTAATTATCGTAACTATTGCGAGTCTTACAATCATTTTTACTACTAATGACAAAGATGCA
This sequence comes from Bacillus clarus, assembly GCF_000746925.1. Lineage (GTDB taxonomy): Bacteria > Bacillota > Bacilli > Bacillales > Bacillaceae_G > Bacillus_A > Bacillus_A clarus. Next base: position 834,888 of record NZ_JMQC01000008.1, read on the forward strand.
AAACAAGTGCTTTCAGAAATATTTTATTAGTTATTGTTTTGAGTAATATCTTTATACAACTTCTCAAATAATTCTAATGGAAGTGAAAACTTAGTTGTTTTGTCACTACGCCAATAAGTAACTATTTCTACTGTATCTCCGCTTTTCTTAACTTCTAACAGTGCATTTTCTCCCCTATCTCTTATAGAAACAAAACTTTTTTCGTCTTTCTTTTCTTTATGTTTGTAGTCATAATTTAAACTAAAATTGATCATAACTTATTTACAATTCTTTGATTGAAGAAATAAAGCATCGTATCTTTTTTAGAAACGTCGCAACTTTATTTCAAATCAACATTTACCATCTGAATGGTTATTTAAAACAACAGATTTTTGGTACGATAAACCTGCAAATAACTATTTCAAATGGTTTCACGTATTTGAAGATGAAATCAATCATCGCGGACAAATTCGATTAATTAAAAAGATGCAAAAAGCTCGCACTTTTTTATTATTCAGCAATTTCAGGTACACACCTATACTATATTTCTCTCACTTCAATCTACTTAACTATGATTTCCTATCCATTCACTCTTACGAATCTTATACCAATTATATTTTTCACCTTCAATTTCAATCGTAGTCACATATGGAAATCCACTTTTTTCAATAACCTTGTTAGAAGCAATGTTACGAACTAACGCTATCGTATTAAGAACCTCTACATTGGTTTTCTCAAATAAATAATCCATTAACCCTTTTGTAGCTCTTGTCGCATATCCTTTATTTCTATAATCATTCGAAATCGCATACATAACTTCCCTATTTGGAGATGGTAATTCTTCCTTAATCCCAGTACAACACCAACCGATAAACTCATTGTTCTCCTTTAAAAATACCCCTAATTTTAGAAATTCCTCTCCAATATTAGGAACACCATTTGCCGCCTTTAGAAATTCTTTATTAGCTGGTATTTCGTAATTTGTTACCCAATCTATTCGTTGCTCTTTCGTCGATTTCCAATCAGGAAGGAATTCAGAAACCTCAGGCTGTTTTGCGATCATATAAATCGCTTCGGCATCCTGAATCGTAAACTCTCTTAATAAAATATCACCGCAATCTATCGTAAATAAGTCTACCTGCTTATTGCCCTCTGTTTTATACTCACCTTTATTTAATTTCACGATTTTTCTCCCCTTCAAAAAGTACAATGTAAATGAGCATTTCCCCCTAAAATACACTCCAAAAACAGAAGTTTCATTACATGTTCTACATTGTACCTTTATAAACATTATTACTTATTTTATAGACGCGTTGGAAATTGTCGATATAAAAAATCCCCTTCTAACTATCTTTTGTTTTTCTGAATATTTTAACACCTATTTGCTACGATTACCATTACAGTACATGAAATTATATTTTTCCTTTTTTCTATATTCACATACTCCTTTCATACACTAAACTACACAAGTACCTAAAGGATGTGAGTTTTATGGGAGTTGTTACAACATCCGTTGCCTTTTTCTTCTTACGAAAAGAATTCCATACCGGCTTACCTATTCAGAAATCTACTCCATCAACTGAATCCTCTAAAACACTCACTTCATTATCACCTCGTGTAAAAAGATGGCTTGCCATTTGTATCCCTATCGTATATGCGATTGATATTCTTTGCACGATTCAGTTTCAATTACAAGGAAGCGATGCAACAGCACTTATTGGTGGTGGAACGTTAATCCCTTGGGCACTTATTCCTTCCGCAGCGATTGATAAAGTGGATCCATTTGAACTCGTACGTCGAAACTTTTTACCGGTCATCATCGGTTTAATTGTCACAACTATTGTGGCAATGTTTATTTTATAGCGCATCAAGACTATCCTTGTTTGCGATTTTTTTCATTTTATCAACTGTTGAAATATACTGATTTTTCAAAGGGGATTTCTCACCATTTGACGAAATTATTTTAGGAGAGCAATTATTTTTAAACGTTTGCAGGAAACATATTACTTCTACTAGAAAAGGGGACATAACTATGAATGAATTGATTTTCGTCTTATTAATTTGTCCATCACTTATCTTTATTGTTTCAATCATTGGAACCCGTAGAACGAGAACGTATTACGTAATGCCAATTGTAACGTTTGCGATTTTTCTTATAGTAGGTGTTATCACCTTTACTCCAAAATTTTTCTTTTGGGTCGGCATGTATAGTATATTCTCATTTATTATTTCTTATATGACTCTATTATTTGTGAAAGGGTATGAAGTTGCAGGAGGCAATAACTAATTATTAGTAAGAAGATTTTAGTATGATTTTCTTTACTATTGATGGCACTTTACTTGATTATGATGCTGCTGAAAAAAATGGTATAAAAAACGACCGCGTTTCCCCCCGCGGTCGTCTTTTTTCGTGTTACGCTGTGATCCAAGCCTCATCAGCTGGATTTTTACGCCACTCTTGTAATTTTTTCGTTTCAGCTTGTCCGATCATACCTTTTTCTGCTGCTACTTCTGTTAATGCGCTGTAGTCGCTTAAAGAATATGATACTACGTTTGCTGCTTCTAGTTTTTCTTTTCCTGCTTCAAGCTCGTATGTGAAGATTGATACGATTCCTAATACTTCACAACCAGCTTCACGAAGTGCTTCTACACATGTAATTGCACTACCGCCAGTTGAAATTAAATCTTCAACTACTACTACTTTTTGACCTTTTTCAGCTTTTCCTTCGATTTGGTTCCCTTTACCGTGACCTTTTGCTTTACTACGTACGTAGCACATTGGTAAATCCATACGATCGCTTACCCATGCAGCGTGCGCAATACCGGCAGTTGCTGTTCCTGCAATAACTTCTACAGTTGGGAAGTGCTCTTTAATTAACTCTTCTAATCCAGCTGCGATTGCTTGACGTACTTTTGGATAAGATAAAGTTAAACGATTATCACAATAAATTGGTGATTTCATACCAGAAGACCAAGTGAATGGATCATTCGGTTGTAAAAATACTGCTCCAATTTCTAATAAATGCGATGCGATTTCTTTTTTCATACTGTTACACCTTCCCACTGTTGTTTTACTGTTTTATACGCTTCAAGCGGATTTTCAGCTTTTGTAATACTACGTCCAACTACGATGTAGCTTGATCCAAGTTCCCTCGCACGTTTCGGTGTTGCTACGCGCACTTGGTCATTTACATCATCTGTTGCAAGACGAATCCCCGGTGTTACTGTTACAAATGCATCCCCGCATACTTCGCGTAATTTTGGTACTTCTAGCGTTGAACATACAACGCCATCAAGTCCACTTTCTTTCGTTAATTTTGCATAATGAGCAACCGCTTCTTCTAACGTTTTCTCAATACCAATCTCTTTTTTCATCATAGCTTCCGAAGTGCTTGTTAATTGTGTAACTGCAATGCAAATTGGTCTCTCTTTTCCTTCTTGCTTCCCTTCCTCTAATCCCTCAAGCGCAGCTTTCATCATACTGCTTCCCCCAGCAGCATGAACATTTACCATATCAACATCTAGACTAGCTAGGCTACGCATAGCGCTTTTTACTGTATTCGGAATATCATGAAGTTTTAAATCTAGAAAGATTTTATGTCCTTTTTCTTTTAAGTACGTAATAATTGCAGGGCCCTCTTTGTAAAATAACTCCATACCAACTTTGACAAATAACTCTTCCCCTTCAAAGTGGTGTAAAAATTGTTCTACTTCTTGTTTCCCTGGAAAATCTAGTGCAACAATTAACGACTGTGACATGTTTGCTTCCAGCTCCTTCCTTGACATTCCGAAATGTGATCAAATCCTAATTCATCTAATAATGCTGGTAACTCTTCAATAATTGTCGGACATACGAACGGATCAATGAAGTTCGCTGTACCAACTGCAACTGCGCTTGCGCCAGCGTATAAGAATTCAATTACATCTTCCGCTGTTTCAATACCACCCATTCCGATAATTGGAATGTTAACCGCTTGGCTTACTTCATGTACCATACGAATTGCTACTGGTTTAATCGCAGGACCTGATAATCCGCCTGTACGGTTTGCTAAAATCGGTTTAGCTGTTTTTAAATCTAGACGCATACCAAGCAATGTATTAATCATCGTTAAACCATCTGCACCTGCATTTTCAATCGCTTTTGCAATTTCCACAATGTTTGCCACATTCGGTGACAACTTCACATATACAGGCACTTCAGAAACCTCTTTTACTCGCTTCGTTAAATCAGCAGCAATTTCAGGATTCGTACCAAAGGCGATACCACCTGTTTTTACGTTTGGACAAGAAATATTTAATTCTAGTGCATGGACATTAGGCGCTTTAGAAATTTCCTTTGCAACCGCTACGTAATCCTCAGCTTGTGAGCCTGCAACGTTCGCAATAATCGGAAGGTCAAATTGTTCTAACCATGGTAATTCAGAATTCATTACTTTTTCTAAACCTGGATTTTGAAGTCCGATTGCATTTAACATGCCGCCCGGTGTTTCAGCAACACGAGGCGTCGGATTTCCATAGCGTGGTTGTTCTGTCGTCGCTTTAATCATGATTGATCCTAGTACACTTAAATCGTAAAACTGTGCATATTCACGACCAAATCCAAAGCATCCAGATGCCGGTATAATCGGATTTTTTAACGATAATCCTGGTAATTCAACTTGCAATCTGCTCATAGTACAACCTCCCCGATTGGAAATACTGGTCCGTCGCTACACACCTTCTTGTAAGAATGTCCGCTCGGATCTTCTTGTAAGTGGCATACACATGCGAAACAAGCTCCAATCCCACAACCCATACGTTCTTCTAATGAAATATAGGCTTTTTTCTCTTTGTAACGTCCTTCTAATGCACGAAGCATCGCTAACGGGCCACATGAATAAAGAATGTCAAAGTCGATTCCGTAATTATCAATTACATCTGTTACAAATCCCTTTGTACCGTGTGTACCGTCTACTGTTGCAACGTACGTATCACCAAGTTCTGCAAATTTTTCTTCATAGAAAACAACATCTTTCGTTTGAAAACCTAAGATGTGAATAACACGTACACCTTTTGCAACGAGGCGCTGTGATAATTCATAAAGTGGTGGTACACCAATTCCCCCGCCTACTAACAAAGCTGTTTGTCCAGCTTCCGCTTCTTCTACAGGAAAACCGTGTCCTAGTGGTCCTAGTACGTCTACCATCTCACCTTGTTTTCTAGTTGCTAATGTTTTTGTCCCTTGTCCTTCTGCACGATATAGCATTGTAAATTCATTCTTCTCTTGATCGACATTACAAATACTAATCGGGCGGCGCAGAAGGGGCGCAATGCCCTCTGCTACCTTAATGTGTACAAACTGCCCTGGTTCGTTCATTTGCTGTACTAGCGTTCCTTGAAGCACTAATTCGTAAATGTTTTTTGCGATTTCTTTTTGGTTAACGACGATCATATTTTGCTTTTGCATCATGCATGTACCACCTCGTGACGCTTCGTTTGCGTAATTTCTTTCATTGAATGAGCTGAGAATGTCATAGATTCTAATACTCGTAAGATTGCTCTCGTTGTATCAAGTGATGTTAAGCAAGCCACACCATTTTCTACTGATTCACGGCGAATACGGAAACCATCACGCGCTGGTTGTTTTCCTTTTGTTAATGTATTGATTACAAACTGTGCTTTTCCTTGACGGATAATATCAAGTAAGTTGTAGTCTTCAGAATCAATTTTGTTTACAACTTGCACTGGAATATTTTGCTCTGCTAACGATTGTGCTGTTCCAGCTGTTGCTAATAAGTTATAACCGATTTCATGGAAACGTTTTGCAATTTCCATTGCCTCTTCTTTATCTTTATCCGCTACAGTAATGATTACTGATCCGTGCGTCGGAATGTTAATTCCAGAAGCAACTAGCCCTTTGTATAATGCTTTTTCAAGCGTTAAGTCTTTCCCCATTACTTCCCCTGTCGATTTCATTTCAGGTCCTAACGTTGTATCAACTGAGCGTAGTTTCGCAAATGAGAATACTGGTGCTTTTACATACACTTCCTTCTCTTCTGGGTGATAGCCAGTTCCATATCCTTGTTCTACAAGGTTTTGACCTAAAATAACTTTCGTTGCAACATTCGCCATCGGTACGCCTGTAATTTTACTTAAGAATGGTACTGTACGGCTCGCACGTGGATTTACTTCAATTACATACACTTCATCTTTGAATACTACAAACTGGATATTTAGTAATCCAACAATGTTTAAACCTTTTCCAAGTGCAATTGTATGTTCAATAATTTGCTCTTTTAGTTTTTCAGATAAGCTTTGTGGTGGATATACTCCAATTGAATCCCCAGAGTGAACTCCAGCGCGTTCAATATGTTCCATAATACCTGGAATGAATACATTCTCGCCGTCTGAAATTGCATCTACTTCAATTTCTTTACCAACCATGTAACGGTCGATTAATACTGGGTGATCAGCGTGAACTTTAACTGCATTTTTCATGTAGTGCAGCAGTTCTTCTTGACGATATACGATTTCCATCGCACGTCCACCTAGTACGTAAGATGGTCTTACTAATACTGGGTAACCAATTTCTTCAGCGATTGCTACCGCTTGTTCTACAGTCGTTGCTGTTTTACCAACTGGTTGCGGGATACCAAGCTTTGTTAAAGCAGCTTCGAATTTATCACGATCTTCTGCACGGTCTAAATCTTCAAGTGATGTTCCTAAAATTTTCACACCGTGTTCTTCTAATTTCGCAGCTAAGTTAATTGCCGTTTGTCCACCGAACTGAACGATAACACCTTCTGGCTTCTCTAAATCGATGATGTGCATTACATCTTCAATCGTTAATGGTTCAAAGTATAATTTGTCAGAAATACTGAAGTCTGTTGAAACTGTTTCTGGGTTATTGTTAATGATAATTGCTTCATATCCAGCTTCTTTAATTGCCCATACAGAGTGAACTGTTGCATAGTCAAACTCAACACCTTGACCGATACGAATTGGACCAGATCCTAAAACTACTACACTCTTACGATCTGTTACAATTGATTCATTCTCGTCAGCATATGTGCTGTAGTAATATGGTGTTGCAGATTCAAACTCTGCCGCACAAGTATCTACCATTTTGAATACTGGCGTCATATTATTTTCTTTACGCATATCGTAAATTTCGCGCTCAGTTTTGTTCCAAGCAGCTGCAATATAGTGATCGCTGAAGCCCATTTCTTTCGCAGCTCGTAATACTTCCATATTTCCTACATTCGCTTTTACTTCACGTTCCATGTTTACGATGTTTTCAACTTTTTGTAAGAAGAAGAAGTCCATTTCACACCATGCGTTGATTTCTTCTTGTGTTACACCTTGACGAATTGCTTCTGCTACAATAAACAGTCGCTCATCATCTGCTTTAATAATGCGTTTTTTCATTGTTTCTTTATCAAGTTCTTTTAAGTGGTCTAATTCTAAGTGATAAATGCCAAGCTCTAAAGAACGAACCGCTTTTAATAATGATTCTTCTAAGTTACGTCCGATTGACATAACTTCACCAGTTGCTTTCATCTGTGTACCAAGCGTTCTGTTCGCTGATTCAAACTTATCAAATGGCCAACGTGGAATTTTTGAAACAACATAGTCTAATGCTGGCTCAAAGCAAGCATAAGTTTTTTGTGTTACTGGGTTTACGATTTCATCTAATGTTAAACCGACTGCAATTTTCGCTGCTAATTTCGCAATTGGATATCCAGTTGCTTTAGATGCAAGTGCAGATGAACGACTTACACGTGGGTTTACTTCGATTACATAGTATTGGAAGCTATATGGATCAAGTGCAAGCTGAACGTTACATCCACCTTCAATTCCTAATGCACGAATAATTCGTAATGAAGTGTTACGTAACATTTGATACTCACGATCACTTAGCGTTTGGCTCGGTGCTACAACGATAGAATCACCTGTATGAACACCAACTGGATCGATGTTTTCCATGTTACATACTACAATCGCGTTATCATTAGAATCACGCATTACTTCATATTCAATTTCCTTACAGCCAGCAATACTTTTCTCTAATAAACATTGTGTTACTGGACTATGTTTTAAACCACTTGTTACGATTTCAATTAACTCTTCTTCGTTATGGCAAATACCGCCGCCCGTTCCTCCTAATGTGAACGCTGGACGAACGATTACTGGATAACCAATTTCGTTTACAAATCCATATGCTTCATCAAGGTTATGAATAATTTCACTTGGTGGTGTTGGTTCATTTAAATCTTGCATTAATGTACGGAATAAATCACGATCTTCCGCTTGCTCGATTGCTGATAATTTTGTTCCTAAAATTTCAACTCCGCACTCGTCAAGTACGCCTGATTTTGCAAGTTCAACAGCCATGTTTAAACCTGTTTGACCACCTAATGTTGGTAAGATTGCATCTGGGCGTTCTTTACGAATAATACGGCTTACGAATTCTAATGTTAATGGCTCAATGTATACTTTATCTGCTGTGGCAGTATCCGTCATAATTGTTGCTGGGTTCGAGTTAACAAGGATTACTTTGTAACCTTCCTCTTTAAGAGATTGACAAGCTTGCGTACCAGAGTAGTCAAACTCCGCTGCTTGCCCAATTACAATTGGTCCTGATCCGATTACTAAAATTGTGTTAATGTCTAGGCGTTTTGGCATAACTCTTCCCCTTCTTTCTTGAAGTTTTCAATCATTGTTAAGAAATCTTCGAATAAATCATTTGCATCTTCTGGTCCTGCTGAAGCTTCTGGATGGTATTGTACTGTAAATGCTGGGAACTTCTTATGACGAAGACCTTCTACTGTTCCATCATTTAAAGCAACATGTGTAATTTCAAGATCTGTATTTTCAACTGACTCTTCTTCTACTGCGTATCCATGGTTTTGAGAAGTAATTGCTACTTTTCCAGTTGCAAGATTTTTTACTGGATGATTTAAACCACGGTGACCGAATTTCAATTTACTTGTATTCGCACCAGATGCTAGAGCGAATAATTGATGGCCAAGGCAAATCCCAAATAAAGGTACTTTTCCGATGATTTCTTTTAACATTTCAATTGCTTCTGGTACATCTTTTGGATCTCCAGGTCCATTACTTAACATAATTCCATCTGGGCTAAGACGTAAAATTTCTTCTGCTGTTGTATTGTAAGGTACAACAATTACATCGCAATCACGTTTATTTAATTCTCGTAAAATACCGTGTTTCATACCGAAGTCTACAAGTACAACACGATGGCCACGACCTGGACTTGGATATGGATCTTTCGTTGATACGCGTTTTACATGATCTGTAAAAACTGTCGCTTTTAATTGGCTAACGATGTACTCTACATCCGCATCCATGTTGCAAAGACGTCCACGTAATGTTCCATATTGACGAATTTTTCTCGTTAATTTTCTCGTATCAATTCCTGCTAATCCTGGGATGTTTCTTTCTTTTAAGTAATCATTTAACGAAATTTCATTACGGAAGTTTGATGGGTGATCACAAATTTCGTTTACGATTAAACCATTTACAGATGGGTGAATTGATTCGAAATCGTCACGGTTAATGCCGTAGTTTCCGATTAATGGGTACGTAAATGTTACAATTTGACCGCAATATGATGGATCAGATAATGTTTCTTGATATCCAGTCATCCCAGTTGTAAAAACAACCTCACCTGACTTTTCGATTTCTCCTCCGAAACCTTTTCCAATTAATACTGTTCCATCTTCTAAGATAAGTTGTCTTTTCATACTAATGCACTCTCCTTTTGCCATGCGATCTTACCACCAACGATTGTCATAACCGGCCAACCTTGGCATTTCCAACCTGCGAATGGTGTGTTTTTTCCTTTTGATAAGAATGTTGTTGGATCAATTTCTTCTTCTTGTTCTAAATCAATGATTGTAATATCAGCTGCTCTACCTTCTTTCAGGCGACCTGCTTCTAAGCCGAATGTATCTGCTGGCTTTTCTGTTAAGAATTGAATTAACTGTTCTAGTGTGATAATTCCTTTTTTCACAAGGTTTGTGTATAGAAGTGGGAATGCTGTTTCGAAACCAGTAATTCCGAATGGTGCTCTTTCAATTCCTTGTGCTTTCTCTTCCGCTGTATGCGGTGCATGGTCAGTTGCGATCATATCGATCGTTCCATCTAATAGCCCTTCAATTAACGCTGCATGATCTTCTTTCCCACGAAGCGGCGGATTCATTTTAAAGTTAGGATCAGCTGATGGGATATCATCTTCACATAACACTAAGTGATGCGGTGTTACTTCTGCTGTTACTTTAATTCCCGCGCGTTTCGCATCACGGATTACACGTACAGATCCTTTCGTACTTACGTGACATACGTGATAGTGACAATCTGCTGCTTCCGCAAGTAATATGTCCCGGGCAATATGTACGGATTCACATACTGATGGGATACCGTTTAATCCGTGTTTCTCAGAAAACTTCCCTTCATGTACACATCCTTTATTAATAAGCGTATTTTCTTCACAGTGTGCAACAACCGCCATATTTAATTTCGCTGCACGCTTCATAGCAGCTAGCATCATACTTGCATCTTGTACGCCTACTCCATCATCAGTAAAAGCAAATGCCCCAAGTTCTTTTAATGTTTCAAAGTCTGTCATTTCAGAACCTGCTTGACGTACTGTAATTGCTCCGTATGGTAATACATTTACGTGTGCTTTTTCTTTAATACGCTTTTGTAAATCTTCCATATGCTCTTTACAATCTGGTACAGGGCGCGTATTTGGCATTGCGCAAATTGTTGTAAATCCACCTTTTGCTGCTGCAAGCGTTCCTGTTTCAATTGTTTCTTTATGTTCACCACCTGGCTCACGAAGATGAACGTGTACATCTACTAACCCAGGTGCAATTAACTTTCCATTTACATCAATTACTTCAGCATTATCTGCCGTAATATTTTCTGATACCTTCGCAATTTTACCGTCTTGTACGAGAAGATCTGTTGCTACGATTTTTCCTTCTTCATTCATATAACGACCATTTTTAAACAAATAATTCATGTTTCATTCCTCCTAATACATTTGGTAAGGCGCGTTTTAGTACAGCCATTCTTACGTAAACTCCATTTTCCATCTGCTTAAATATGCGGGAACGCTCACACTCAACAAGTTCACTCGCAATTTCCACATCACGGTTTACAGGAGCTGGATGCATAATAATGCTTCCTTGTTTCATACGTTTTTCTCTTTCAATCGTTAATCCATGTTTTTCATGATACTCTTTCATAATGTCTGTTTCATAATGATCATGACGCTCATGCTGCACACGAAGTAACATCATCACATCAACTTCTGGAACAAGTTCATCTAAATCTTTGTACGTTCCAAATGTGTTTTCTTCATCTTTCCACTCTTCTGGGCTTGCAAAGTAAATCGTTGCCCCAAGTTTCGTTAATGTTTCAGCATTGGATCGCGCTACTCGGCTATGACGAACATCTCCAACTATTGCAATCTTCAAACCTTCAAATCTTCCAAACTCTTGTTTAATTGTTAGAAGATCGAGCAGACATTGCGTTGGATGATTTCCACATCCATCTCCAGCATTCAAAATTGGAATGTTTACTTGATCTTTCAGCTCATCAAAGTAACGATCTTGCTCATGGCGGATGACTACCGCTTTTGTTCCGACTGATTCTAGTGTTCTTATCGTGTCGTATAAAGTTTCTCCTTTTTGTACGCTAGATGAATCTGCTGAAAAGTTTAAAACGTCAAGTCCTAATCTCTTCTCAGCAACTTCGAAGCTAAACCTCGTTCTCGTGCTATTTTCAAAGAACAAGTTTGCTACAAATGTTTGCTCTGTCGTTTTGCTCTCTTTTCCATTCGCAAAATCTTCTGCGTCTTTTAGGATTTCTGAAATTTCTCGCTCCGATAATTCACTCATCGTTAACAAATGGTTCATCGTCATCCCTCATCTTTCTGATTTTTATGATAACACTTTTGTATTTATATAACAATAACTGCATAAAAATACCCTAGCCGTGTGAGACTAGGGTGCAAGAAAGAAGCCACCCTTTCCGGTCTCACAGGACTGAATTAAAAGGTTGTTTTTATGAAGCAATCTGCTTAGATTGTTTTGTTTGTTTTGTTTCTGGTAGTAGTAGATTTAACAGTACGCCTACAATTGCTGCTAGTGCCATTCCTTCTACTTGGAACGATTCTCCTACGTGAAGTACCGCTCCACCAATGCCGATTACTAGTATAACTGATGCAATCATTAAGTTTCGTTTGTCACTTAAGTCTGTTTTTTCATCTACCATCATGCGTAAACCGCTTGATGCGATTACACCGAATAGTAAGATTGATACACCACCCATAACCGGTGTCGGTATGGAGTGAATCAGTGCAGAAATCTTACCGATAAACCCGAACATGATTGCGAATACTGCTGAACCGATGAATAAGTATACACTGTATGCTCTCGTAATTGCTAGTACACCAATATTCTCACCGTATGTTGTATTCGGTGGTCCACCGATTAATGATGCAATTAATGTTGCTACCCCATCACCGAAGATTGAACGATGTAAACCTGGCTTTTCAATTAAATCTCTTTTAATAACATTTCCCAGTACAATTTGATGTCCAATATGTTCTGATATTGTTACAAGTGCAACTGGTACCATTAAAAGTACAATCTTCCATGAAAACTCCGGAGTGTATGTTACAAACGGTACTGTGAAGTCTGGTACGTCAAACCATTTTGCCTCAGCTACCGGCTTTAAATCCACTAGCCCTTGAAAGTAGGCGAAGATATATCCGCCGATGATTCCAAGTAACACTGGTATGATACTGAAAAATCCTCTTCCAAATATGGAGCAAATGATTGTAATTGCTAATGTTACTAATGCTACTGAAAAGTGTGTAATGCTATACTTACCATCCGCACCGTTCATCGCCATGTTCACTGCTGTATGTGCTAAAGCTAAACCGATTACCATTACAACCGGTCCAACTACGATTGGAGGAAGTAATTTCATAATCCACTCTGATCCAGATTTCTTAATTCCGAGTGAGATTAAAATGTACACAAGCCCTGCTAGCAAACCACCAAGCATTGCTGCTCCAGGTCCACCTGCTGTTTTTGCTGTAATAATTGGTGCAATAAAGGCGAATGATGATCCTAAATATGCTGGTACTTGACCTTTCGTTATAAGAAGAAACGCTAGCGTTCCTAATCCACTTGATATTAACGCTACTGACGGATTCAATCCTGTTAAAAACGGAACAAGCACTGTTGATCCAAACATCGCGAACAAATGTTGTATACTTAAAAATAACCATTTTCCCGGTTTCGGTATTTCATTAACGTCTAACACTGGCTTTTGTTCCATTGTTACATCCTCCTTCAGTTTAAATCTTTGCAATAAAAAACTCTTTGTGCCTATGCACAAAGAGTCCTATACTTTCGTATGCCAAATTTGACATATAAAAGCCAAGACCCTTTGGCAGCCTCACAGGACTACATTTAAAAGGGCTTTACTTATCGTATATGCTTACTCGATCTTGTTGATCTGTCTCTTGCAAATCAACTTCGATACGCTCTTCACTTGATGTTGGAATGTTCTTTCCTACATAATCAGCGCGAATTGGTAATTCACGATGTCCTCTATCAACAAGAACAGCCAGTTGGATTTGCGATGGTCTACCTAAATCCATAAGAGCATCCATTGCTGCTCGAACTGTTCTTCCTGTATATAATACATCATCCACAAGGATAACTTTTTTCTTCGTAATATCTACAGGGATATCAGAACCTTTTACAAGTGGTTCTTTATTTTTCGATTGTAGTGTTAAATCATCACGATATAACGTAATATCTAACTCTCCTACTTCCATCTCTTTTCCTTCAATTTGACCAATTCGTTCTGCCAAACGTTGTGCAATAAAAATTCCACGTGTTTTAATTCCGACAAGAACACAATTATCGACACCTTTATTTCGTTCCACGATTTCATGACTAATTCGTGTTAAAGCGCGGCGAATCATTTGGTCATCTAAAACGATAGCTTTCTCTTGCATGCTCTACACCTCCAAGCTTTTTTCTTGCGTGAGAGGAATGGTATAAAAAAAGTCCTCTCAGCGTGTGCGAGAGGACTTTTGAAAAAAGGGTACAGCATACCCTAAGTATTTCAAACCGTTACCTTCTCAACCTCACGGGGCTGTGTTAAAGGATCATTATTTAACTGTTGCCAGTATCTCAGTTTTCTTATGATTTGTCAATACTATTTCCGTAAAATATTTAGTGCTTCTTCAAACACTTCTGGAATCGGTGCCTCAAACTCAATATATTCACCAGTACGAGGGTGTTCAAAACCTAAAATACCTGCATGAAGTGCTTGCCCATTCATATCTAATGTTTTCTTTGGACCATACTTTGGATCCCCTGCAAGTGGATAACCAATATATTTCATATGAACACGAATTTGGTGCGTACGTCCCGTTTCTAAGCGACATTCTACAAGTGTGAAGTCCTTAAAGCGCTCTAACACTTGGAAGTGCGTAACAGCGTTCTTACCATTTTCATCAACTGTCATACTTTGACGTTCTTTCTTATCGCGACCAATTGGCGCATCAATTGTCCCTTTATCATGTGGAATTACACCGTGTACAATCGCTTTATAACGTCTCGTTACCGTTTTGGCTACAAGTTGATTTACAAGTGATTCGTGCGCCATATCATTTTTAGCAACCATTAATAATCCAGATGTATCTTTATCAATACGATGTACAATACCAGGACGCATTACACCGTTAATACCTGATAAATCTGTACAATGATGCATAAGTCCGTTTACAAGCGTACCGCTTGTATGCCCTGGGGCTGGATGTACAACCATACCACGCGGCTTATTTACAACAAGCACATCTGCATCTTCATAATAAATTTCTAAATTCATATCTTCTGGTTGAATATCTAACTCTTCTGGTTCTGGAATTGTTACTGTAATTTCATCATTTACTCTTACTTTATAATTCCCTTTTACCGCTTTCTCATTTACTGTCACAACGCCATCTTTTATCCATTGTTGCACTTGTGTACGTGACCATTCATTGTTGACACCTGCAACGAATTTATCGATTCGCTCGTTTTTTTGTTCTTCTGCAACTGTTACTTGTACTACTTCACTCATTCAATTACTCCTTCATTTTCTTTCCTTCTAATAATGTTTGAATAATAATTAGTACAACTCCAATACATAAAGCTGAATCAGCTATATTGAATACCGGATAGTTGTACGAAAAAATATACACGTGAATGAAATCCACCACTTCTTGTCTAAATACACGATCAATAAAATTGCCAATTGCTCCGCCTAAAATAAGACCTAATGAAACCCCTAGAAGTTTGTCCGTTTTTGCATATCTTTTCATATAAAATACGATAAATCCTACAAAAACAACTGTAATAATGTAGAAGAACCACATTTTATTTTCTAAAATGCCCCAGGCAGCTCCTCTGTTCCGATGTGATGTTATGTATAATACATTATCGATAATCGGGATACTTGTACCTAATTCCATGTTTTTTACAATTAACCATTTCGATATTTGATCGATGGCAATGACAAATAACGCTATTAAATAATATATCATTTTCATTTCCCCCACAAAGACAGTGTACCTCAAAATTTTAGCATAGCTGTTATCTTTTCACAATGTACCTTTATAGAAGAATAAAATAAAATGATAAAAGGTAATATAATATCGTTGTGCGTATTCATACATTTACCCTTTCGTATAAGAATTCCTTAATTGTACGAGCTGTTGGCATCATTTTCATTTGTTTCACAGAAATGTATTCTCCTGTTTCCTCACAAATACCATACATATCAATTTCCATTTTAAACAATGCACGTTCTACATCTTTTAAATCTTCTCTTATATCATGTAAAAACAACTTCTTTTTTGCATCTTCCTTCATTTCATATCCGAATTCTTGTCCGAATTCCACATGATATATGTGCATTGCTTCCTTTGCCAATCGCTCTTGTAATTCTTTTTTCATCAATTGTAATTCCTCTTTTATTTCCATATAAATTTCATTCACGTGTACATTCCTCCCGGCTGCAATGTACAGTTAGTGTGTCCGAAATTCCCACGCTTACCTCACACACATTTTTCCTTCATAGGAAAGAGAGTGAAAGTTATTTTGATATATCTTAAATAAAAAAACTGACTACCATTACTAGCAGTCAGTTTTTTATTACATCACTTATTTTACGTAATTTTCTTTAACAACTGTCGCACAGCGCTCGCATAATGTTTCATGTTCAGCGTCTTTACCAATTGTCTCTGAAACAACCCAGCAACGTTCACATGTATCGCCAGTTGCTTGAGCTACAACAACAGCTGTGTGCTCATACTTAGGTGCATCTACTGGAGCTTCTTCCATCATACCACCAAGCTTATACTCAGAAACGATAAACAATTGTTTTAGGTCTTCACGAATAGACTCTAACATTTCCTTCATTTCTGCAGTTGGATACAACGTAATACTTGCATTTAATGACTTACCGATTACTTTCTCATTACGAGCCACTTCTAGTGCCTTTAATACGTCACCGCGAAGTGTCATAAATGCATCCCATTTTATTTTTAACGCTTCAGCACCATCTACTTCTACAGCTTCTGGCATGTTTGTTAGCTGAACGCTTTCTTCCGTTACCCCAGGAATATACGGCCATACTTCATCAGCCGTATGAGGTAAGATTGGTGTTACAAGTTTCGTTAATGCAACAAGTACATCATACAACACCGTTTGGATTGCACGACGATCTTCGTGATTTGCACCTTCAATGTATAAAATATCTTTTGCAAAATCTAAATAGAATGAACTTAAATCAATTGTACAGAAGTTATGAATTGCATGATATACTGCCGCGAAATCATATGTCTCATATGCTTCTTTTACTTTTGTAATTAAGTCATTTAATTTTACTAACATGTAACGATCTACTTCACGAAGTTCAGCTACCGCTACTGTATTTTCACTTGGATTAAAGTCATCTAAGTTTCCTAATAAGAAACGGAATGTGTTACGGATTTTACGATACACTTCTGCTACTTGTTTTAAAATATCATCGGAAATACGTACATCAGATTGATAGTCAACAGAAGATACCCATAAGCGTAAAATGTCTCCGCCCAATTGGTCCATAATTTTCTTAGGTACGACGATGTTTCCAATCGACTTACTCATTTTACGTCCTTCACCATCTAGTACGAAACCATGGCTTAGTACGCCTTTATATGGCGCTTTACCCGTCACTGCAACTGCTGTTGATAATGAAGAGTTAAACCAACCACGATACTGGTCAGATCCTTCTAAATATAAATCAGCTGGACGTTGTAAGTCTTCACGCTCTTCTAATACTGCTTGGTGAGAAGAACCTGAATCGAACCATACATCCATGATGTCTGTTTCTTTACGGAATTCACCATTTGGGCTACCTGGATGTGTAAATCCTTCTGGTAATAAATCTTTCGCTTCACGCTCGAACCATACATTAGAACCGTGTTCGCGGAATAAATCTGCTACATGGTTAATTGTTTCATCTGTAATAATTGGGTCACCGTTCTCTGCGTAGAATACCGGAATTGGTACCCCCCATGCACGTTGACGAGAAATACACCAATCGCCACGGTCACGAACCATATTATGAAGACGTGTTTCACCCCATGCTGGTACCCACTTCGTTTCTTCTACAGCTTGTAATAATTCTTTACGGAACGCTTCAATAGATGCAAACCACTGTGCTGTTGCACGGAAAATAATTGGTTTTTTCGTTCTCCAATCATGTGGATAAGAATGTGTAATAAACGTTAATTTTAATAACGCTCCTACTTCTTCTAATTTTTCCGTAATTGGTTTGTTAGCTTTATCATAGAATAGGCCTTCAAATCCAGGTGCTTCACTTGTTAATACACCTTTATCATCAACTGGACAAAGAACCTCTAATCCATATTGCTTACCAACAAGGAAGTCATCTTCCCCGTGTCCAGGTGCTGTATGAACACAACCTGTACCAGCATCTGTTGTAACGTGCTCACCTAGCATAACTAAAGAATCACGATCGTAGAATGGATGTTTTGCAACAGTATACTCAAGTTCGCTACCTTTAATTGTTTTTACAACTTCAGTATTTTCCCATTCTAACGTTTTTGCAACTGTATCAAATAGCTCAGAAGCGATGATATATTTCTCACCATTTACCTTCACAATGCTATATTCAAGTTCCGGATGAACCGAAATACCTAAGTTTGCTGGTAATGTCCAAGGTGTTGTTGTCCAAATAATAAATTTCTCGTCACCTTCTAATACGTTCTTTCCATCTTTTACAGGGAATGCTACGTAAATAGATGCCGATTTTTTATCTTGATATTCAATTTCAGCTTCTGCTAAAGCAGATTCACTAGTTGGAGACCAGTAAACAGGCTTTTGCCCTTTATAGATATAACCTTTTTTCGCCATGTCGCCGAACACTTTAATTTGTTGTGCTTCATAAGCTGGTTCTAAAGTAATATACGGATTATCCCAATCTGCACGTACACCTAGACGTTTAAATTGTTCACGTTGACGTTCTACTTGCTCATACGCATACTCCGCACATAGCTTACGGAATTCAGCAACTGTCATTTCTTTACGTTTTACACCTTTATTTGTTAAAGCTTGTTCAATTGGTAAACCGTGTGTATCCCAACCAGGTACATATGGTGCACAGTATCCTGTCATTGATTTAAAACGAACAATAAAGTCTTTTAACACTTTATTCAATGCATGGCCCATATGAATGTCACCATTCGCATATGGAGGTCCATCATGCAGTACAAATAAAGGACGACCTTTTGTATGTTCTTGTACTTTTTCATAAATATTCATTTCAGCCCATTTTTCTTGCATTGCAGGCTCACGTTTTGGTAAATTCCCACGCATTGGGAATTCTGTTTTTGGCATTAGTAATGTATTTTTATACTCCATACTCAATTCCTCCTTAAATATATAAAAGAAAGACCTTAAAAAAGGGAATAAAAAAGAGACCTCTCATCCCCAAAAGGGACGAGAAAGTCTCCCGCGGTACCACCCTAGTAGACCATATACATATGTATATGGTCCTCTTTATATTCTTAACGCGAATATACGCCTACGCTTACTACAAGTGTTCAGCGCGGAACTCCAGGGTGATATTCCCATTATCGCCTTATCCTGAGCTTACACCATCCTCAGTTCGCTATATAAGGTATGAAAAAGGTACTTATCCCTATCTTCGTTTTTCTTAATAAATATGTTGTTTAAAATTATATGTAATAATGAGAAAAACGTCAAGCTTACACTGTTTCTTCTTTTTTCAACAGCTCGTCCACTTCGTCTTCTAACTCAATTAATTTGTCCCAATCATCGTTGTTTAACATTTCAAGCTGTGTTTCTAGCAACATGCGGAAGCGAGTACGGAATACTTTCGCTTGTTTCTTTAGCTCTTCAATATCAAAGGCAACTTTTCTTGATTTTACTAAAGCTTCATTAATGATACGATCTGCATTTTTTTCTGCTTCACGTACAATTAATTTCGCTTCTTTTTGTGCATTACGTTTTACTTCTTCCGCTGCTTCTTGTGCAACAACGATAGATTTATTTAACGTATCTTCAATGTTAGAAAAATGATCTAATTTTCCTTCTAATTGTGCAACTTTTTCTTCTAAAGCTTTTTTCTCACGAATGACTAATTCATAATCTTTGATGATTTGATCAAGAAACTCATTTACCTGATCTTCATCATAGCCACGGAAACCGCGACCAAATTCTTTATTATGAATATCTAATGGTGTTAACGGCACAACGCCACCTCCAAGTAGTTATCTAAATTTTCCTCTTGCAATTATATCCTTTTTCGACAAAATAGGAGAATTTCCTTCTAAAAAACCAATCATTTTAGTATACCATACAAAACTCTCCATTTGTCGCGTTTCGTTCTACCTTCTACAGAAAATAATTTACTTCGTCCATATCCTCTAACTGAAAAAACATCCCCTGGAAAACATTCATAAGCAGTTTGCTCGACTACTTTCCAGTTCACCTTCACTAAGCCATTTTTTATAAGTGGCTGCACTTTTTGCCGTGATATATGCAACATTTCAGCCAAAACGACATCTAGACGAAGTGACGAAACCGTTCCAGACTTCTCACCCCATTTTTCATGTAACTGCAAAATTTGTTCCGCTTGTACAGATGAAAGTGAGATCTTCGTTTTTCCTATTGATTGTAAATTCATTTCAATATACGAAACAACTTCTTTTGCAACTATAATTTGGGCACGATTTTCTTGGAGCAAAATATCACCGCATTTTTCTCTCGTTAAACCAAGTGACATAAATGCACCTAATATTTGCCTATGTTCTAGCGTATAAAACTTGGAAGGATAGTCAATTTCTAATACTTCTATTTGAAATTCCTCTTCATTTAATTCTAGATACTCCGGATAAATAAGTGCTCTTCTTCGCTCTGCTTGCGGCGCTCCACCACCAAATTGTACAGCAACCTCTCCTTGTTGACCTATCACTGTAGCTACAATTTGCTGCTGGCGCGGATCTAAAAAGTCTGTTAACTTTACTTGATGGTACTCTGCCGCCTGCTTCCACTCTAACACTTTATCAACAAAGACCGCTTCTTCAGGTCTAAAGTGTTCATAGATGCTCATGTATGGAACCTCTCACTATAAAAAGTAGCGGAACAAACTTACTAATCCACTACTAGCAAGCTTCAATGCAATAATCGCAACAATTGGAGAAATATCAATCATACCAAGCGGTGGAATAAATCTTCGAAACGGCTCTAAATACGGTTCACAAATACGCGCAAGAAACTCTCCAAATGCTGATTCTCTTGCACCTGGGAACCAAGATAAAAGAATGTAAATGATAAGCGCCCAAGAGTAAATTTCAATCCCATAAAGCAATAATTGTAAAACTGTTATCATGGCGTATTACCACCTCTTTATATTTGTCTCTTCTTCTTCACCGAACAACTCTGAAATAGCACCCACAATATCTACATTTTCAGGTGTACATATGAATGTTTTCGGTCCTAATTTTTGAATATCCCCGCCTATAGCGTATACAGTACCACTTAAAAAGTCAACGATACGCACAGCTTGATCAGTAGACATTCTTTGTAAATTAATCACAACAGCTCGTTTGCCTTTTAAATGATCCGCAATCCCTTGTGCTTCTGAATATGTGCGTGGTTCTAACAAAACAACTTTAGAAGACTGCTTTGCAGTTTCAATACTTACAATATTTTGTTTCGGTTGCACTTTTGTAAATGGAACATCCTGTTGCTCCGGAGGATCTTGCTGCTTTTTCATTTCTGTTTGCCCCTTTTCATAACTATATTGAGCTGCTTCTTTTTCTTCCGGTGTGTCAAAAAAGAAGTATTTTACTTTTGACCAACTCATATTAACATTCTCCTTCCTTCTATGCTTCTCCTACTAAAATCGTTCCCAAACGAATATATGTAGCGCCTTCCTCAATTGCAATCTTGTAATCATTTGACATTCCCATTGATAATTCTTCACACGGTGCGTATGATAAACCTAATTCTTGCACTTCTTTTTGTAACATACGCAATTCCTTAAAACAACGACGAACCATTTCATCTTCCTCCGTAAACGGCGCCATTGTCATTAATCCAACAACCTCAATTTTGTCAAGTTCTTGCAAACTTTGAATAAATGGAATTGTTTCTGCAGCCGATACCCCTTGCTTTGATTCCTCGAAAGATGTTTTCACTTGAACAAAACATCGAATTTTCTTTGTAGAACGCTTCTGAATCTCTTTTGCAAGCGAAAGACGGTCTAATGAATGTAAATAGTCAATCTCGTTAATGATTTCTTTTACTTTTCTCGTCTGCAATGAACCAATAAAATGCCAATTTACTTTCGAGCCAAAGTGTTCATACTTTTGTAAAAAGCCTTCATTTCGATTCTCACCTAAATCAGCTAGTCCAGCTTCTATTACTTCGTTTGTTTTCTCAATCCCTACTGTTTTTGTAACTGCAACAAGCTTAATATCTTGTACCGAGCGTCCAGCTCGTTCACACGCTTCTTTAATCGCTGCATTAACATACGTCAACTTCTCTTGCACTGCCACTGTTTTCAATCCTCCTTAAAACCTATGAAACTCAACATTCTTCCCGTTTCCCCTTGATCGCGGCGATGTGAGAAAAATAATTGTTCTTCACAGCTTGTACAAAGGGATGACATGACAATATGCTCTTCTTTTATACCTGCTTGCACGCATAATATACGATTAATTTCTTTTAAATCAATTGCATATTGTCCATCTGAAATTAATTTATAAGGAACAGGTCCGTTTACTGCCTGTTTTGCTGCTGCTAATACACGATCATCAACAACATAGCAGCACGACCCGATAGCTGGTCCAATCGCAACATGAATCTCGTGAACTGGAACACCTTCCCCATTCCACTTTTGAATCATTTCCTTCGCAATCCCTTTTACAGTTCCTTTCCATCCAGCATGAGCAAGTCCTATCATACCATGTGATGGTGCATAAAAATAGATCGGAACACAATCAGCATAACAAGATGTTAAGCACATATCTGTATCTGTCGTATAAATGCCATCCGTATTTGGGATACCATCTTCGTACGAATAAATACCTCTTCCTTTTTCTTGTTTCCCTACTTTTTCAACATGATGATCATGAACCTGTTCAGAGCAAATCCAATTCTCTAACGGCTTTTGCAATTTCTTCGCCAAAATGCGTCTGTTTTCATGAACATTCTCTACAATATCATTCACATGTAACCCTAAATTCATCGCATGAAAGGAGCCTGTACTTACTCCACCATCTTTTGTTGTAAATCCAGCAGTAATGTTTCCAAGTTCTTTCCACGCTTCTAAATATAGTATACCGTCCACATATTTAAATGGTTCTCTCATAAAGCGGCTCCTTTTAATTAAAATAACATACAAAGCATGGTACTTCCTGTCTATTTTACCATACTTTTATTTTTCCATAATGACAACAGAAAAAAAAGAGGAATTTGTAATATTCTTTAAGAAATTGTCGGTGTTTGTATTGGTTCTGTTACAGAAGTAACATGATCTGCTCTTACAAGTATTACATCTTCCCCAATTTTCACAATTTGTTTCCAAGGAATCACAAATTCTGCTTCCTTTCCAAAGAATCCTAGCATCCTTGTCTGTTTTGAAATAATAACCGCCCTAATCTTTCCAGTATTCATATCAATATCGATATCCCCAATATTCCCAAGTTTTTTCCCATCTGAAACATTAACAACATCCTTCATCTGAAACTCCGAAATTCGTATCATTGTTATCCTCTCCTTTATCTCTCATTACAGGAAGTAGCCTCCACTAACGAAAATCCTTTTTATTGTCATTATATGAATGTGTCCTCCTCTCTATGAGCGGAAACTACATTACATGTGAAAAGGTCTCACCATGAATGGTGAGACCTTAGCCTTGAATTGTTTTATTCATTTGCTTAATAGCAGACTTCTCTAAACGCGATACTTGAGCTTGGGAAATTCCAATTTCTTCTGCAACTTCCATTTGTGTTTTCCCTTGAAAGAAACGTTTTCGGATAATCATTTTTTCTCGATCATTCAAGCGCTTCATTCCTTCTTTTAGCGCTAACTCTTCGATCCACTGCTCGTCCTTTTGTTTTTCATCACTTAGCTGATCCATAACGAAAATAGGATCTCCCCCATCGTTATAAATCGGTTCAAACAATGAAACTGGATCTTGAATGGCATCAAGCGCAAAAACAATTTCTTCATGAGTTACTTCAAGAACTTTTGCAATATCCATTGCTGTTGGTTCTTTTGAATTTTCGGCAATTAATTTCTCTCTTACTTGCAATGCTTTATACGCGATATCTCGTAATGAACGAGAAACACGAATTGGATTGTTGTCACGCAAATATCTGCGTATTTCCCCAATAATCATCGGCACAGCATATGTTGAAAATTTAACATTTTGGCTTAAATCAAAGTTATCAATGGATTTCATAAGTCCAATGCAGCCAACTTGAAATAAATCATCAACAAATTCTCCTCTATTGTTAAATCGTTGGATGACGCTCAGTACAAGACGTAAGTTTCCATTCACTAATTTCTCTCTTGCGCTTATCTCTCCACTTTGCATTTCTCGAAATAATTTACGCATCTCTTCATTTTTTAGTACTGGAAGTTTAGCTGTATCAACACCGCAAATTTCTACTTTGTTTCTCGTCAAAGTGTTCCCTCCTATCGGGAGTTGCTGTACAGTGTAAAGTATTTCCTTTGAAGGGGATTTTATGCATGCAGTTTTTCTATCATTTTTAACGCACATACAATGGCCACTTTGTAAACACAAAATAAAACCAGCCAGAATACCGGCTGATTTTATACATTTCCTTTCATTATTTAACCTTTTACAAAAAAATTCTCTATACCATTTTATTAAATTCTTTCCGTAACCTTTTTATAATTCTTTTTTCCAGACGAGAAATATATGACTGAGAAATGCCCAGCATATCAGCTACATCTTTTTGTGTCTTTTCCTCTCCACCCGCAAGCCCGAAACGAAGTTCCATAATTTGCTTCTCACGATCATTTAATTGATGCAATGCTTTCATAAGAAGATGACGATCTACAGTAGCCTCCAAATCTTTCGTAATAATGTCATCATCAGTACCTAAAACATCAGATAACAACAATTCATTCCCGTCCCAATCAATATTGAGTGGTTCGTCAAATGATACTTCTGAACGATTTTTATTATTTCTACGCAAATGCATTAAAATTTCATTTTCTATACAGCGAGATGCATATGTTGCTAATTTTATTTTTTTTCTGGATTAAATGTATTTACAGCTTTAATAAGACCAATTGTTCCAATACTAATTAAATCTTCAATATTTATTCCTGTATTTTCAAACTTACGCGCAATATATACAACGAGACGCAAGTTACGTTCAATAAGTAATGATCTAGCCGCTTGATCCCCTTTTGGTAGTTTATTTAAAAGAACCTCTTCTTCCTCTTTTGTCAAAGGAGGTGGCAACGCTTCACTTCCACCTATATAATAAATTTCATCGGTCTTAATTCCAAGCTTAAGCAATACCTTATACCAAAGGTAAACTAAATAAAATTTCAATTTCGTCATTTTCTCCCGCCTCTCGTAATTAAGCAATGGTCACTTTTTGTGAAATCAGCATTTTCGGATGTATAATGCATTGATATTCTCCGTTAGTAGACAATTGCTGTGTGTTTAATCCAATTAAGACTTTACTTACAACCATAGCACTTCCTTCATGATAAACTAGTACACTATCCGGCTTAATCGCCCATAAAAATTGATGATCTACTCCTACCGCCCGAAAAGGAATTAAACGTAGTCTTGTTGCCCAACCAGCATCGCTTTCGGGTATTTGTGGAATCTCTGTTTTGGAATAGATTTGCTCCGTTAACCAAGCCGGTAAACAATGTTCTAATGATGAAATATGCATAATCATAACTGGTGTTTTCGTCAAAGGATCATGGAGCTGATTTCCACTATCAATCAGGCCATCTAATTCAAATTCATATTCAGCTAATTTAATGTTCACTTTTACAATTTGATCATAATGAATCTTAGTGATTTCCACATTTTCAATACGCTTTTTCGAGAAATAATAAATAATTGGAAATCCGAAAACAACAAATACCCAACTTACTGGATCGCCATACGAAATCGATTTCGCTTGAACTAAGCCATTTACCATTTCATTTGTTTGTAAGAAGAAATGAGTTCCAATCAATCCTCCTCCGACCATAAAGGTTACAAAATAAAAAGTAAAAACAGTTTGTGCATAATTTCTAAACGTTGAAAACCCAAATGCTGTATACACAATAAGTAACGAATACAGTAGTTTCATAATTGGATGCGTCATCATAGAAGCAAAAGGAGTAAAGGCAAAAATAACAATCGTTGAACCTATCAATGCCCCTAATACAAGCCTCCATCTTTTGATCCTCTTTTTTAACACAGTAGCTGTTAATAAAAGTAAAAGAAAATCAATGCAGGCGTTTAGCAACCAAACTACGTCGGCGTAAACCACCAAACAATTCACCTCTTTTTTTAAGTTGAGACTAGTATAATGCATATCCAATAGGAAAGTGTGTCAATTTGCGGAGGGGTTTTTTTGTTATTTTGTGATTTCTAGACATAATCTGTCGTGAAAAAAGAAAAGAATTTTTTCGTAGAATGATATACCACTCATTTTTAATATTTCAAAGAAAAAAAGACCTGCTTAAGCAGGTCTTTTTTTCACACAACATAAAATAAAAAAGGAGCTATAAAAGCTCCTTTCCTTTTATCGTCTACGACGATTACGTAAAAATGCTGGAATATCAATATCATCTGAATCTGTATGACGCTCATGTACAACAGGCTCTTCACGCTTCACTTCACGTTTTACTTCACGTTGTTTTGACGGTTGAGCTACCGGCTGTTGTTGCGCATGATTTGCATTCGCATTTGAACGTACAAATGGTTTCGGTGGTTGAACTGCAATACTATCATCAAAACCAGTCGCAATAACAGTTACAACAATATCATCTTTTAGTCCTTCATTAATAACAGAACCAAAGATCATGTTCACTTCTGGGTCTGAAGCCGAAGCTACGATATCAGCTGCTTCTTGCACTTCATATAGACTCAAGTTAGCTCCACCTGTAATGTTCATAATCACACCTTGTGCACCATCAATAGATGTTTCTAACAACGGACTAGAAATCGCCTTTTTCGCTGCCTCAGCTGCACGATTTTCACCATTTCCAGATCCAATACCCATTAACGCAGAACCTCTATTAGACATAATTGTTTTTACATCTGCAAAGTCTAAGTTAATAAGACCAGGTGTAGCAATTAAATCAGAAATACCTTGAACACCTTGGCGTAATACGTTATCAGCTTCACGGAACGCCTCTAGCATTGGTGTATTTTTATCAACAATTTCTAGTAAGCGATCGTTTGGAATTACGATTAACGTATCTACATTTTCTTTAAATGCTGCAATACCAGATGCAGCTTGTGTTGCACGTTTACGACCTTCGAATGTGAATGGACGCGTTACAACACCAACTGTTAATGCACCTAACTCTTTTGCAACTTGAGCAACAACTGGAGCTGCACCAGTTCCAGTTCCACCGCCCATACCAGCAGTTACAAATACCATATCAGCACCACGAAGTGCTTCTTGGATCTGTTCTTTGCTTTCTTCAGCAGCTTTTTTCCCTACTTCAGGGTTTGCGCCTGCACCAAGTCCACGCGTTAATTTGCCACCAATTTGCATTTTTGTTTCAGCTTTTGATAAATTTAATGCTTGTGCATCAGTATTCACGGCGATAAAGTCTACACCTTGTACACCATGCTCAATCATACGGTTTACAGCGTTATTTCCGCCACCGCCGACACCGATAACTTTTATATTCGCTAATTGATCTTGAGTAGTATCAAACTCTAACATGTCGAAATCCCCCTAGAACCTCATTTTTCGTGTCCAATTTTAATCCCATAAATAACGGAATACACGTTTTACTTTTGACATCATACGGTCATCGTTTTGATCTGTATTATTTTGATTACGAGTTTTTTGTTTCGCAGGTTGCTGTTGTACCGGCATTGGCGCTGGTACTGGCTCAAAATGCTCTTGCTTTTCTTGAACATTTTTCCCTCGTAATTTAGCTTTTTGATAGGAGTGTTTAATTAATCCAACTCCAATTGTATATTGAGGTTCACGAACACCAATATAATCTGGAGTTGCTATACGAACATTTTCATGTAAAATATCATATGCAAGATCAAGAACACCCGGCATAGAAGCAATCCCGCCAGTAAGTACATAACCAGAAGCTACTTGTTTTACCCCTAATTTACGAACTTCTTCTTGAACGAACATTAAAATTTCCTCTACACGTGCCTCAATAATGTCGGATAACTCCAATTGAGAGTACTGTTCTGTTTGATCGCTTCCCATAATAGAAACGGTAAACACCTCTTCTTCAGATGCTGTATCATAAAAAGCATGTCCATATTTCAGCTTAATTTGATCTGCATTTTCTGTTGAAGTTTTCAGCCCAATCGCTATATCCTTCGTTATATGATCTCCACCTAGCGGCAATACACTCGTTGCTTGTAATTCACCATCTTTAAAAATAGATAAAGTTGTAGATCCTCCCCCAATATCAACTAGGGCTACTCCTCTATTTTTTTCATCAGAAGATAAAGCAACTGTTGCAGCCGCTAAAGGTTGCAGACAAATATCAACAATTTCAAGACCTGCTTTTTCCACACAACGAAGTAAGTTATGTAGTAATGTTCTTGAGCCTGTAATAAGTGTACCTTCCATTTCTAATCTTACACCGATCATCCCGCGTGGATCGTTAATCTCGTCTAGACCGTCTACAATGAACTGTCGAGGTACCACATCAATAAACTCACGTTCAGGAGCAATAGACACAACTTGTGCTGCATCCAGAACGCGCAAGACATCTTCATTCCCGATTTCACGATCTTCATTTGAAACAGCGACTACTCCGTGACAAGGGAGCAACTGTACTTGGTTTGCATTGACACCTACAACAACTTGTTCAATGTGAATCCCCACCATACGCTCAGCTTGTTCAATTGCTTTTTTAATTGATCGAACAGTCTCGTCTATGTCAACAATTGAGCCTTTTTTCAAACCATTTGATTTTACGTTTCCAACACCAATAATGTTCAAGCTGTCATTAACCATTTCACCAATGATGACTTTAACATTGGATGTACCGATGTCAAGACTAACATATATTTCATTGCTGTTCATTCTTTGGCACCTCCTTCTTTATTTATACCATACAAGTCAATATATGGAACAACAATCGCAACTTTTATATAAGAAAAATATTCAACGTCTTTATGCGTTTCCCTTTTTTAACCCTGTATTTTTCTTATTTTTATTTAACATTCACTTAAGAATATACCAGTAATCTATGTATAACTGCTTTATCTTAAAATAATTCTATTTCAAGCATAAAGATTACTGCCAAATATAAGTCTACACTAAGATGTACTTGTAGAAAAGCGAAACTTGTACCAATCCTAGGATGAATCGAAGAAAATATACATATTTTTCATCAAATTAATCATTCTTGTAAATTAGTATGCGCATAAAAGAACGTATGTTTCGTTCCATTCATAATAACGAAGTAAAAACTACCATTCTATTGTTTCTTTTCTTCACCATCTAAATACTTCGTATACGCACCCACTTCTAGGTCAATTAAAACCTTCCTACCTGGATCAATTGTTTTTATAATGAGCGGATAAGCTTCCATGCGCTTTGCGAAATCTTGAATCGTCGTACTCACTTCATATCCTTCATTCATATATAAAGTAAGATGATCCTCATTTGCATTCGTTGGTGTATAACGAATTTCCGAGATAGATCTCAGGATAGTAGGAGTTAGCTTTTCTAACTCTGAAATTAAATCTTTCATTTTCTCTTCCTTAAATGGTTCAAAAATCGGAGCTGCAACAGGTAGTTTTCCATTTGGAAGTACATCAAGTGTTTTCCCATTTTCTAAAAGAGGTTGTAATTTACCATCTTTGTTTATATAACCAATTGTTATATGTTCCTCTATATGGATATCAATTTTGTTTGGAAAACGCTTTTTGACATTTACAGTTTTAATTTCTTTTCTTTTCGTTAAATTTGCTTCTGCTTTATGAGCTGTTACTCGGAAATAACTTGTATCATATGTAACACCAGACTCCTTCATAACTTGCTCATCTGTCATATAATGATTTCCAAAAACACTTATCTTTTTTATATTACTAAGTGGAGACCGAAAATAAATTAAAAAGAGTACTAATAGGAATAAAATCGATATGTATAAAATTAGCCGGTGATTAACAGGCTTTTTATTCTTTTTCTTTTGGTTCTTTAATTTTGGTACACGATCTTGTAGTTTAATCACTTTACTATTTTTCATGTACGATCCCCCTATGTAACATAAAGAACGGCATGTTCCTCATGCCGTTCTTATCTTCTTATTATACCATAAATGATAATGAGCGGAACGGCCAACCGTTATCTTCCAATTATTTCTACTTCTGTATGCATATCTATGCCAAACTTTTCTTTAATTGTTTTTTTTATAAATTCAATTAATTCTAGCACATCTTGCGCCGATGCAGACCCTGCATTAATAATAAAATTTCCGTGCATTTCAGAAATTTTCGCGCCACCAATTTGATAACCACGAAGACCGGCTTTTTCTACTAAATCTCCTGCAAAATACGGGAGCGGGTTTCGAAATATACTGCCTGCGCACGGATAATTCCAAGGCTGTGTTTCACGGCGATAATCTTTATTTTTTTGCATCCTACTAGTAATCTCTTCACGCTCGCCCGCTTTTAGCTGAAATTCAGCTTCTAATACGATACCAGGACGTTTTGTTTGTAACACAGATGTACGATACGAAAATTCCATTTCGTCTTTTGCTAACCACTCAAATATGCCGTCTTCAAACATAATATGAGTTCTCGTCAAAATGTTTGATATATCAGAGTTATGAGCACCTGCATTCATATACACTGCACCGCCAATACTTCCTGGAATACCACTAGCAAATTCTAGTCCAGCTAGCCCCCTGCGACTAAGTAAAGTTGATAACTTAATTAGGGGATATCCACCACCAACTCTTATTATAGTTTCTTCTACTTTTAAGTGGTCTAATCCTTCTCCTAAACGAATTACAACACCTTCAATACCAAGATCTGATACAAGAAGGTTTGAACCACGTCCAATTGCAGTCCATTTCACCTTATATTTCTTTACTAATTCTAAAGTTTTCTTAATACCGGCAACATGCTTTGGCACAATTAAAATATCAGCTGGTCCACCTATTTTCATAGTTGTATAACGAGCTAAAGGCTCTTTCACTAACACGCGACCAACTTTTGCTTCTAGAAGCTCATTTACTAATTGTTCCATGATGATCTCCCCCATATTAAGTCTCCTTATTACAGTAGTATGCAGGGCATTCACCTAACGTTATTTTTGTGCAAGCTTATTCATTACTTCAAATAACTTATTTGCTGCATCTGGAATTCCTAGCTGTTTAGCAGCAAGTTTCATATTTTGTAATGTTTGTGCATCTAGTAAAATCTCATCAATATCACGAAGAAGTGTTTCAGCTGTTAAGTCTTTTTCAAGAAGCATTTTCGCTGCTCCTTTATCAACAACTGAGCGCGCATTTTTCTCTTGATGGTTATTTGTCACATAAGGACTTGGAATTAACACACTCGGCTTACCTAACGCTGTTAACTCTGCAAGCGTTGTAGCGCCAGCGCGGGAAACAACAAGATCTACACCAGTAAGTACCTCTGGCATATTATGAATAAATGGTTTAATAATCACATTATTCGGATTCCCTTTTTGTTTCACAGCTTCCATAACTTTATCATAATGCACTTCACCTGTAACATACAATACTTCATAGTTTTTGTTCCCAAATTGTTCAATCGCTTCTACAAAAGCATCGTTAATCGGTCTAGCTCCACGACTTCCCCCAAAAATAAGAACGGATTTTTTAGGAAGAGCTAGTCCAACTGAACGCTTCCCTTTCATTCCATTTTGATTCATTACTTCTGATGCACGTGGATTCCCTGTCATAACAACTTTAGATTGTGGGAAGTGTTCAATTGCTGCTTCAAAACAAACAGCAACTTTATCAACGTAGCGACTTAAAAATTTATTTGTTACACCAGGTACACTATTTTGTTCATGTACGATAGTTGGAATTCCTAATTTCGCTGCCGCATAAACGACAGGACCACATACATAACCACCTGTACCAATGACAATATCAGGGTTAAAACGACGAATATATCGTTTACTATCCTGAACGCCTTTTAAGAAACGCATTACTGTTTTTACATTATCAAGGGATATTTTACGTTTAAATCCACTTATAACGATAGATTGAAACGGTATACCTGCTTTTGGAACAATTGTGCTCTCTAAGCCATTTTCCGTACCAATGTATAAAAATCGCGCTTCAGGATGTAATTTTTTTATCTCCCTAATTAAAGCAAGAGCTGGATATATATGCCCTCCTGTGCCACCACCACTAACTAATACTCGCACTACAAATTCCTCCGCTTCTCTGTTCTAATTTCAATCGTCCTTTTTCTATATACGTATTATATTTTCCCGTTTTTCCACACACGAAAAACCCTGTCTTATAAACAGGGTTTAGTAGCGAGAATGACGACTTATATTCAATAATACACCTACTGCCATTAACATTAAGGTCAAACTTGATCCACCATAACTTAAAAACGGCAAAGTAATACCGGTAACAGGCATTAACCCTGTCACAACACCAACATTAATCATCACTTGAATCGCAATCATCGCCACAATACCTACTGCTAAAAACGTACCATATAAATCAGGCGCTCCTAATGCTATACGAATCCCACGC
Organism: Bacillus clarus; assembly: GCF_000746925.1. Classification (GTDB taxonomy): domain Bacteria; phylum Bacillota; class Bacilli; order Bacillales; family Bacillaceae_G; genus Bacillus_A; species Bacillus_A clarus. The sequence continues at coordinate 867,437 of NZ_JMQC01000008.1, forward strand.
CATAATAATAGACTAAATAATAATAACACAAATGAACCACCAATAAAACCTAATTCCTCGGATAGAATCGCAAATATAAAGTCAGTTTGCGGTTCAGGTAAATAAAGAAACTTCTGCCTACTTTGCCCAAGTCCAAGCCCAAATAAACCACCAGGACCGATCGCGAGTAACGATTGAATAATTTGAAATCCGCTTCCAAGCGGATCTGACCATGGATCTAAATAAGATGTAATCCGCTTCATTCGATATGGTGCCGATGCAATTAACGCTACAAATCCTGCTACGCCAAGTAATCCAAACATTGCAAAATGAAAGACTCGTGCTCCCGAAACAAATATCATGATGATACATGTCCCAACCATTACTGTTCCTGTTCCAAGGTCTGGTTGCAACATAATCATTCCAAAAGCAACAAATACAAAACCAAGTGCTGGGAGTAAACCACGTTTAAACGATGTGATTAATTTTTGCCTTTCCGCTAAAAATTTAGCTAAAAAAATAATCATCGCAAATTTCATAAACTCTGACGGTTGAATGGAAAATGCTCCAATTCCAATCCAACTTCGTGCTCCCCCCCGAACAAGTCCAATTCCAGGAATCAGAACGAGAACAAGGAGAATGAAGCAAATAAGTAAAATTACTTTCGAATAGGTACGCCACACCCAGTAGTCAATTTTCATTATAAAAAACATTGCTACTACACCTAGTCCTGCAAATAATAGTTGTCGTTTTGCAAAGAAGAATGAATCATCCATCTTATAGGAAGCCCAAACAGCACTCGCACTATAAACCATAATCATTCCAATTGTTAACAAAGCAAGTGTAACGATAATAAGAATAAAATCAGGCGTTTTCTTCATCGGCAAACACCACCTCTTTGGACAGAACCTTTTGTCCTATGTAACAAAACATCAGTAGGTGTTAGCCTACTGATGTTTTGATTTACTTTATATAAGTTTATGCACAGCTTGTATAAAAATGTCTCCTCTTTCTTCAAATGTTTTAAATTGATCCCAGCTTGCACATGCTGGTGAAAGAAGAATAACATCTCCCTCAATAGAATGAGCGTAAGCTTTTTCTACTGCCTCTTCTAAATTATCGACACTTTCAATTGTATCTAATCCTGCTTTTTCTGCCGCTTTTACTAACTTCGGTGCAGTTTGTCCAAATGTTACGATCGCTTTTACATGTTTAAAATATGGAATTAAATCGTCAAATTCATTTCCACGATCAAGCCCACCTGCTAATAGGACAATAGGTTGTGTAAATGCCGATAAAGCCTTTTCTGTTGCTAACATATTTGTTGCTTTTGAATCATTATAAAACTTACGATTGTTAATCGTTGTTACATATTCTAGGCGATGTTTTACACCTGTAAAACGTTTTAATACAGCAGTGATTGCCTCGTTTGATACTCCTAGCAATTTCGCTATACTCATTGCCGCTAAAATATTTTCTAAGCTATGTTTCCCAGGTAAAACGATATCCTGCACTTCCACAACTTTTTCCCCTTTAAAATAAAGGGCGTTATCTTTTATATAGGCACCATCTTCAATTTCTTTTGTCGTCGAAAATAGTACTTTTTGACCTTTACTACTCGCCGATAAAGACATTACACCTTCATCATCAGCATTGATCACACTATAATCCATTTCAGTTTGATTTTTAAAGATATTCGCTTTTGCTAAACCGTACTCTTTCTTTGTGCCATGATAATCTAAATGCGCTTCAAATAAGTTTAAGAACGCTGCGATTTTTGGCTGGAATGCTTCCACACCCATCAATTGGAAAGATGAAAGTTCTGTAACTACTACTTCGTTTTCTTTTGCGGATTGTGCGACTTCACACGCTACAGTACCTATATTTCCAGCAATAACAGGGTGCTTCTGTCCTTCTTTTAACATTTCAAACGTCAGCATTGTCGTTGTTGTTTTACCATTAGATCCTGTAATTCCAACAAAAGGCGCCTCAGAAATACGATATGCCAACTCTACTTCAGTTACAACCGGAATCTGTTTTTCTTTCGCTGCAACTAGTAATGGATTAGAATATGGAATTCCTGGGTTCTTTACAACAAGCGAAATATTTCTCTCTAATAATTCTAACGGATGCCCACCACATACAACATCCATTCCTTTCGCCTGCAATTCTGCAGCTAATACATTACCAGCTAATGGCTTTCCGTCATTTACAATAACATTTGCTCCTAAGCTTTTTAATAGAGTAGCTGCTGCATAACCACTTTTTGCAATACCTAATACAAGAATATTTTTATTTTGATATTCAGTTACAGTTTTCAATTACATCCACACCCCGATATAAATTCCTAATACTGCTAATAAAAATCCTACAGACCAGAACGTTACAACAACACGCCATTCTGACCAACCGCATAATTCATAATGATGGTGCAATGGACTCATTTTAAAAACACGCTTCCCAGTCGTTTTAAATGAAATAACTTGAATGATAACAGATAAAGTTTCCATTACAAATACGCCGCCAATAACAACAAGTAATAATTCTTGTTTTAATAAAATAGCTACTGCTGCAATTGCACCACCTAATGCAAGGGATCCTGTATCACCCATAAATACTTTGGCTGGATTCGCATTAAATACTAAAAAGCCAAGTACAGCTCCTACAACTGCCATACAGAAAATCGCTACACCAAATTGTTCTTGAGCCACGGCAATAATACTAAATGCTCCAAATGCAATAGCAGCTGTTCCTGATAATAAACCATCTAAACCATCTGTTAAGTTAACCGCATTCGATCCACCAATAAGCATAAATAATACAAGAACAAAATATGCCCAGCTTAATTCGAATTTAACATCCGTTCCTGGAATCATGATATACGTTTGAAATGCTTGCCCTTTTCCAATTAAAAAGAATGCAATCGCAATTACAAGTTGACCAATCAATTTTTGTTTTGATGTTAAACCAAGATTTCTTTTTTTAACTACTTTTATATAATCATCTAAAAATCCAATCAATCCATAGCCAAATGTCACTAATAATAATAGTGACACCTTTGCACCTAAATGATCAAATTTAATCGCCATAATAAGTGTAGTTACCATCATAGAAACATAAATGACAATACCACCCATCGTTGGCGTTCCTGATTTCTTTTGATGTGATTTTGGACCTTCATCACGAATACTCTGTCCGAACTTTAATTTTCTTAAAAATGGAATAAACAATGGCGAAAGGGCAACAGAAATTAAAAATGCTACCCCTGCCGTTACTAATAAACCTTGTTCAAGCACATGTAGTCCCCCTCTCATGTTGTTACTCTTCGTTGTTTAGACGCTTCATAATTGCTTCTCTAGCAACTTCACGATCGTCAAAATGATGTACTTCTTTACCAATAATTTGATAGGTTTCATGGCCTTTTCCAGCAATAATAATAATATCTTCTGCTCGTGCTTTAGAGATTGCATGGAAAATCGCTTCTTTTCGATCCACAATTACTTCATAATTATTCCCTTTTGCACCAGTTACCATATCATCTAAAATAGCTTGTGGGTTTTCGCTTCTTGGGTTATCTGATGTATAAATCGCATGTGTCGCATATTCTGTTGCGACACTCGCCATAATTGGTCTTTTCGTACGATCTCTATCGCCACCACATCCAACAATGCAATATACATTACCTTTTGCAAATTGCTTTGCCGTTGTTAATACATTTTCCAAACTATCTGGTGTATGAGCATAATCAACAATAACTGTATAATCCTGCCCGCTATCCACAACTTCGAAACGTCCAGGAACACCAGTCAAATCTTTCACAACATCGATAATTGTTTGTAAAGTCACGCCTGAAACAAGCCCGGCTGCCGTTGCAGCTAGAACATTATACACGTTAAACTTTCCAATTAATTTCATCGTAACATTTACACTTTCATACGGCGTTACAAGTGTAAATGTTGTACCACCACTCGTCATGACGATACCCTTTGCCATAATATCACTAGGCACATCAATACCGTATGTAACAACAGTAGCTGCCGTACTTCTCATATACTCCTCTGCCACTGGATCATCATTATTTAACACAGCATACTTCTCACGATTATGATAATAACTATTACCAAGCTGTGCAAAAAGCAAACCTTTTGCATGTTTATATTCTTCCATCGTGTTATGATAATCTAAATGATCTTGTGTTAAATTTGTAAATACTGCAACATCATAATCACAACCATGTACACGACCAAGGTCTAATGCATGAGAAGAAACTTCCATTACTGCGCTATTCACATGTTGCTCAACCATTTTTGAAAACGTTTGTTGAAGTGTCAGTGCATCTGGCGTTGTGTTTTTCACCTCAAATGTTTCATCACCGATTTTCATATTTATCGTTCCAATTAGCCCTGTTTTATGACCGTTCGCGCGCATAATCTCATCCATAATGTGCGATGTTGTTGTCTTTCCATTTGTACCTGTAATTCCAATTAGATGCAACTTGTGCGTTGGCTGCTCATAAAAATAATCAGCTAACACTGCTAACGAACGAAACGTATTTTTCACAAGTACAACTGGAACGTCAACATCAATTGGTCTTTCCGCAACAATAGCAGCCGCACCTTGCGCGGCTGCTTGCTTAGCGAAATCATGGCTATCAACCGTATATCCTTTCATACATACGAATAAGCTTCCTGTTGTCACTTTACGTGAGTCCGCCTCAATAGATGTGATTTCCGGATTTTCTTTTGGAACAACTGGAAAATCATGCAAACATGATACAAGTGTGTGCAACTTCATTTCACTAAACCCTCTCTACATTGTTTATTTATCTCTTCTTTATTAGGCATACAGTATCTCCCGTCTAAAAAATTTAAACAGGAGATACTTGCCCCATGGTCCAAAGACAGACCCAATTATTAATGAGACATATAATTGTCTCGACTAAATAAATCCTTTTTAGCTCTTATATTTAGCAAAAGTATATCCCTTTTCATAGCAATTCATTTTATGAAAAGAAGTCTCCCCTATAGAACTAACTTCCACCAATTGTATCATAAAACACAACCTGTTACCTTTAATTACCGAAGTAAATTCTAATTTTCGAACCCTCTTTTACTTTAGCGCCAGCTTCTGGAGATTGCTTAATTACTTTCTCTCCATCACCGCTTACATCAAGCTTTAAATCTACAAGTTGTGTTTGTAACTCGTTCTTTTTCATTCCAATTAAATTAGGAACTTCTATAGTAGGCGTATCGCCCCATTTATATTCTTTTTCAACTTGTTCTTTTCTTGGTTCCACTCCCATAACAGGAAGTGCATCGCGAAGAATATTACCAACAATTGGCGCAGCAACAACTCCACCAAATTGAGTTACTCCCTTCGGATTATCAACCGCAACATATACAACAATTTGCGGATCATCTGCTGGAGCAAACCCAATAAAAGATACAATATAGTTATTTTCTAAGTACTTTCCATCCTTCACCTTTTGAGCCGTCCCTGTCTTTCCACCAACACGATAACCGTCAATATACGCCCCTTTACCAGAACCTTTCGCTACAACATTTTCCAATGCATACCGAACTTTCTCTGACGTTTCCTTGGAAATAACTTTTCTTTTCTCAACAGGTGTCTTCTTTCTAACCACTTGATTATTTGATGGATCGACAAATTCCTTTGCGATGTATGGCTGATACAAGGTTCCACCATTTACAGCTGCCGCTACCGCAGCAACTTGTTGAATTGGTGTAACAGAAACCCCTTGGCCGAAAGCAGTAGTCGCTTGTTCAACTGGACCAACTTTGTCTAAATTAAATAGAATCCCTTTACCTTCTCCTTGCAAATCAATTCCAGTCTTCTGTCCAAATCCAAAATCACGAATATATTGGAATAATTTATCTTTCCCAAGGCGATCACCAAGTTCGATAAAACCTGGGTTACAAGAGTTTTGAACTACTTCTAAAAATGTTTGACTACCGTGACCACCAGCTTTCCAGCAGCGTAACTTAGCACCGCCCACTTCAGCCGCTCCATCATCATAAAACGTATCTTTCTCTAAGTCTACTTTTTTTTCATTTAAAGCCGCTGCAAGCGTAATAATTTTAAATGTCGAACCCGGCTCGTACGTACTCCATACAGGTAAATTTCGATTGAATACTTCCGGAGAAACACTTTGAAAATCTGCCGGGTCAAAACTTGGGCGACTTGACATACCTAAAATCTCACCATTTTTGGGGTTCATTGCGATTGCTATTATACCATCTGGGTTATACGTAGAATCTGCAATATTCATTTCTCTCTCTATAATCGTATTGATTCGAGAATCGATTGTTAATTTTAAATCTAAGCCAGCCTCTGGTTTTTTAAAATCGTCCCCAACATTTGGCATTCGCTGTCCTTTTGCATCTGCAAAAAATCTCACGTGGCCTTTATCTCCGTTTAGTTCTTTATCATAATATGCCTCTAGTCCCATAAGCCCCTGATTATCACTACCTGCAAAACCTAATACGTGTGATAAATATTTTCCAAATGGATAGTACCGAATTGAATCCTCAGCAATATAAACGCCTTTTAAACTTAAACCACGCACTTCCTTTGCTTTATCATGCGAAATTTTCCTTCCACCTTTATCTAACCTTACGATGGACTCTTTTTTTGTAATACGTTTATAAATATCTTCTTTTTCCGCACCTAAAACTGCAGCTAGCTTCTCTGCAGTCTCTGCTGGTTTTTCAATTTGTCTTGGTACAACAAAGACGGTCGGTGCACTTTTATTCGTTGCGAGCTCCACACCATTTCGATCTAAAATTTTTCCACGTTCAGGTTCAAAAGTAATATTACGACTCCATGAATCTTTCGCACGATCCGTTAGCATATTCCCAAGAAAAAACTGTACATACCCAAGACGAATATCAATAATTGTGAAAATGAGTATACCCGATATCAGTATAAAAATAAGTCGTTTCCTAACCGTTACGTTTGATACACGCATATTGGAACAAGCCTCCCTTACGCCTAGCTTGTTCCAATATATGCTTGTACCTATTCAATTAGAACTTTTTCACTTTCGTTTCTCTTACTACAAACTCATTACGGCTTCTCCGCCTCTTGCTGTGGCTCAAGCGGTGGCACGAGTGTTACACCTAATTCTGTACCAGGTTGTAATAACGTTCCTTCCGCTACACTTTGCTCCGTTACATATCCTGTACCAGACGGTTTTAAATTAAGCCTTAATGTTTTTGCTAAATTCATAACATCACGAAGTGCCCAACCTTGTATATTTGGCATTGTAGGTTTATCTCCTACTAAGAAGACTCGATCACCCTTCAATGTTTTTTCGGTTGCTTTCGGTACTTGTTGTTGTACTTTCCCTTCACCTAATATAATTGGACGCAGCTTAGCTTTTTCCAATGCCACTTTCGCTTCTTCCATCGTCTTTCCAGTTACATCTGGTACGACAGTTTGCTGTTCTTTTACATATTTTTTCGGATCTTTTACTTCATTTGGTTTAATCTTCAAATACTCTAAACTATTTTTCGTTACAGATTTGAAGATTTCGGCAAGGGGTTGTGCCCCATATTCATTATCTTTTAATTTCGGTTGCTTAATCGCTAAATATACAACTAGTTGAGGATCATCCATCGGTGCCATACCTAAGAATGAGAATATATAATTCTCCCTTCCTATCATATAGCCACCTTTACCGTCAGGTATTTGTGCCGTACCTGTTTTACCACCAACTGAATACCCATCAATCTTATATGCATTCCCTGTTCCCTTTGGTGATGTAACAACGCGCTCTAACAATTGCCTTACTTGAGCTGCTGTCTCTTTAGTAACAGGTTTTCCTACTTCTTCTGGTTTATGTTCTAACTTTACTTTATCTGTTATTGGATCTACAATTTTATCAATTGTATAAGGTTTCATCATTTTCCCATCATTCGCAATCGCTGTTGCGGCTTGTACAAGCTGGATTGGAGTAACAGTAGAACCTTGTCCAAATGTTGTTGTAACTTGTTGAATTTGTTGATCAAATATAATTGTATTTGGCCCTTCACCAGGTAAATCAATGTTTGTTTTTTCATCTAATCCAAATTTGTGAATGTATTGCCTGAAACGTTCTGGTCCAAGTTTTTGATCGCCTAAAATCGCAAAAGCGACGTTTGAAGAACGTTCTACCCCTTCATCAAAAGTAATAGATCCCCATCCTGCACCACCGTTATGATCTTTTATTTTACGATTTCCAACTGGATACGTACCAGATTGATAATACGCTTGTCCATCATATACACCTTCATTAATGGCTGCTGCTAGCGTGAAAATTTTCATCGTAGATCCAGGTTCAAACGCACTCGCAATTGGATCATTTAAAAAATGATGAATATCACGCTTATTCGGATCATAACTAGGACTACTAGACATCGCTAATATTTTTCCCGTTTTTGGATCTGCAACAACTCCAATTAACATTTCCGGTTCGTAATGTTTATCCGCTGCTTTCATTGCCTCTTCTAGAAAACTTTGAATACGCTGATCAATCGTTAAGTATACATTATCTCCATTTGTAGGTGCCTTTACATTTACTTTCCCACCATCAAGAGAAACCCCTTTACGATCTCCCGTATAAGCTACCTTCCCATTAGAAGCACGCAAATACTTATCTAAACTTTTTTCTAATCCAAATTGACCTTCTGCAATCCCATCATCATTCGGTTTCGCATGGCCTATTACGTACGACGCAAAATCCCCATTCGGATATACTCTCGCTTTTTCTGTAACGAAAGAAATACCTGGCATTTTAAGATTTTCTATTTGTTCTTTTTTCTCTTTCGTCAAGTTTTTCCCTAACGTTCCAAATTCCACTTGCCTCTTATCTTTGTTTAAAGTGGCTAAAATCTCCTCTTCGCCTTTCCCAAGTACACCTGCAATTTTTTTAGCAGTATCTTCTTTATCCTTTACCGAATTAGCGCCTTTTAACTCTGCTACAATTTTATAAGAATTCGCATCCTGTGCTAACACATGGCCATTTTGGTCATATATTGTCCCACGGTTCGCTTCAAGTACACCTGTTTTACTATGTTTTTGCTCAGCAAGTTTCTTTAAGTCCTGTTTATGCACTGTTCCTGTTGCTTGAATATAAAAGAATCGGGCTAACAACAGAAAAAAGAGCAGGAGGAAAAATATCATAAAGTAACCTGCTCCTTTATTGGTATGAAATTTACTCATATTTATCTTCATATCCGTTTCACACCTGCTCGCCTACTGTAGACCTTTCACGTTATTCGCATTAATTTCTAGCCCGTGTTTTTTTGCGATTTCAGCGATTCGGTCATAACGACTTAACTTTTCCACTTCAGCTTGTAATTCTTGATTTTCTTTTTGCTGTGTTACAATTTCCTGTTCTATAGTGGCTGCTTCTGTATTAACTTGATATAATCCCGCTTTATTTCCAATAAAAGCTACACAGGCATATAATAAAAAGCCAATAAAAGCTACATACAACAGTTTCTCAATTCTTGTAATCTTCACCTTAGCTTTCGGTTGTATCGTCTGCTGTGGGACTTGAGATTGCACCTCTTCTTGCACAGGTTGTTTGTACTTTACAGCTAAATTAGTCATACCTCTCTCTCCTTTTTATCGTTTTTCAGCGATCCGTAACTTCGCAGAACGCGCACGATTATTCTCTTCTAATTCTATATCAGAAGGCAAAATCGGCTTTCTTGTAATAAGCTTTAACTTCGGCTTGAACTCATCAGGAATAATTGGTAAACCTGGTGGAAGCTGTGGAGTTGTGCTGTTTCTTTTAAACGTTGTTTTACAAATACGATCTTCTAATGAATGGAAGGTAATAACGCTAATTCTTCCGCCTGGCTTTACCATATCAATCGCAGATTCTAGCGCTTCTTCAAATACTTTTAACTCATCATTTACAGCAATACGTATAGCCTGGAATACTCGTTTGGCAGGATGTCCACCTGTTCGACGTGCTGGAGCTGGAATACCTTCTTTAATCAATTCCACTAGCTCTCCTGTTGTTTCAATTGCTTTATTCTCACGATACGCTTCAATTTTTCTTGCAATTTGTTTTGAAAATTTCTCTTCACCGTATTGGAAGAAAATTCTTACGAGTTGTTCATATGACCAGCTGTTTACAACATCATATGCTGTTAATGGGGCATCTTGATCCATCCGCATATCCAACGGTGCATCATGATGATAACTAAAACCACGCTCTGGCGTATCTAATTGTGGGGATGAAACACCTAAATCAAATAAAATCCCATCTACTTCTGTGATACCTAATTCATGTAGCTTTTCTGATAAATAGCGGAAGTTACTCTTTACTGTTACAAATTGCTCACCATAAGAAGAGAATTTTTCTTTTGCATTTTGAATCGCAATTTCATCTTGATCAAATGCAATTAACTTTCCTCCTTCTGTTAGCTGGGATAGTAAATAAGAACTATGTCCCCCGCCGCCTAGTGTACAGTCTACATATGTACCACCCGGCTTTATATCCAAGCCATCTACTGTTTCTTTTAAAAGTACTGTTACGTGTTTAAACATTGTTGCACCTACTCTTTTTCCAATTAATTATGTTGAACGCATCTACTTCTCCTCACGAATCATTATCCGTCAGAAAATGAAATGCTAGTAAAGCACGACTCCTTTAACTTACCACTTAAGGAAAGTACTCTATACAAATAGCCGTTTTAATTTATTATATACTAAATTTTATCATTTTTTGCGGGAATTTAAATAAAAACCTGTCGAAAAACATATTAATCCGTTTACATTTTGTGCTATTTTGTCATATATGTTTGTTTCCTTCCTTGCAACATTCTCCAGAACTTAAAAACTTATAATTCAGAAAAATTTCATTTCAAAGTTAATTCAACGAAACAAAAATAAAATCCTGCTCCAAGGAGCAAGATTTTATAGTTTTATAACATGATGTTTTCCATCCCATGAATAAGATTGCTTCATCACCCGATCAAGAAAATCAAGGCCGAATTGATTCAAATAATAACATATATTCCACACCCGTTCTTGCGGTGCCCCGAGCGGGCGAAGCGCGAATTGTAAGCGACGGAACTTGTTCAGTTGAACTTCATGTTTTTTCTCAACATTTCTTTTTAGCATTCTTTCTAGCAGTTCAATTTGCTCATTAATTTTCCGCTCATTCTTCTCAGCGAATTCACCTAATCCAGGATCTATTGTTTTCACAAACTGTTGTAACGATGTATGGATATCCATTATCCCTTTTTTCGCTTCAACAAATTGACCATCAATCGGTTCTTCTATTTGATTAGACAGCCACTTTTCTCGCAAATCACCGATATCATATACAAACGGATCATTTTCATGTAAGTCTAAATCATATATATCTGTTGTTATATCTCTTTCCATATAACTTATTGTAAGACGAGGAACGACTGGTGGCATCTGGAAGCCAAACACATGAAATACTTGTTGTAATTCACTCCAGTAAGCAATTTCACCAGGCCCTCCGATAAAAGCTAATGTCGGGAAAATATATTCTTGCATAAGCGGGCGTGTTACAACATTATTACTAAAACGCTCTGGGCTTCTTTCCATCTCTCCTATTAATTCTTCGTACGAAAATGAATACGTCCCATCTTTACCAATAAACTTCCCGTTCACTTCTTCTAACAGCACACGCTCTTCTTCAATTTGCATAAATACATGCACTGCATTTGATTTCGTTTCAATAATTGGTTTATATCCCTGCTCCCTAATAACCTGCTGCTGATTATAAAGACCGTCTTGAACACCCTTATAGTCACTTAAAATTCGTTTAAAGAACGGCACTTCTAATTTTCTTAATGCAGGATGATGAGAATCTACGAGAATCAACCCTGAATCCGCGAACAGATTGGTAATGAGATGCGCAAAGAAATCTACATACGTGCGTGACTTCTTCAAAGCATCTTCAACAAATTGTAATACATCCTTTGTAAAATTCGTTTCTGGATATGTTTTAAAAATCTCTTCAATCCAGTTTCTACAGTCTTCAAGTGAAAGATCCGATTCAGAAGCACTTGCCTTTTTCGGATGGCGGTCATGAAAAATCGTCTTTTTTACTTTTCTATTTTTCGTTACAAATATATGATTAATTTCATCAATATCATGATCTTCACCAGCAATCCAAAAAACAGGGACAACCTTAACTCCTAAACTAGCTTCTTTTTCCTTAGCTAACTGTAAAATAGAAATAATTTTATGTGCTGTATACAACGGCCCTGTAAGTAACCCCGCCTGTTGTCCACCTATAACGACGTATGTATTTTCATCCGCAAGCATTTCTATATTTCGAATTGTATATTCTCCAGCCTGTAAATGTGTATTATATTCTAATAAATGCGCCACCAAATCTTGGCGGAAAAACTTTTTATCACGTAAATCACGCAGACGCTGCTTAAAACCATCTTCTGTTAACTGATAATCAAAACATGTCTGAATCTCTTTTTTACCGTTCATATAGTCCGCCACAACACCTTGTAGTGGAACAGAGATTTCTTTTATCTCCATATAATTCTTCCTTTCATATCCTGTTCTCTCACCAATCCACATTGTAGTCAATGTTCAATGTAAAAGCAAAGAATATCTCTTATGCTTCCAATCCTTTTATTGCATTGTAAAGAAATTGAAGTGTCGGAACTTGTTTTTGTTGTTTCTCGGCTTCTTCTATTACATAACCAACAATAGCATTAATTTCTGTTTGTCGTTTTTCTTTTATGTCAGCTAACATAGAAGATGTGTTGTTTGATGTTTTTTCGCACACTTGGCAAACCATTTTCCATAAAGATTCTTTTTTTTGATCACTTATTAGAAATGAGACCTCTAGAAATACTTGCTCCATCGTTTTATAAAAAAACGGATTTGATATCAATTCGCCATTTTGCACCCCTAACAGTGCCGTTAACGGATTAATACATACATTAACTATTAATTTATTACACATCGTTTGCTTCCAATCGTCCTCTATTTGATAAGAGAAGCACCGAGAAGGGAAACAATTGAACATCGCTTCGAATTGATTATACTCACCACGTACAAGCCCAAATTTTGTAACACCTATCCCCGCATGGCGGATCGTATATTCATTCTCTTTTTTCGCTCCATGCTCTACCATACCTATCGCGACACTTTCACAACTCAACGCTTCCATAACATGAAGGTGAGACATCCCATTCTGTAAAAAAACTACTGCTGGCTTCTCCTGTACAAACGGAAGTATATCTGATAAATGATATTGTTTTACAGCTATGAACGTGTAATCTAACCTCTCGTCTAACATATTCTCTATCGGTAAAACACGAGGGAATACAGTTTCCTGTTTTCCATCTCGCATACATATTATACCCGTCTGCATGAATTTTTCTGCTTGCTCAACTGTTCTTGTAAACAATGTAACATCTTGCTTATTTTTTTTAAAATAAAATGCATATAGGAGACCGATAGCTCCTGGCCCAACAACCCCGATTTTCATATTTATTTACACAAGAGCACTTACATTAGAGTGATCTAATATGAGTCTCTCGCTTGCTCCCTCCCTATATCTATATGTTACAAATCAATCCTTATTATATTTTGCTATTTGCATAAAACCCGTAAAAAAGAAATAGACTAAAACTTAACTACCCATTCATGAAACTAAATATAAAACAAATACACACTCTTATTTTATTATGTATATACGAATTACACATACGCTTGTACTTCTAGTTTAGCAAATCCTCAAAAAAAATACTGAAAGAAATATTTTATAAACTGAAAAAATGAGTTATAATATTATTGAAAATATTTATACTTTTCTTTATTTTCTAAGACAAGAAAAGGATGTGGTGAAATGACATTCCCAAAAGTTGAGCGATTGCTCATCAATTATAAAACATTAGACGAATTTAAAAAATTTAAGGGCTGTGGGGCTCAAGAGCTGTCCATGTTCGAAGAATTACAAGCAAACATTATTGAAAACGATAGCGAATCTCCATTTTACGGCATTTATTATGGTGGATCACTTATCGCACGTATGAGTCTGTATATGAAAAGGTATGGAGAAACAAATTTAGAAATTACAGGACCTTATGTAGAACTCTCGAAACTAGAAGTATTACCAACCTTCCAAAAACAAGGATTCGGTCAAATGCTTGTTAATTATGCGAAACAACTACAGTTCCCAATTAAAACGACAGCTCGCATTCAATCTGAAGGATTTTGGGATAAACTAAATTTCCAACAAGTATCAGTCACTGATGGTGAATTTTATATTTGGCACCCAGAAACTAATTTGAATGCGGTTACAAACGAAGAATCAGCATAAAAAGTAAAAAAAACAGCTGCATAACAGCTGTTTTTTACTTTTTCATTTTCTCTAACTTTTCATTTGTAAGAACTGCATCTCTTTCCTTCGCTTCTAGTACCATTACACTTCTTTTTTGATCAATATAATCGAGTAATGTTCTATACTCTTCCTCATATACTGATAATCGCTGAAGGAGACGTTCCCTCTCCGTTTGTAACGAATCAATTTGCTTTTGCAATACTGTTAATTCTTTTTCATCTTTATAATTTTGTAAGAAATCAATAACATCATTTAATGTAATCTGTACGGGAACATGTTGCACTACTTCCCGATCTTTCACTTCATAATTTTCTACTTTACGGAGTTGTTTGGCTTCTTCAATACGTTCTTTATACTGCTTTCTCACGTAAGAATTCCACCTAAATCCACAAGCTGCGGGAGTACGAGACAAGTTTCTACCTACCTCTTTAAAGGCGGAGAGTTGCGTTCCACCTTCACGAATATGCCGGAGTACTACTTCTGCCAGAAGTAAATCTTCATCATCTGTCCATGCATCTTGTCTTGTTGTTGCCATCTCTCTAGTCCTCCTTATGCATTTTTTATTAAACATATGCAGTTACTAGAAAAGATAGAATAGAAACAAATAAAGAATAAGACAAAAAAAATAAACGTAGAAGATATCTTCTACGTTTATTTTTTGCAATTACTTGCTGATTACTTCTTTACCTTTGTAAGTACCGCATGCTTTACATACACGGTGAGCTAATTTCGCTTCACCACAGCTTGGGCACTCTACCATACCAGGTACTGATAATTTGAAATGCGTACGACGCTTTCTTTTTACTGTTTTAGAAGTTCTTCTAAAAGGTACAGCCATTCTTCCCACCTCCTTAAAAGAAATAGTTATTTTCATATGAAGGCCTGAACCAGTCTTCCGATTATTTGTCAAAAAACTTTGCAAGTCCTGCTAATCTTGGATCAACAGGCTTTTCTTTGCTTTCTTCCGAAATCACTTGCCAGTCTTGACCTTGCGTCGGTGCTCCACCAGAAACATCATCACTGAAAATTTGCATTGGAATCTCCAAAAGTATATTCTCCTTGATTATAGGAAGTAAGTCAAGTACTTCTCCTTCTAAACAATGGATTTCAGCTTCTGTTTCATAATCTTCTACTGAAGTTTGGAACACCTCAGTTGTTTTAATGTCAAATGGTAATGTCACATCTACTAAAGAGCGAGAACATGGTAAAACCATGCTTCCAGTTATATGTAGATGAAACGTAAACTTACTGGAGCCAAAATCAACTCTTCCCGTTACATGAACAGGATTAATTTCGCGAATTTCTTTCTCGACTTCTTTTAGCTCACTTACATCTACCATCTCATCCAATGTCAATCCTTTATTTCTCAATTTATTCAATTGATGGATGGACCATTTCATATCATATCACCTCAAGGCAACAAACAAAATTATAGCTAGCCATTTTATATTTGTCAATGTTTTTTCTTTACACTATAATGAAGTCATTATAGGAAATAATATATAGATTATCATGTTTTCAAAAAAGATGCTACACCGAAAGGAGAGATTATCATAAAGGCAAGCGGTATTATCGTTGAATATAACCCTTTTCATAACGGTCATGCTTATCATGTGCAACAAACAAAAAAGTTAACACAGTCTGATATTACAATTGCAGTCATGAGTGGCCCTTTTTTACAACGCGGTGAACCAGCTCTTGTTTCAAAGTGGTATCGTACAAAAATGGCGTTAGCAGGCGGCGTCGACCTCATTATAGAGCTTCCCTACGTGTTTGCAACACAAAAAGCCGAAACTTTCGCAAACGGAGCTATTTCTATTTTAGACGCTCTTGGTGTTTCTGAAATTTGTTTCGGTAGTGAAGATGGACAAGTACAAAATTTTTATAACACCATCTCTTTAAGAAAAAAAGAAAAAGATACTTTTGATCGTCTCGTGCAACAATTTATGAATGCTGGTAATAGTTATGCAAAGGCGACTTCTGAAGCCTTTTCACATATCTTGTCGCGCGAAAATACAGTAGATATGTCCCAACCAAATAATATTCTAGGTTTACATTACATCGAGGCAATCCTTTCACAAAAAAGTTCTATTCATGCACAAACGATACAAAGGTTCGTAGCTCATTATCACGACGAAACTTTTCAAGATCAGCATATCGCAAGCGCTACTAGTATTCGCAAACAATTGTTTAGTAAAAATGATACATTTACAACCATTCATCCATTTGTTCCGAATAGTACTGCCTCACTTTTAGAGGACTATAAGCAAACCTATAACACATTACATAATTGGGAAATGTATTTTCCCCTTTTTAAATACAAACTTATGACAATGTCTCCTCAAGAGCTACAACATATATATGAAATCGAGGAAGGTTTAGAGCATCGTATTTTATCAAAAATACATAGTACTTCATCATTTCAGTCTTTCATGGAAAATTTAAAAACAAAACGTTATACATGGACTCGATTACAACGCGCATGTACACACATTTTAACAAATACAACAAAAGAAGAGATGCACAAGGCAAACATAGAGCAACATGCACCGTATATCCGATTACTAGGCATGTCACAAAAAGGGCAAACGTATCTTTCTAAAAACAAAAAGAAAATAGAACTTCCAATCCTTACTCACACAAAAACGTATAAGCATTCCATTTTAGACATAGAAAAAAAAGCAAATACCATATATTTCTCCGCGTTACAAGAACCACTTCGGACGAAATGCATACAAAAAGACATTACACAACATCCAATTCGATATGATGAAACAACTAAAAAATTTCTATAAGAAAAAACCTCTCTGAGAAGGAGAGGTTTACTTTTTTTCTTCCATTTTTTCCAAATATGCTAACGCATCGTCTAGCGTATCGACTGGTACAATTTTCATCTTCGTTTTTATATCTTTCACAGCTTCAAGTGCATCTTTATAATTCGACTTCTTCGCTCCTTTTTCATTTGGCGCAAAGAATATTTCCGCTCCCGCGTCACTAGCAGCTACAACTTTTTGTTGAATTCCACCGATTGGTCCAACTTCTCCATTTTCGTTAATTGTTCCTGTTCCAGCGATTTCACGACCTTTCGTTAAATCATCCATCACAAGCTGATTATAAATTTCCAGTGTAAACATTAACCCTGCTGACGGACCTCCAATTTCATGGGAGTCTATTTTCACTTTTGGATCCACTACTAAATCCCTTTCCGTAACGATAGAAACTCCTATACCAACACGTCCTTTTCCATCAGGAATTTGCTTTACATTTAACGTTTCTTTAAGGTGTTTACCGCCTCGCATATATTCAATACTTACTGCATCGCCTTCTTTTTTCCCTTTCATATATTCTACAAATTGATCCGCTTTTTCAAAAGTATGTCCGTCAACAGCTACAATTACATCTCCAAGCTTTAACTTACCTTCTGACGGCATATTTTTCGCTATTCCAGCAACTAGTACACCTTTATTTTGAAATGAAACTGAGCGATTTGCACGTTTATATGCGTTATAAATTGCCGCATTTTGAGAATCTTTCATTGCATATTCTTGGCGAAACTGATATTCTTCATCACTCTCTCCTCTTTGCAATATCTCTTCAGCTTTTGAAATATGATTATATTTATTAAACTGCGCGGTTATTAAATCCACAACATTTGCAGGTCCCATTGAAACGGTTACAAGCATAAAATCCCCAGACTCTTTCGTCCCGCCATCCACTTGGACATACGGTGCTAATTTCGCTGCCATACCTGGCTTTGTTACATAGTATGGGAGACGAACGTATACAAGCAGCATCGCCAATATCATCCCTATTAAAATTGCATATACAAACCGAAAACGCTTAAACATTATTTTTCTCCTTCCACTGCTCGATTAGTAAGTAAATGTTTTGAATATGTTTTTTCGCTTCATCTTCTCCAACTTGAATAATGTCTTCAATATGCGTAAAAGCACGAGAACTAAACTGTTCTACTGCCGGGCGCATCATTAAATCTGAGGCTATTTGCCTATTTACTACAAGTTCATGTTGCATAATTTCAATACTCTGCATAATCACATCATAAATAGACGTAACCTCCCCATTCACCTTAATAGGGGACACATCAACAGCAATAACAATGTCTGCACCTAATTCTTTGACAACGGATACCGGAATACGATCAATTACTCCACCATCTACTAATAAACGGCCATCTATCTTCTCCGGAACGAACACTCCTGGCACAGAGATGCTAGCTCTTACTGCATCTGCAATAGGACCGCTTGTAAATACAACTTTTTCCCCCTTTAAAATGTCAGTAGCCACAACAGCAGTTGGGATATCTAACTCTTCTAATTTTTTATTATATGTAAACATTCTAATCATATCTTTGACACGTTTTCCAGAAATAAATCCCATTTTCGGCACAGTAAAATCTAAATAATACTTTCTTTTAAATACAGTTGCCAGTCGGTAAAGCCTATCCACATTACAACTTGCTGCATAAAACGTACCAATTAAAGCCCCCATGCTGCTCCCTGCAATCATATGAATAGGAATACCCGAGTCTCGTAGCACTTTTATTACTCCGACGTGAGCAAAACCTTTCGCGCCTCCAGACCCAAGAGCTAAACCTATTTTCGGTTCCTTCATTCTTCTCACCCTTAAATTTTTTTCACTCCCTTTTTCATACTTATGGTCTAAACTGGCCATGTATCCACGTATACTGAAATGAACATTTTTGGGACAAAGGGGGGATTTTGTAACATGTATGAAAAATGGAAAACAGCTTTTTTCACCATAACAATGCTATTTCTAACATTCTCTCTCGTACTTCACCCCCAAGCCGCTTTGCAAGCTTCCATTCGCGGATTAAATATATGGTGGGAAGTTGTCTTTCCTTCACTATTACCTTTTTTCATCGTTGCAGAACTTTTAATTAGTATAGGTGTTGTAAAATTTATTGGTGTCATTTTAGAACCGTTTATGCGCCCGCTCTTTCGCGTCCCTGGTATAGGCGGATTTGTTTGGGCAATGGGAATGGCTTCTGGATTCCCTGCTGGTGCCAAATTAAGCGCTAGACTGCGCAAAAGCAACCAGCTAACACAAATTGAAGCTGAACGACTTGTATCTTTTACAAACTCTTCTAATCCACTATTTATTTTCGGCGCTGTTTCTATTGGTTTTTTTAACAATCCAAAATTAGGTTTCGTATTGGCCGCTGCACATTATATGAGCAATTTTACTGTTGGATTACTTATGCGTTTTTACGGTAATAACAATACTTACATAAAAGACAAACAATCTATCCAAAAACACCCCTTTCAAAACGCATTTTCTATCCTACACGAGACACGCCTACAAGAAAAAAGACCAATTGGAAAACTCCTTGGAGATGCTATCGTTTCTTCCATTCAAACCTTACTAATGATAGGTGGATTTATTATTTTATTCTCTGTTTTAAACAAAATGATTACCGTCTTTCAAATTACAGAAGCACTTGCTTTTATTATGCAACATATTTTATCATTCTTCCAACTGTCCATCCAGTTTAGCATCCCTATTTTATCAGGTATTTTCGAAATGACACTTGGAAGTCAAATGATTAGTCAAACAAATAAAACGACACTTCTTGAGCAAGCGATGGTGACAAGCTTCATTCTTGCATTTAGTGGCCTTTCTATACAAGCTCAAGTAGCAAGTATATTAGCTGAGACAGATATCCGCTTTAAACCTTACTTTTTCGCACGAATTATTCAAAGTATTCTCGCTCCTATTTTCACCTTTATATTTTGGGGACCATTTTATGAAAAAGTACATTCTTTCTCTCCCACTCAGGAAGATATCCCTGTTTTCTTATTCGGCCATTCTTCCACCCTTAATGAAGCCTATGGATTATTCCTTCACTACGGTCCTATTTTCACCTTATTTTGTTTATATTTATATGTTATTTTATTATTCTTACGCATCATAAATAAAGAAAAACCCCGTTCATTTTAACGGGGTTTGGAACTTTTCTTTTAATGCACGCTCTACAACAGGTGGAACAAGATCTACTACACTTCCTCCGTAACGAGCAACTTCTTTCACAATGCTTGAACTTAAAAATGAGTATTGATTATTTGTCATAATAAAAAAGGTTTCAATATTGTCATCTAACTTGCGGTTCATCGACGTAATTTGCATCTCATATTCAAAATCGGAAACCGCACGTAAACCGCGTAAAATCGCGTTTGCATTACGCATTTTCGCATATTCAACCAGCAATCCACTATGTGAATCAACCTTTACATTCGGAATATCCTTTGTTGCCTCTCGAATTAATTCTAAGCGTTCTTCTACTGAAAAAAGTGGTTTCTTAGATGAATTGTTTAAGACAACAACATATACCTCATCAAATACTTTTGCTCCCCTTTTAATAATATCCAAATGCCCAAGAGTTATTGGATCAAAGCTTCCTGAAGAAATTGCTATGCTTGTCATTCGGTCCCCTCACCTTCATACTTATAAATCGAAATTGCTGTAATTCCATAGTTTTCAGCTCTTACCTTTACAAGCTCCCCTATTGTATCAGGCAAGACTACATCATCACCATGTTCTGCCATGATTAGCCCATCTTTGTTCAATAATCCATGTTGATCCATCACACTAATTAAAGATACAATTTTTTGATCTTTATATGGGGGATCTATCAGTATAAGGTCAAATGACATTTCACGTTTTATAAGTGCCTTTACAGCACGTTCTGCATCATTTCGATACACTTCAGCTTGATCATGCACTCTGCAACTTTCTAAATTTTGATGAATCACCTTTACAGCTTTACTATCTCGATCAACAAAAATAGCTTTGTCAATCCCTCTGCTAAGCGCCTCAATCCCAAGCCCTCCACTTCCACCAAATAAATCAAGGGCAATTCCCCCGTCAAAATAAGGACCTATCATATTAAAAATAGATTCTTTTACTTTATCTGTCGTTGGACGCGTTGTATTACCTGGCACAGCTTTAAGCGGATGCCCTTTACATTTTCCTGAAACTACTCTCATTTGCAGTCACTACCTTTATTTCAATCTATCGGCGATTATTACAGGTAAACTTCTACCTCAGTAACCGCTATCAAATTCTATTGTTTTCTGAAGGTTTCCATCAATTCACCACTTAGCGAAAAGAAAACCAATCATGATTAGGATAACTTTCCGCCATCCCATATGTATATTTATCTCATTATTTGTGAGCGTGAAGCCTATATTTATGCAAGTTTCACTTTACCTTTTTTATCCTATCATAAAATAAAAAAAAGAAAAATAAAAAGCCTAAGAGAAATTTTAATTTCATTATGTATATCTTCATTTAGATTGGACATAAATAAGTATAACAACATCACCTTCGATGTTGTTGCCAACCGCGGAGAAGACTTACGTTTCCCCATAAGTTCTTCCTCCGGTTTCTCCTCTCCCTTTGCCTTCTTACTAGTACATACTAGTATAAGAAGGGCCCTGCTTTGCAGGGTTTTTTTTCTTTGCCCGCTTTTCATTTAAAAAATGAAATGATACAGTAAAAGAAAGAGGAGGAAAAAATATGATTCAACGTTTTATTGAACTCGGAGAAGGCTACTCTGATTTATATGAATTACTTGAAATTGCCAAAGCGAATAAAGAACGTGTAACACATATGTTACAATTCGAAACTTTAAAGAACGAAAAAAAGATGTGTTCACTCGTTGTAGTATTGAAACCAACAACTACTGGTGATTTCCAACCACTTTACATATGCCGTGAAGGAATTCCTGTACTTGAAAATAAAAAAAGTAAACGCATCATTTTATTTGAAGAAACAGCAGAAGAAATCGAAAAAAAAGTTACTTCATTTACGGTAAAACCATCAACTACTTTCCCTGAAAAGGAATTATACTTTAATCACCTTATCGGTATTCTAAGAATGAACCATTTCATTCCTCCGATGCAGTAACATCATTTTCAAATTAGAAATTTTATTTACTAAAATACCCCCTACCAAAATTGGTAGGGGGTATTTTAGGATCAACTATAATCGTATTCTTTCGCTCGATCTGGACGTGAATTCTCAAATTCCGTTTTTAAGAACGGGCGATACGACTGTTCTATTTTTTTTACAAAAGGAAGTTTATTCAACCTTTGCATCATATGCTCTATTTGTTCCATATCACAATATACAACTGCATATTTTAATCGCTTCGATATGTAATGAATATTACCATATTTCCTTAAAATTTTGGCATGTTTCAATGAGTGTAAATAAACAATCATACTTTGTCGTTGCCCGAACATAATCTTCTCCATCTTCTCCTTTTACATACTTATATTCTTGTATTTTATAAAAACCAATCAGAAATTTGTGACATTATAGCACGTTATAGATCAAACTCTGTATACGTTTTCCTCCATATTCTAAAAAACGGGGCACATCACCCCGTCTTTTTACAACCGCAACCACCGCCTGTGCCACAGCCACCACCGCAACCACCAGCATCAAAAAATGGATTTCCGGTCGGAACTTTAATGGAAGATGAAACTTCAGAACCAATCGCTGCACTAACTTCATCTAATAACTTCTGCAAAGCATTTTCTACTTTTTTAAAAGCAGCAATTTTTTCATGCAGATCTACAGACCGCTTCAATTCCCTCATATTTGTTGAAACAAAAGTATAATCTGGATGATATTTACCAAAACGTTGTACTTCTTCATATCGTTCTTTCATTGCTGTAAATTGACGAATTAACGTTTGAGCTTCCAAATCTTCTTGTAAAGCCCGATAACATTTACGATAATCCTCTGCTATATCTGAACAGATAATCGCTTTCGCAAGCTCCTCTGCCTTATCTAAAACCAATACGCTTTCAAGCGTCGCTACAATCATGAGAGACACCTCCGAGTCTTCATCATAACACATTTAGAACAGAACTACTAATGGAAGTGTCTCAACTAAATGGAAAGAGATGAGTCCTACTACTTGTCATACAATTTTTTTAAACTCTTATACACAAATATGCTCCGCGATATTATATTTGAGTACACCCCATCTTCCTTGCTCTTCTTTCACATAACTAATACATGCATTCTTTAATGGGGTTTTAAATGTGATTTCATCTGGCGAAATCGCGTGTAAAATCGCTTTTATCGCATGTGAGTGTGCAACAATTATAATACGCTTCCCCTCATGGATTTGAGCAATATCTTGTAAGGCAACAAAACAGCGTTCTACAATTTCCTCATCTTTCTCCATACCTTCTACGTTACCTTCTGCAATTAACTCTCTAACTGTAGAAACTGGTTTTCCAGAAGCCTCGCCAAAATTCCGTTCCACAAATCGCTCATCAAGCAAAATAGACTGTATCCCAATAGCTTCGGCAATTGCCCTAGCCGTTTCCTGCGCTCTAATTAAAGGACTACTTATAATAATATCCCATGACTCTAGTTGCAAGGCAGCTGCACTTTGACTTGCTTGCTTCTTCCCAACTTCATTAAGCGGAATATCTTCACGCCCTTGAATAATCTCCTGAAAATTCCAATCAGTTTGTCCATGTCGTACTAAACAAATTTCCGTCATGCTGCAACTCCTCCTTTCCATAATCCGCTTCTATTGTAACAAAAGTTTCGCATGACGGACATAATTTTCCCTTCCAATTACGTTGCATTTTGCTGCTTCATATATTGAAACATATCTATCATTATAGAAGCAACAGCCAATTGATTTTGAAACTTTTCTACCTTATCTGGAATTGTCTTTTTAAAATGCTGCATAGCAGCTAACTCAAACGCTTCTTTTTCTTCTGGATTACGTGACAATTTCCGATACCAGTATGGCTGTTCCCGAATATAACGTGTTAAATCTTCATCAGCTTTTATAAATTCCATAAGCTCTGCCCTCATCCTCTTTTCCTCCTAATCTTTTTGAAAGAAAAACGGATTATTTTCAGAAGTTGTTTGCTCTTGTTGCGTACGATTCCCCTGAAATTGTTGAATCACTTGTTGCACGCTACCAATAGCACTCGTCACATTAGCTAAATGATGCTGCATTTGTTCCACATCTAGCTTTTTAAAGAAAGAAAGCATTTGTCTCATCACATCAGCAGTTTTTTCCTCTTCAGTTCGATTATCTTTTTCTTTTTTATTTTCTTTTACTGAAGAAAAAGCAGACGCTCCATCAGGTCTATAAGTTGCCCATATTGGATCTTCTTCACCAAGTAAGTACCATTCTTCATAAAATTGTTGCCAAGTTTTTTGACCACTTCTAACTTCATGAACCATTTTAGGGTGATGGTTTACAAACTCTTTAAACTGTTGAACCGAAGGGTGTAACGGTCCTTTTGTTGTTGGCATAATCCTCACCTCTTCATATATATCTACTATATTGTAAGAAAAAAAAGGCGCATGGTTCGCCTATTTTTAGACGATTCATGCACCTTTTTATTTACGAATGAAGTTTTGCGTATAAAATTTACCATATACGCCAACACCTAACCCAGTAAATTGCTCGTTTAATAAATTTTTCCGATGTCCTTCACTATTTAACCAACCTTGTACCGCTGCAATTCCATCATTATGTTGCGCCGCTATATTCTCACCAGCAAGTTGAAAAGCAACTTGCCCACGCTGTAAGCGATCACCTAATGTCCCAAAAGTAGGAGAATCATGCGAAAAATAATTATTATCTTTCATATCTTTGCTATGTCCAAATGCAACATCGGCAGTTGGTTGATCCCATGTTAATAATGATAATTCATGACGACTTCTAATAATATTTGTTAAGTCTAAAATCTGCTTCCTATTCCCGTCCTCTACTTGTTTCGTCTTTTCTGGAGCCATCGGTTGCTCTGCCATTAATTCACCCGAATATACAAGCTGATATGGTCTTTGTCGAAGTAATGTATCATCATCCATATAGCGAATCCCAACAAGCTCATGTGTAAAATGATCAAAGTATAATTGTGCCCATCCATCTTCTGTCGAAATTAATGGCTGTTCCATCATTTCTGTATCGGACAACTCAAATTGATAGTTATTTTTTCCCCTCTTTAAAGAAATTTCATGTGAGAATGGATTTTTTTTATAGACTTCTTCATATTTTTCATTTATATGATAAGGTGCTACAGGAACCTGTTTCCCTGCAACATACGCCGTTACAACCTTACGTTCATCAACTCCAAATTGAACATATTGAGATAAATCTTGATTATATACCCACCACTCATAACCGTAGGCAGACGGTTCAATTCGAGATGGCTCCCCCCATTTCGCTAACAAGTTTTCAGAATCCCCACCGATAATACTTGAAACAGTCTCCGGAGTTCCTTCTTGTACTTGTTTTTTCTTCTTTACAATTTTACTTTCTTGCTTAGAATGAGATGGGGCTAATATATATTTTGAAACGAGCAATTTCCCGTATAAATCAATACCTAAAATAACAACCGTAATCATTACGATACGCAATAATTTCTTCAAACGATATACCTCCTGAACAAAACATAAAGTTGAGATATACACAAATCATTTTCTTTCCTTTTTGTGTGTACCGTACTCATTTCACTATATCATATTTTTATGAAAAAAGCCGTGATTCTCCCTTTTCTCTCAATATGAATTGCGATTTCTCATTATTCATACTATTATAAAATTAAAGGTCTTAAATTTGAATACGGAGGGATTTCATGCAATTTACAAACACAAAACTTAGCGGCACAGTAGTTGACTTTACTCTTTTAACTGAAATTATGCAAAATCATCATTTTGTACTTGCTGGACAGTGGGATTACGAGCGAGTTACATACGATTATAAATTTGAAATATTGAAAGATGTCTATTATTTACGTGTACAAGGATTTGCTATCGAAGGTGAAATTGGTGGGAAACACGCGCAAGTGAAACTACTTCCACCTTTATTAGGAAAACATTATTATCCGCATGGCGTTGAATACGGTGAAAATGAAAATTTCCCTACAAATGTACTTCAAAAAAGCGAACAACTCCTACAAAATATCGAAAAAGAACTGAAAGAATTTCAAATTATCGAGTAAGGAAATAAAACAAGCGCATCCGTATGATGCGCTTGTTTTATTTCGTTTGTAAATACGGTGGCAACTCTTGTAATTGCTCCTTATCTTTTTCTCGCTCTCTACGTGCCCATCTAAAAAATACATAACCGATAATTGTACCGTACACTATTTCCTGGACAATTTTCATAATGATGCCCCCTGTTTGTTGATCTTGTACAATTGGCATCCAATGTAAGAATTCCGGACCAGTGATATTTAAATCTGATAATGTCCCGGCTGGTACACAAAGTTCCATCGCTTTCATCCACGCATTCGGATCCGTATACGTTGCAAATAATGGTTCAGTCGCAAAAATTATTAATGCACAAGCTGGCGTTAATAAAATACCGTTAGCAAACATATAACCAAGTTTCTTTATATCACTTAATGTTTGATATTCTGGTAACGGATTTAACATTGGCCACCACATCATCATAGCTGCAAAGAACAGTACAGCAAGACAAATAGGATGTGCTATCTGACTTTGTTTCACTGCATCAAAAACAACTGGCAAATGATAAAAAGAAAATAGACCATTAAATACAAATAGGGCGATAAGTGGTTTAGCAAACACCTTTAACATTATTTGAACAAACTTAAAAGAAGTAACATAACGATACAACCAAACTGGTATACCTAGTAGTAATAACGGAGGGACTGCAATATACATCACGGCCATCTCAAACATGTGTGCACTAAATATAATGTGCCCAATTAAATCAACAGGACCTCCTTTTACAAAATATAATAGGACAATTCCTGTTATAAAATAAAACTTCTGTTTTTTACTTACCTTCGTCGCATCTTCAAATCTTGTTCTATACGGTCCGATGATCAGAAAATAACTGACCAGAATCGAAATCATAAACAATAAAAAAACTGGGCTCCATAACGCTTGAAAACCAAATATCCATAAATTGCTCATTTTCACACCTACCTTTTCAAAAAGTTTCTTATCCCTCATATGAAAAGAGGGCCATGATAACTCAAAGGCCCCCTATCTACTATTCTTTAAATCCATACAATTGTCATAAAAGCTAAAATCGTTAACAACCCTATTAACAAGCCAGAATACAAGAAGAAACTTGCTGCTTCATGTCCTTTATGACTCATATGCATGAAATAATAGAGTTGAAATATAACTTGAACGACTGCTAACAATAAAATAAATGGCACAGAGAAAACTGGACTAAACGTTTTCGGATATGCAACCGCTACGAAAGCGACTAATGTTAAGAAAATCATTAAAGCAAATGTAATAACTTGATGTCTCATTTCCTCTGCACTTTTTCTTTTCCGATAAACAAGATCCACCTTTAGGTTATTTGTATTTGTTTGCTTAATCGCCATTGTTTATCCCACCATTCCCATCAAATATACTACAGTGAAAATAAACACCCAAACTACGTCAATAAAATGCCAATAAATAGATGCAACATAAAATTTTGGAGCATTGTATAAATTCAATCCTCGCTTCGCATTACGGAAAATCAATGTTAAAATCCATAACAATCCAAACAATACGTGCAGTCCATGTGTACCAACAAGAGCATAAAACGCAGATCCGAACGCACTACTTCTCATCGTATGCTTAAATTCATGTGTATAATGATAAAACTCATATATTTCAAATCCTAAAAACCCTAAACCAAGCAATACTGTGATTAGTAACCAAATTTGCATTTGCTTAAAATTAAAGTTCTTCATATGATACATTGCATACACACTCGTTAAACTACTTGTTAATAGCAGCATCGTCATAATGAAAACGAGCGGCATTTGAAACATTTCTTGAGAAGTTGGACCACCGTTTGTAGAATTCTTTAATGCTAAATATGTGCCAAATAAGGAAGCGAACAATACTGTTTCGCCTCCAAGAAATAACCAAAAACCAACAAATTTATTTTTCCCCTCAAGGGTTGCTTTTTCAGGCTCTGCTGGAAATGTTTCATTCGTTAACTTTTCATCTACATGCATTATGCCTTGCCCCCCTTATCCTCTAAATCTTCCTTATGAATATGATAGCCGTGATCATCGGTTACTGAGCGAAGGAACATTGTTCCAAATGTAATGATTAAACCAAGAATCGCTACGACTAACCAAAGCTTATCCTTTCCACCTTGCATATACATAGCACCAAATGCGGCTATAAATAAACCAAGAGAAATGATAAACGGTGAAAATGAAGGATTTGGCATATGAATATCACCAACCGGTTCTGCCGCTGTCATTTCCTTATTACCTTCACGTTTTTCAATCCAAAACGGATCTAATCCGCGAACGAATGGTAACTGTTTAAAATTGTATTCTGGCGTAGGTGCTGGCATTGTCCATTCTAACGTACGCGCATCCCATGGGTCACGACCAGCTTGCTCTTTCGAAACTGTCGTTTTTATAACATTGAACAAAAGAACAATCGTTCCAAGGGCCATGAAAACTGCACCAATAGAACTGATCATATTCCCCGTCTCTAATCCTTGCCCCTCTAGATATGTGTAGTAACGACGTGGCATACCAATTAAACCAAGGAAATGCTGAATAAAGAATGTTAAATGGAAACCGATAAAGAATAACCAGAATGTTATTTTCCCCAAAGTTTCATTTAATACTTTATTAAACATAAGCGGCCAATAATAATGTGCACCTGCAAGTAGACCAAATACAACCCCACCAACGATTACATAGTGAAAATGTGCTACTACGAAATAATTATCATGAAATTGGTAGTCCGCTGGTGCAGAAGCAAGCATAACTCCTGTAACTCCACCCATAACGAATGATGGAATAAAGGCAACAGCCCACATCATTGGTGTTGTAAACCTGATACTTCCCCCCCACATTGTAAAGAGCCAGTTAAATATTTTAATACCTGTTGGAACTGCAATTGCCATTGTTGCAACCGAAAAAATAGCATTCGCAACAGGACCAAGACCAACGGTGAACATATGATGCGCCCATACCATAAATCCTAAAAATCCAATTAATACTGTTGCAAATACCATAGATGAGTAACCAAATAATCGTTTTTTCGAGAATGTAGCGAAGATTTCCGAGAATATTCCGAAAGCTGGGAGTATAAGAATGTACACTTCCGGATGACCGAAAATCCAGAATAAATGCTCCCATATAATTGTGTTTCCACCTAATGCCGGATTAAAGAAACTTGTGCCAAATAAGCGATCTAGCATTAAAAGTCCTAACCCTACTGTTAGTGGAGGGAATGCAAATAAAATAAGTGAAGACGTTACAAAAGTTGTCCATGTAAACATCGGCATACGCATATACGTCATTCCTGGCGCGCGCATATTGATTATTGTAACAAGGAAGTTAATACCCCCAATCAATGTCCCAATACCTGATATTTGCAAACCTAATACATAAAAATCTACACCATGGCCTTTAGAAGCAAGTGCTAATGATGCATAGGATGTCCATCCTGCATCAGGTGCTCCTCCTAAAAACCAACTTAAATTTAAAAATACTCCACCAAAGAAGAATAGCCAAAATCCAAGTGAATTTAAAAACGGGAACGCCACATCACGTGCTCCAATTTGAAGTGGTACAGCAGCGTTCATAAACGCAAACACGAGCGGCATAGCTGCGAGGAAAATCATTGTTGTACCGTGCATCGTCAACACTTGGTTATAGGCATCTCCAACAAGAAAAGCGTTGTTTGGAATTGCTAACTGAAGGCGGATAAATAAAGCTTCTATTCCTCCGATGATAAAAAACAATCCACCTGCAATTAAATAGAGAATGGCAATTTTTTTATGGTCTACTGTCGTTAAATAATCCCATATGACAGCACCCATCCCCTGTTTTTTTGCTACAGAACTCACGTTTTCAACCTCCCCTTCGCAAATGATCCCTCTTTACTTTTCAACTTTTAACGTTTTCAAATATGCATTTAATGCATCTACTTGGTCATCCGTTAAGTTGCCATATTTACCAGTCATTTTATTTCCTGGCTTCATATTTTCAGGATCCTTTAGCCATTTTTTTAAGTTCTCTTCATTGTTCTCGGCAATGCCGGCAACCATATCGCGATCAGCAAAGTTTGCTAAGTTTGGCGCGATTCGTGCTGAAGGTGGTCTACTATCATTTGATCCAACTGCATGACAACCAATACAGCTTTTGTTGAAGATTTCCTTACCTTCTTGTTCTTTTGCTGAAGCTACTTCTTTTTTGCCATCAAGTTTCTTCATACTAGCAATCCAAGTTTTGTACTCGCTTTCATCAACCGCTTTCACTTTAAACTGCATTAAAGAATGCGATGGACCACAAAATTCTGTACAAAAACCATTATAAGTGCCCGATTTATCTGCTTTTAACCACATTTTGTTCACATTATCTGTATTTGTATCCATCTTACCTGCTAAAGATGGGACCCAAAACGAATGCTTAATATCGGCACCTTTCAAATTCAAGTACACTTTCTTGCCTGTGGGGATAACTAAATCTTGAGAAGTCACTATCTTTTCTGATTTATAAGAAAATTCCCACCAATAAAGATTCGCTGTTACATCAACAACGATCGTATCTTTATCAATATTCTTTTTCTCCATCGCACTTACATCAGCAAGTTTGAATGTATATGTAACAGTTGGGACAGCCAATATAAGTAAAAGAATAATTGGAATGACTGTCCATATAATTTCTAGCTTGTGATTCCCTTCAACTTGCTCCGGAATATAATCTTCCTGGCCTTTCTTTTGTCGGAAACGCACAATTACATACAAGAAAATAATAGTAACTACCAGTACTACACCTACCATAATTGCACTTGCTAACAAGAGTAAATCATATTGCATTTTTGCTACTTCACCTTGCGGTATTAAAGTAGATTGAAAGGCTTTACCGCATCCCCCTAACAGTAAAGCCAGCAGTGAAACGAATGAAAGCAGTCGCCACTGTTTCTTCATACAAACAACCCCCACTTTCTTTGTGAATTAGATTGTACTTTATAGTTAAGTAAAGTAAATCTCAACGTAAAGAAATCCAATTATGTCGTTGTCTTAGAAGAATGTAACTACAATCATTGACACAAATAAGATTGTTAAGTAATTCAGGGAGTAAACAAACATTTGTATGGACCATTTGATGTCGTCTTTCTTACGGAAGCCATAAAATCCTAATACGATCCATCCGATGTTAAGCAATGTTGCGATTACCATAAATGTTATCCCAAGCCCACTCATATAAAATGGTAGTGGTAATAAACATACTGTCCAAATCATAATCTGACGTTTTGTAATATCAAATCCATGTACAACAGGAAGCATTGGAATTCCTGCATTTCGATATTCATCAACACGTTTCATCGCTAACGCGAGGAAATGTGGGATTTGCCAAATAAACATAATTAAAAATAACATCCAAGCAATTGGATGGCCTAAAGACGGATCAACTGCCGCCCATCCAATTAAAGGTGGAACCGCTCCAGATATACTACCTACAACAGTATTTAGCGTATATTTTCTCTTCGTCCACAGTGTATATAAAACGACATATGTGAAGGCACCAATAAATCCAATTAATACTGCCATTGGTGTTGTAAGTAATAAAAATACAAATCCAAGAAGTAAAATTACAAGTCCAAATGTAAGTGCGAATCCAGGTTTATATTTACCAGTTACCGTTGGACGGTTTTTTGTTCTTTCCATTAATGGATCGATATCTCGATCAATATAGTTATTTAAACAACATACCCCTGCCATAATTAATGCAGAACCAACGATTGTAAAAAATAGCTTATCCAGATGGTCCATAACACTCAATCCATTGAAGTGTAAAGCCAACCAAAATCCTGTAAATACAGTAAGTGTATTTGAGTTTACAATCCCCATTTTAACGAGCGCTGATAAATCTTGTATCCGAGTTGTTTCCGGTACACTTGTTACAGCTGACTCATCATGCAGCTCACTTGTTGCATGGTTCATCATTTTAACCCCCTCTTAAAACTTTCATCTTTCTTTTTTCGCGTTTATTTCATAAGAAAAATCGCGCTTCTATATAGCAATATTATTACAGTAGAAATATTGTTAAACCATTCTACTACTAATCTACGCTCATACTCCAATATATTAAATCATATTTCCCGAACAATTTGTGAAGAAAACATGAACTTTTTGTGTCGAACAAGAAAAAACTCTATTCTAGCTTACCTTTATCATAACATGATGTTACCTTCTATAATAAACTATTTTGTCACATTTAGCATGTATTCTCCCCATTTTCTTTCAAAAATAGCCTATTTTCCACCTAAAATCTGTATGTTAAATCCCATTTTTTCTTTTTTTAAGCGTGGTACCCCCCTTCTTCATTTCTTTGCTATTTTATTATTTTTTATATATCATAGGACTGTAGTACGTTTTATTCTATACATAATGGAATGAAAATATTTCGCAATAACTTCATAGCAGAAAGATGGTGAAAGAGATTGCAACGCTTTATTAAATGGTTAGCAGTCATTACAAGTCTCGATTTATTAGGAGTTTTATTAGGAGGCGCTTTAGTTACAAAAACAGGTTCGGGTCAAGGGTGCGGTAAATCATGGCCACTTTGTAACGGTGAACTTGTTCCATCTAATTTATCAATGGAAACGATTATTGAGCTAAGTCACCGCTTAACATCCGGCTCAGCAGGAATTCTTGTAACTCTTCTTTGTATCTTGTCATGGAAATATTATAAACATGTGCGTGAAACAAAAACGTTAGCAATTTTATCTTTCGTATTTTTAGTTGCACAAGCATTAATGGGAGCAGCTGCAGTTGTTTGGGGGCAAGTACCTGCTGTATTAGCTATCCATTTCGGTATTTCCTTAATTTCATTTGCTTCTGTCATTTTATTATCGTGTCTCATCTTTGAAATTGATAAGAAATTTGATGCACGCTCTCTTATTATGGACAAAAAAATGAAGTTTCATATTTATGGTGTAACAATTTACAGCTATATCGTTGTCTACACAGGGGCTTTAGTACGTCACGAACGCGCTAGCTTAGCCTGCCCAGACTTTCCATTATGCAGTAAAAACAGACCGTGGCCTACTCAATTACACGAATGGGTTCAAATGGGACATAGAGCTGCAGCAATATTAATATTCGCTTGGATTCTATATGCAATGATTATTGCTATTCGTCATTATAAACAACAACGTGTAGTATACTGGGGATGGATTATTTCATTTATCCTTGTGACACTTCAAGCAATTGTTGGTATTTTAGTCGTATATACAGATGCTAGTTTATCAATGGCATTATTACATTCACTCTTTATTTCTTGCCTCTTTGCTGTACTATGTTATTTAGTTATGTTAGGTACAAGAAGTACAGCCAATGCAAAAGAAGCAGAGCAATCAACTTCAAAACAAAATAAACTGAAGTAAAACTTTAATAACTTGCCACTTCGGCAAGTTATTATTTTCAACAAAAAAAGAGCTGCTTTTTAGCACAGCTCTTTTTTTTATTTTAATGATCTAATTCAATTAGTAAATCACCCGTTTGAATTGCATCTCCATCATTTACATACATTTTCTTCACTTTACCATTGAATGGGGCTTGAACTGTCGTTTCCATTTTCATCGCTTCTGTAATTGCCATGGAATCACCTTTTTTCACTTCATCGCCTTCTTTTACAACAACTTTAATAACAGTTCCTGGCATTGTTGCGCTAATATGATTTGGGTTTTCACGGTTTCCTTTCACACGTTGTGCAACTGTCGCTTTCACACTTTCATCTTTCACAACAATCTCACGTGGTTGCCCGTTAAATTCAAAGTAAAGCACACGCGTCCCATCAGGTTGCGGCTCTCCAATTGATACTAATTTAACCATCAATGTTTTACCTTGCTCAATTTCCACACCAATTTCTTCACCAAGCCTCATACCATAGAAGAAAGTTGGCGTATCCAGTACAGACACATTTCCATACAGTCCCGCGACTTTTTCATAGTCCATAAATACTTTCGGATACAATGCATATGCAACTACATCAAAAATTGTTACCTCACGACCAAGTTTATGGAATAACTCTTCTTTTAAAGCGTTAAAATCTACCGGCTCTAATAATTCACCTGGTCTTACTGTTAACGGTTCTTTCCCTTTTAAAATAATTTTTTGTAATTCTTTCGGGAAACCACCATACGGTTGTCCTAAATCTCCAGAAAACATTTCAATAACAGAACCTGGGAAGTCCATAGAATGCCCACGCTCAAAAATATCTTGTTCTGTAAGATGATTTTGAACCATAAATAATGCCATATCGCCAACAACTTTAGATGACGGTGTTACTTTTACGATGTCTCCAAACATATCATTTACACGGCGATACATCACTTTCACTTCATCAAAACGATCTCCTAGACCAACTGCTTTCGCTTGTTGCTGTAGGTTACTATACTGACCACCTGGCATTTCATGCATATATACCTCTGTATGTGGAGCGTTCATACCACTTTCAAATGGTGCATAATATTTACGCACATCTTCCCAATAATACGAAAGCTTTTCTAACGAATTTACATCAACGTCTGGTTGTCTTTCATTTCCACCTAGCGCATAGTATAGCGTGTTCGCACTCGGCTGTGACGTTTGACCCGCCATTGAACTTACTGCTACATCGACAATATCTACACCTGCTTCAATTGCTTTCGTGTACGTCAAAATACCATTTCCACTTGTATCATGTGTATGAAGATGAATTGGAATCGACACTGTCTCTTTTAATGCAGAGACTAAATCGTATGCTGCATTTGGCTTTAATAAACCAGCCATATCTTTAATCCCTAAAATATGTGCTCCTGATGTTTCTAATTCTTTTGCTAAGTTTTTGTAATAGTTCAAATCGTACTTACTGCGCAATGGATCATGGATATCCCCTGTATAACACATTGTCGCCTCTGCAATTTTCCCGCTATCTCTTACAGCGTCAATCGCAACTCTCATGCCTTCTACCCAGTTTAAACTATCAAAAATACGGAAGACGTCAATTCCAGCTTGAGCTGAACACTCTACGAACTTTTGAATTAAATTATCTGGATAATTTTTATATCCAACTGCATTTGAAGAACGAAGAAGCATTTGGAATAAAACATTTGGCATTTTCTCACGAAGATCTAGTAATCGTTCCCATGGATCTTCTTTTAAGAAACGATACGCAACATCAAATGTTGCCCCGCCCCACATTTCTGCTGAGAATAGATTTGGTAACATTCTCGCTGTCGGCTCTGCAATTTGGTGTAAATCTTTTGTACGAATACGTGTCGCAAGTAAAGATTGATGTGCATCACGGAATGTTGTATCCGTTAAAAGTACACGTTTTTGATCTTGCACCCATTTTACTAATCCATCCGCTCCACGTTCATCTAAAATTTGTTTCGTCCCATTTTGAATTGGCTCTGAATGTTTCACACTCGGTATACGAGCATCTGAGAAAATTGGTTTCTCTTGCTTTCCTACTCCTGGGAAACCATTTACTGTTACTGTACCAATATAATTTAACATTTTTGTTCCACGGTCTTTACGTTTTGGGAACGTGAATAATTCAGGTGATGCATCAATAAATGAAGTATCATATTCTCCTGACAAGAAGTTTTTATGTTTCACTACATTCTCTAAGAATGGAATATTTGTTTTAATACCACGAATACGGAATTCTTTTAAGTTTCGCTCCATTTTCGCAGCAGCTTGTTCAAATGTAAGTGCCCAAGTTGTCACTTTTACAAGTAAAGAGTCATAATACGGTGTAATCACTGCACCTTGGAAACTATTCCCCGTATCAAGACGAACCCCAAACCCTCCACCAGAGCGATACGCCATAATTTTTCCTGTATCAGGCATAAAGTTATTAAGTGGATCTTCTGTCGTTACACGAGATTGAATTGCATATCCATGTACGAGAATCTCTTCTTGTTTCGGTATACTTACCATTTTGCTATGTAAAGCATGTCCATCTGCAATTAAAATTTGCGATTGAACAATATCAATTCCTGTAATCATTTCTGTAATTGTATGCTCTACTTGAACACGCGGGTTTACTTCAATGAAATAAAAATCCTCATCTTTTACAAGGAATTCAACTGTACCAGCATTTAAATAATTAACATTTTTCGTTAACTGCACTGCCGCTTCACAAATACGATGGCGAAGAGCGTCTGAAAGCGACACACTTGGCGCAATTTCAACTACTTTTTGATGACGACGTTGTACAGAGCAATCGCGCTCGTATAAATGTACAACATTACCTTCTTCGTCTGCTAGTATTTGTACTTCTATATGTTTAGGTTTTTCAACGAATTTTTCAACATACACTTCATCATTACCAAAGGCTGCTTTTGCTTCTGATTTTGCTCGATTATACGACTCTCTTAATTCTTCTTCATTACGTACAATACGCATACCACGACCGCCACCACCAAGGGAAGCTTTAATAATAATCGGGTAATCATACTTCTTAGCAAATTCCTCAATCTCTTCTAATGAATCAATCGGTCCATCACTACCAGGGATAACTGGAATATTCGCTAACTGCGCTTGTGTTCTCGCTTTTACTTTATCACCAAACATATCTAAATGTTTACTTTTCGGTCCGATAAAGATAATCCCTTCTTCTTCACAACGTCTTGCAAAATGAATATTTTCTGATAAGAAACCATATCCAGGGTGAAT
Source organism: Bacillus clarus (assembly GCF_000746925.1). Taxonomy (GTDB): domain Bacteria; phylum Bacillota; class Bacilli; order Bacillales; family Bacillaceae_G; genus Bacillus_A; species Bacillus_A clarus. Next base: position 904,495 of record NZ_JMQC01000008.1, read on the forward strand.
TGCATCTACATGATTACTCTTTGCAATTTCAATGATACCCTCAATATCAAGATAAGCATCAATTGGTTTTTTGCCTTCCCCTACTAAATACGATTCATCCGCTTTATAGCGATGGTAAGAACCACTATCCTCTTTTGAGTAGATTGCAACTGTACTTAATCCAAGTTCTGAACAAGCTCGGAATACACGGATTGCAATCTCTCCACGGTTAGCTACCAATACTTTTTGAATACGTTGCAGCTTTATCATGATTTTCCCCCTCTACTTTCCTACCACTCTAAAAATGAAATGCATACACACCCTACAGAGCGTGAAGTTCTTCACTTTCCATTTCAAATTATATTTAGAAAGCTTCACTTTATTTTTATTCATCATACCTTATTTTTCAACAAATGATAAGTTTTCTGATCAATTTGTTTCACAAAAATAGTATAGCATACCTCTTCTCTTTCTAACAACATTATTGTATATCACATTAATTCTATTGTGTTATACAATAATGTTTATCTATCAAAATATGAGACATAATTAAAAATAAATACAATAAAAGGCATTGTGTTTGAAAACACAATGCCTTTTATTTCACTAGAACAAGATGTGGTTCACCTTGTTCTCTTTTGCCTTTTATCTCTTCTTGTTGTTTCTCTTCTCGTTTCACCTGACTAGCAATATTCAATAGTATCCCCATTCCAATTAAATTGGCGAGTAAAGAACTACCACCGTAACTAACAAATGGTAAAGGTACACCAGTAAGAGGTATTAATCCAGACATACCACCGACGTTAACGAACGTTTGTATACCTATTAAACTAGCAATTCCAATTGCTAGTAAACTTCCGAACGGATCTTGACACTTTTGTGCAATTCTAAATGCACGAATAATAATAAGTAGCAAACTAATTAAAATAATTGCTACACCGATAAAACCAAGCTCTTCAGATATTATCGCCATAATAAAGTCTGTTTGCGGCTCTGGTAAATAGCCATACTTTTGTATACTATTTCCTAATCCTCTCCCATTTAGCTCTCCTGATGCAATAGCAATAAAGGAGTTTATTAATTGAAATCCATCTTTTTGCGGATCATTAAACGGATCCAAGAAAACGGAGAAACGCGCTTTTTGATACGGACTTAATGCGTAATTTCCTAAAAAATATAACGCAGGAATCCATATGATAGAAGTTAAAGCAATTCGTTTTAACCATAAATTAATTCGTACTCCTGAACAAAGAAACATAATTCCTACTGTTCCCACAATTAATAAGTCGGTACCTAAATCATTTTGTTTTAAAATTAAAAACATGATTAAACCAACTGCAATAAGCACCGGTCCCGACCCTTTCAAAACAGGCGTATTCGTTTCTTGTCTTTTTGCAAAAAAATGAGCCAATACGAGGATAACAGTTATCTTCACAAATTCTGCAGGCTGTATTCCAAATATCCATCCATTTGCACCGTTTACTTTCTTAGTAAAAAATGCAGCTGCCGCTAATAATGCAACACTAATACCATAACTCCCCAACAAAAAAATTCGTTTCCTCCAAACTTTATATGGGATAGTAGCGATAACTACTAATGCTATCGTCCCAACAGCTAGAGCAAGTAATTGTTTTTTAAAAAAGTAATTTGCTGGCCAGTTATGCCTTGAAATCGCAACAATGGAACTAGAACTATATACCATTATAACTCCCAGCATACATAAGATAATAAGAGGAAGTAATAATGAATAATCTATCGATTTCCATACTCTTTTCATTCCATTTCCTCTTTCTGTTTTCATTTTAATTATTGTTGTATTCCATATGTATATATATTCTTCCTGCTTTATTATACAAATAAAAAGCTCAAACTGATTCAGTTTGAGCCCCCTTATTTGAACCCGTTATTGTTGTTTGTTTGTAAACGCTTCATGAAGTGCAGATAACTCACGTTCGAGCTCTCCTAACATCTCTCTCCCTTGCTCTTCTGCAATAAGACCAAGACGAACCGCAAAGTCGACCTCACGGGATAGTCCAAACATTTGTGTGTCCAACACTTCTTCGTATAATGGACATTGCGGCATCGTAAGGTGGTCCATTTGCACCTTAATAAGTCTTAAAATCTTCTCCGCATCCGCTTGTAGAAGGGCAAGTGCCTTTTCCTGATGATTTGCTACTGTCTCAGACGCCAAATTGATTCCCTCCGTTTCCGTCCTACTCTCCTATCCTATCTATTAATATTAGCGATAGTTTTAATAAATTGCAATAGAAACATTTTTTGTGACAACAGTGTCTAATACCATTATACTGAAAAGTGGGAGTATAATACAAATGGGGGAACAACAATGAGTGAAATTTTGTTTATAAACGGTAAAGTCCGCTTTCCGATCACTATCGATCCAAGTGTTTGGATCTTTGATGATCGCAAAGTAGATTTAACAACTTTCTTCGATGAAACGAGAGAAGAATCATCTGAATTAGAAACATATTTGAAACAGACTTCTGCACATTGGGACCGTGAAATCCGCGATGGTGCAGCTTTCCCACCGATTCAGCAAAGTGTAAAGAAATACAAAAAAGAACAACTCGTTACAGGAACATTCGGTATACCGCTTCATCCATTTCTTAATAATGCGGAAATTATAGATGATGCTATTCAAGTTGAAATAGAGACGTTAGATGAGACGTTTACACTTCCACTAGAAACTGCCCAAAAAGCTATTCTTGGTTTTTCAAAAGATGGAAAACCATTACGAGAGGACGGACCTGTTCATCTTTATTTCCATGATGGTTCTAATAGAAACAATCCAATACGAAACATCCGTAAATTTACTATTATTTAAATTCCTAATCGTACATATTTATTATAAAAAGGAGTGGGCAAAAGCCCACTCCTTTTTATAATAAATCTGCTGCTAATTGTGCTAAATTAGAACGTTCCCCTTTGACAAACTTTACATGACCACTAATTTTTTGCTCTTTAAACTTCTCAACAACATAAGTTAAACCATTATTATATTCATCTAAGTAAGGGTGATCAATTTGCTGCGGGTCTCCCATTAATACAATTTTACTTTTTTCGCCTACCCTTGTTAATATTGTTTTCACTTCGTGCTTCGTTAAATTTTGTGCCTCATCAATAATAATAAATTGATCCGGAATACTTCTGCCTCGTATATACGTAAGCGCTTCTACCTCAATCGAACCCATCCCTGCTAAAATAGCATCTAATTCACCCGGCTTTTTTGTATTAAATAAATACTCTAAGTTATCAAAAATGGGTTGCATCCACGGTCTTAATTTTTCTTCCTTCTCTCCAGGTAAGTATCCTATATCTTTCCCCACTGGAACGATAGGTCTTGCAACTAGAAGCTTTTTATACAAGCCAAGATCTTCTGTTTGCATAAGTCCAGAAGCTAGCGCAAGTAACGTTTTTCCAGTACCTGCTTTTCCAGTTAAAGTTACAAGTGGGATGTCTTCACGAAGCAGCAATTCTAAACCCATAATTTGCTGTACATTTCTTGGGCGTATCCCCCAAACCTGCTCATTATGAAAAACTAATTTTTTTACTTTTTTTCCTAAATGATCAACGATTCCAAGTGCGGAACTTGAACCACCTAGTGCATCTTTCATCACAACAAACTGATTTGGGTAGAAAGGATGATTTGCAATTTCAGATAAAGGAAGTTCTCCTTTTTCATAAAAATAATCTAATTGTTCTTTTGATATATATCCTTCTAAAAATCCTGAATATATATTTTCCACTTCGATTACACGATCACTTAAATAATCTTCAGCCTGCAATCCGATTGCATCTGCTTTTACCCTTACGAGCACATCTTTACTTACTAAAATAACTGATTTTCCGTCCTCTTTTTCTTGCTCTTCTAAAGATAAGTTTTTTGCTACAGCTAAAATCCGGTTATCATTTGTTTTTTCCACAAAAATATCTTGCAGTTGAACAAATGAGCGATGATTTAATTCAATACGAAATGTACCTCCATTTTCAAGAGGAATACTTTCATGTAACTTTCCGAGTTCACGAAATTTATCTATTAATTTAGATACATATCGAGCATTACGTCCAACTTCATCCATATAGCGTTTTTTCGAATCAACCTCTTCCAATACAACTGCTGGAATCACTACTTCATTTGTTTCAAATGAAAAAATAGATAAAGGATCCTGCAAAAGTACATTCGTATCTAACACATAAATTTTATCCAACCTGTTACCCCCTGACTCCACTTTTAAATTTGTAGAACAAGGGTTTCATCCATAAAATATGGACGAACCATTGTTATAATTATATGTACCGTATAAACGAGGTAGAATCGAAATTCGTATAAATTAAAACTTTTCTCCACTTTTGTTTTTTTTTCCTTCAATGGACATCCTTTAATAGTTAAAATTCACACTCTACTATGCTGATTCAGACCACATAAAGCTACAGAAAGAGATAAATAATTCTCACCATTACAATTCTTTCATACCCGTTAAAACTTGATTATCTAGCTTTTTCGCAGCTCGAAGATCATATGTTTTTTCATATGTTGGTTCAGTAGCGAGCTTTGCTCCATAAAACATAACATCGCGAACTTCTTGTACAGTTACCTCTACTACAGTTAATTTAAGAGGCACACCTTCCATTCTATCAATCAAAATCTTACCTTTACCGCTTATGGAAAATACGGATTCATTTACCATTATAGTCAACACAAGCCCTGCATGATGGCGTAAATTCTCCACAATACGCGAGCGTTGATCTACAGCAAACCGAACACTAGTCTCACTCACTGCGTATACCCAAGAAATAGCACTTACATTCGGAATGTTTTTTTCAAAATCCGTCGTAGCTATTGTGACAATATTCTCTTTACGTAAAGATTGTAATAAGGCATCTGTCAATGCAGGCTCTACCACATTCGCCATATTTCCACCTCCAAATATTCTCTCCCCTTATGATAACCTATTTTTCGAATTGCGAAAATATTATTTTTTTCCTCTATTATTCAAAAACATTAAGCTTCCATGATATACTTATGTTGATAGAATTCGTATTGAGGTGACGAAATGAGAGTCAAATGCATGATTTGTGATAAAAAAGATGAGCTAGATGACGAAAATCCTATGGCAAAAAAACTTCGTAATCGCCCTATTCATACATATATGTGCATGGAATGTACAGAACGCATTGCAGAACGTACAATGGAACGCCATGCGAGTGGCAAATTTCAATTATATCGTGATAAAACAGTAGAAGATGAGTGGTAAACTGTAAATAAGTCCTTAATCATATAGATAAGGACTTATTTATATTTTTCCGGCTCTCTGTTTATCTGCTCTAAAAAACAATCAATTGCTTCTAAAGGAAATCTGGCAACCCCTACCTCTCCATCCCTTTCATATGTGATCAAATACATTTCCTCGTTCTTTTCAACTTTTATATTTTTCAATCGGTGTTCTTCGGTTAACATATCACGAAAAAGCACATAGGTCTCTTGTGCGGGACCATCATCCTGCCTTGCTTCTGCAATCGTTTTAATCGTTAACCAATTATATAATGCATCTTGTACAGAACGCATGAAAAATCCCCCTCTTTAACTCATTTTCTGTTGCTTCGCTTGACGTAAACGTAATCTATAAATTCCCAGTACAATGGCAGCTACAACAAGCCCCTCCCCAATAGGTAAAAAAACTGCGAAGAAAGTTAAAACTGTACAACCAATTGCTAATGAGGCGTATATAACGATATTTTTTAATACGGATAATTTCCTTGCAAACCCTAAATTATATACAAGGGCACTTAGTATAACAATGGTTCCATAAAGCAACCACATTCCCACTTCTGGATTCTCATCTACTTTACATAGCTTTGCAAAAAATGACATTCTTTCTAACACCACACTTCACCCCTTTACAAAAGATATCTTCCTTGTATTTCCTGTATATACTTAATACAAGAGTAACCTGCAACAAAAATACTGTCCACAAAAAAGAAGAAATTTTCTAAAAATAATAAAAGTAAAAAAACAGCTACCTTTATTCAAAGGTAGCTGTTTTTATCATTTTATGCTTCTACAGATTTCTTTTTCTTAGCAGCTCTTTCGCGCTCACTCTTATCAAGAATCTTTTTACGAAGACGGATTGATTCTGGTGTTACTTCACAGAACTCATCATCATTTAAATACTCTAAAGACTCTTCTAAAGTCATTAGACGTGGTTTTTTCATTGTTGAAGTTTGATCTTTCGTTGCAGAACGAATGTTCGTTTGTTGTTTCATTTTTACAACGTTAACTGTTAAATCATTCTCGCGTGTATGTTCTCCAACGATCATACCAGCATATACTTCTGTACCCGGTTCAACGAAGATTACACCACGGTCTTCAACTTGCATAATACCGTATTGTGATGCTTTTCCTGTTTCTAATGAAACTAGAACCCCTTGGCGACGTCCACCAACTTGTCCAGCATGAACTGGTTGGTAACAATCGAATGTATGGTTTAAAATACCGTAACCACGTGTTAACGTTAAGAACTCTGTTGTGTAACCAATTAGACCACGTGCCGGAACCATGAACGTAAGACGAACTTGACCGTTTCCGTTATTCACCATGTCTAACATTTCACCTTTACGCGCACCCATTGATTCCATAATAGAACCAGTATATTCTTCTGGCACATCAATTTGTACACGCTCTACAGGTTCACATCTTACGCCGTCAACCTCTTTAATGATTACTTCTGGTTTAGATACTTGTAATTCATATCCTTCACGACGCATGTTCTCAATTAAGATTGATAAGTGTAATTCTCCACGTCCAGATACAATCCATGCATCAGGAGATTCTGTATTATCTACACGTAAACTTACATCTGTTTCTAACTGTGAACGAAGACGCTCTTCAATTTTACGAGATGTAATATATTTACCTTCACGACCTGCAAATGGGCTGTTATTTACAAGGAATGTCATTTGTAGTGTTGGCTCATCAATACGTAATAATGGTAAAGCCTCTTGATGTTCAACCGGACATACCGTTTCACCTACGTTAATATCTTCCATACCTGAAACAGCTACTAAATCTCCTGCTTTTGCTTCTTCAATTTCTTGACGTTTTAATCCGATGTAACCAAATAATTTCGTTACACGGAATTGTTTTACACTTCCGTCAACTTTCATTAATGCAACTTGTTGTCCTACCTTCATTGTACCGCGGAATACACGTCCAACCCCAATACGACCAACATAGTCATTGTAATCAAGAAGTGCTACTTGGAATTGAAGTGGCTCTTCGCTGTTATCAACTGGTGCTGGAATATGTTCAATGATTGTGTCAAACAATGATTTCATATTCTCTTCTTGGTTTGCTGGATTTGAATCTAAGCTTGCCGTCCCGTTCATTGCTGATGCGAATACAACAGGGAATTCTAATTGATCTTCATTTGCACCAAGTTCAATGAATAAATCAATTACTTCATCAACTACTTCATCTGGGCGAGCAAAGTCACGGTCAATTTTGTTTACAACAACGATTGGAGTTAAATTTTGCTCAAGTGCTTTCTTTAAAACGAATCGTGTTTGTGGCATACACCCTTCGTATGCATCAACGACAAGTAGAACACCATCAACCATTTTCATGATACGTTCTACTTCTCCACCGAAGTCAGCGTGACCAGGTGTATCTAAAATGTTAATTCTTTTATCTTCATAGTGAATCGCAGTATTCTTCGCTAAAATTGTAATACCGCGCTCTCTTTCTAGATCATTTGAGTCCATTGCGCGTTCTTCAACGTGTTCATTCGCACGGAACGTCCCCGCTTGACGTAATAACTGGTCAACAAGTGTTGTTTTACCATGGTCAACGTGGGCAATAATTGCTATATTACGTAAATCTTGTCGTTTTTTCAACATGTCCAACTCCTAGTGTCTTTTTAATCCTTCTCTATTATAAGAGCGAAGGGGATACAAAGGCAATCAAAATAAAATCAAGAATGAAAATATAGTTGTATTCTTACTTTTGTGAAAGTAAAATGAGATTGGAGGGTGAAGATATGGAACATATTCAATATCGCTTTTTATTAACAGCTATTATCGGTGTTATTTTCTTAATTGGCATTGGAATTATGATTGCTGAGAATAGTCCAGTCGGCATTATTATTTGCATTATCGGCACATTTGTTGCAGTTGGATACGGATTCGTAACAAAAAGAAAAATGCGCAAATCACAGTAACAGTAAAAAGTAAGAAGCTTTTTTCTAGCCTCTTACTTTTTTTGTTACTGTGATACAAATAATAGTAATTCTTCATACACTCCTGGTTTGGCAACCAATACACTACTTTTTTCTACTATAGAAAGAGATGTTCCAGAAAAAGTTGTTACTTTACCACCAACCTCTTCTACAATAATCTTTCCTCCACCAAAATCCCATGGAGATAACCGCGGAGTCACGTACGCATCCAATCTTCCCGTTGCAACATATACCATTTCTAAAGCTGCGCAACCGTAAGAACGAGTTCCTCTTGCCTTTTTAACGAGCTGCATCATTTTCTCCATATTAAGCAATGGATTATCGGTAAGCCATATCGCATTTAGAGCTATAACCCCTTGTTCCACTGTTCCATTCTCCAAAATAGGAATAGCTACATCATTACAAAAAGCCCCTTCTCCCTTTACCGCATGATACAATTCATCATGGACTGGATCATAAATAAGACCAATTTTTCCGATACCGTTCTCATAAATACCAATTGAAATCGCAAAATTTCTTTTTTGATGAATAAAGTTCATTGTACCATCAATCGGATCAACTAACCAAACAACTCCATTAGAAGAAGTAATTTCGTCCCCGTACCCTTCTTCACCTAAAATATAATGATTTGGGAATGTTTCTTTAATTTTCCCAATTAGAAATTGCTCTGTTTCTCGGTCCATATTTGTTACTAGATCAGCGGCATTTGACTTTGTCTCTATAATAAGCGCTTTTTTTAACGATGCCATTAAACGTTCCCCAGCTTCTCGAATCCACTGTTTTGCATGTGTATCGATTTTTTCCCATACCTCTTGCATTTTTAAACACTCCGATCTATACTGTTCACAGAAAAAACGAACCCTTTATAAGGTTCGCACCAACTAATTTTTTATACATATACTATTATTACGCTTCTAAACGAATCATTTCAAGTCTTAGCACTTCTAATTTTTGTACGCAATCTTCTTTTTTCTGCTTATCGTTCTCCATCATCGCATCGTATAAAGTCGCTAGTTCGTAATCTAGTTCCAATCGTAGCACCGGAATTCTCTTTTCAGCATCTGTTCTCTTTAACGCATTAATCACCTGTCTCATTTTATTTGCCTCCTCCCAATATTCGTCTGCCCTCGGACTAGAATTGACTTAATTTTCTGATTTTTTGTTTTATACTATACTATGTTGGATAAATCATCTATGCAACAAAATTATATTTTTTATTAAAATTTTTTTGTGCTGTTTTTTTATGAATAGTACAAGCTATGCTAAAATAAAAACAAACTAGGAGTTGGAGGAACAATCATGACACTACAAACATTCACATCAACTGACTTTGCTGTCTTTACTGTTGATGGTCTTGAAGAACGAATGAGTGCAATTAAAACGAATACTCACCCTAAACTTGAAGCTTTAGGAGAACAGTTTTCACAGTATTTATCAAAACAAACTGACAAAAACTTTTTCTACCATGTAGCGAAACATGCACGCCGCAAAGTCAATCCACCAAACGATACTTGGGTTGCTTTTTCAACAAATAAACGCGGATATAAAATGCTACCACATTTTCAAATTGGGTTATGGGGTACCCATGCCTTCATATACTTTGGTTTAATATATGAGTGTCCACAAAAAGTGGAATCGGCTCATGCCTTCTTAGAACATTTAAATGATTTAAAAACAAGTATTCCAAATGACTTCGTTTGGTCCATTGACCATACTAAACCAGGTGTAAAATTACATAAAACTCTTGAAACCGAAGATTTGCAAAAAATGATTGAGCGTTTAGCGACTGTGAAAAAAGCGGAATTATTAGTTGGTATTCATATAACACCAGAGGAGTTTTCAGCAATGACCAACGAGCAATTCCTTGCTAAGATTGAATCTACGATGCAATCACTCCTTCCTTTATATGCGATTTGTAATCGATAGTAGAAAACGGACAATAGATATTGTCCGTTTTTAGTTGTTATCACATTATAGCACTTCATTTTTTATTTTTCAAAATATTTTTTATTTTTCGAAATATTTTTATATTTTTACAATCTTTTGATCTTCTACTTCTTTTGCCTTTTGAATCGCGCGGTATATAGAATATCCACTTACCTCTTGAAACTCTTTATCAATTTTCTTTTCTTCTGCTTTCGATGGAACAATCTCTTTAAAACGACGATATAATCCCATCAATTCTTCTCTTACAATTCCTTTTTCATATGCTTTTTCAATTGCCTCATAAAATGTCACAATTGTAACCATTTCCTCGTTTGACCAATCATAGTCAAGTGGATATTGATATTCCATTTCTGCACCTCATTTATCATTTGTTCTTAATTATTATGCTATTAAAGACGAAACGTTTATTCTTTCTTATAGCCCCTTTGCATTATACACTATTTCTCCTTCTTTATGGAATTGTCTTCCTCTATGATATATATCATGGAAGAAACAGATATAACTATTAACTATATGCATAATTAAAATGATATTTTTCTATACATCTATAATTATTGGTGATATAATGCTTTTGTTTTATAGAAAATAAAGTGAAACTACCATCCAAAAACTTGCTTGTGAATGGCAGTAAAACATATCAAGTTCTAAAAGACCGTTATACGACTATACAAAGGGAAATGACTTTCTTATTTGAACAAGATGCATATAAAACAAATCATAATAAATATTACTAAGAAGAAGGGGTGTATAGATTGTCCCAATACGAAACACCATTGTTTACCGCTTTAGTTGAGCACAGTAAGCGAAATCCAATTCAATTCCATATTCCTGGACATAAAAAAGGACAAGGAATGGATCCTATATTTCGCGAATTTATTGGGCATAATGTATTAGCAATTGATTTAATTAATATCGCGCCGCTCGATGATTTACATCATCCAAAAGGTATGATTAAGGAAGCACAAGATTTAGCTGCTGCAGCATTCGGTGCAGATCATACTTTCTTTTCTGTTCAAGGTACAAGTGGTGCAATTATGACAATGGTGATGAGCGTTTGTGGTCCAGGAGATAAAATTCTCGTGCCACGAAACGTTCATAAATCAGTAATGTCAGCTATTATTTTCTCAGGTGCAAAACCGATTTTCATGCATCCTGAAATTGATCCGAAACTCGGTATTTCACACGGGATTACGATCCGATCTGTCCAAAAGGCACTTGAAGAGCATTCTGATGCCAAAGGATTACTTGTTATTAATCCAACCTACTTCGGGTTTGTTGCAGACTTAGAGCAAATTGTAGAGTTAGCTCATTCCTATGACATACCTGTATTAGTTGATGAAGCCCACGGTGTTCATATTCATTTTCATGATGAATTACCGATGTCAGCTATGCAAGCAGGCGCAGACATGGCAGCAACAAGTGTTCACAAATTAGGTGGCTCTTTAACACAAAGCTCGATACTTAATGTAAAAGAAGGTCTTGTTAATGTGAAGCATGTCCAATCTATTATTAGCATGCTTACGACTACATCTACGTCTTATATTTTGTTAGCTTCTCTCGATGTCGCAAGAAAACGTCTTGCAACAGAAGGAAATGCACTCATAGAACAAACGATACAATTAGCCGAACATGTCCGTAACACTATAAATGATATTAAACATCTTTATTGTCCTGGAAAAGAAATGTTAGGCACAGATGCTACGTTTAACTATGATCCTACAAAGATAATTGTATCTGTAAAAGATTTAGGTATTACAGGCCATGAAGCTGAGATATGGCTCAGAGAACATTACAACATTGAAGTTGAGCTCTCTGATTTATATAACATTCTATGTCTTATCACGCTTGGTGATACAGAAGACGAAACAAATACACTTATTACAGCATTGCAAGAGTTGGCAACAACATTTAAGCATAGAGCGGATAAAGGCGTTCAAGTACAAGTCGAAATTCCAGAAATCCCTGTACTAGCCCTTTCTCCTCGAGATGCCTTTTATTCAGAAACAGAGGTCATTCCTTTTGAAAATGCAGCTGGCCGTATTATAGCTGATTTCGTTATGGTATATCCACCAGGGATTCCAATTTTCACTCCCGGTGAAATTATTACACAAGAAAACTTAGATTATATCCATAAAAACTTAGAAGCCGGTTTACCAGTACAAGGTCCGGAAGACATGACATTACAAACATTACGCGTTATTAAAGAATACAAGCCTATCAGTTGATAGGCTTTTTTTCACATTTTTACCTTTTACTCATACGATACTAAAGAATGTAACGTATAGGTGGGGATACCATTATGATTGTGATAGGCCGCTCTATTGTACATCCTTATATCACAAATGAACACGAACCATTTGCTACTGAGAAACAACAAATTTTATCCATAATGGCTGGAAATCAAGAGGTTTACTCCTTTCGAACGGCTGATGAGCTCAGCTTTGATCTTAATGTACGAATTAACATTATCACTTCTGCATTAGAGCTTTTTCAAAGCGGATTGCAGTTTCGTACATTCCAACAATCTTTTTGCAATCCTGAGTTTTGGCAAAGGACATCACTTGGAGGGTTTCAACTCCTTCCAAATACACCTTCCTCTGTTGCAATACAAGATATTTTTAAAAACGGCAAACTGTATGGAACAGAATGTGCAACAGCAATGATTATCATCTTCTATAAAGCACTACTAGCATTATATGATGAAGAAACGTTCAACCATTTATTCGCAAACCTCTTACTTTATACATGGGATTATGATCGTGATCTAAAGCTCATAACAAAAACGAGTGGTGACATCGTTCCCGGTGACCTCGTTTACTTTAAAAATCCACAAGTAAATCCAACTGCAATTGAATGGCAAGGAGAAAATACAATTTACCTCGGGAATTTCTTTTTTTACGGCCATGGTGTAGGTGTAAAAACGAAAGAACAGATTATTTATTTATTAAATGAACGCAGAGTCCCCTACGCCTTTATATCGGCTTATTTGACTGATTTTATCACCCGTATTGATAGTCGCCTTATGAGTCAATACGCTTCTCCTAACACGCTACAAACATCCATAGGGTTTATTCCTATTAGAGATGATGCAATCGTTGCAACAGTTGGTCACACAACTACTATCTATTAAAAAAAGCACCTACATGTAGGTGCTTTTTTATTATTGGGCTTTCGTATGTGCTTTGTGATCACATTCGCAATGAGATCCACACTTGCCGTATAGTACTGTTGTTTTTTCATCTTCAAAATGTGCAATTGTTCCTTCACATACTTGACATACGATTGTTCCCATTTTTATTTCCCCCTGAGTTTAATTTATCATTTACAAACATAATATTTTTAATCTATATATTGTTAGGCCTTTGTATGCTCTTTATGATCACATTCGCAATGAGATCCACACTTGCCGTATAGTACTGTTGTTTTTTCGTCTTCAAAATGTGCAATTGTTCCTTCACATACTTGACATACGATTGTTCCCATTTTTATTTCCCCCTAAGTTTATGGTCCTAAAAACTTTTAGCTGTGCATTCCCTATTTACTACTGGGCCTTTGTATGCTCTGTGTGATCACATCCGCAAGATCCACATTTCCCGTAAAGTACCGTTACTTTCTCATCCTCGAAGTGTGCAATTGTACCTTCACAATCTTGACATACGATTGTTCCCATTTTTTATTTCCCCCTAAGTTTATAATCCCAAAAACTTTTTGTAACCGCTTAACTTTCTGTCTTTATTTTAATATGTTATACTTTTTACGTCAATAGGTTTTTAGTATAACACATTAAATATTTTATATTTATATTAGTATGAGATATTAACAAAAAAACAGCCATATCTTATTCGTACGACTGTTTCTGTTTATTTATTCTTCATACTCTGCATGTAAAGACGAAGATGGAACAAGAAATTTAAAAAATTGAGCTAAATCCGTCGCCTCTTTCTCCGATCCCAGTTTAAAGATTTCTTGTACATGTTGAACGTTCTCTACATCATCTGGCCCAAGAAGAGTCGCTCTCCCTGTTTGCATACAAACTACAAGTGGCTTTCCAAAAAACATATTTGTATAGATGACCCCAAAATCATAACGCGTATCATGTGTCATCAATCCTAAAAACCGTACCTTCACACTTTCATGCTCATCATACAATTTTTCAAACATCAGCTTCTTCCTTTCTAAATAACGCTTTCTACTCGTATATATTAAACAAAAAAAGAAATACTCCTTTTAATTGTCAAAAAATTCAGATTGATGGTAAGATAATATTATCTATTACGTTAGGGGGGAACTCTTTATGCAGCATGCATTTATTACACTTGTACCTAAATCTAAGCAACAATCTATCTCACTTGAAGACGTCAAACAACTTTTTCAATACTATAAAACAATCACTTCTCAAACCGGCGTTCAAGTTAGTTATGCATATACTAATTTTGCCTTTCCTTATGAAATATTAGATACTTCAGACACAACATTGAAATTGCAATCTAGTCACGATCGATACGATTCTATTTATATTGGCGTGGGAGTAGAAAACGAGCAATCATTCATTCAAATTTCCTTACCTCAAACTGCCACCTTTGGTGATAAAGGAAAGGCAAATGAATTCAGCCGCTTTTTAGCGAAAAAATTAGAGGGTGAATTACAACTATTTAATGGAAGAACAATGTATTTTTATAAACGTTAGTTCTTAAAAAATAAAAGATATTATTAAAAAGAGCATACTATTTGTACAAGTAAGAAATAATGCTTGCTTTCTTACACTTAAAACAACATACGCAATTACATATGCTAAATAAAGAAATACAAAAAAGAGAATCACCTTATAATGAAACCTATCACCGTTCGATAACAATAGGACAATCGAAAAACCACTCCATAAAAGGAAATGATAAAATATAACATGCAATATTTTCATGGAACCTTCTCCTTTGACATGCTCTATTTTATTAATATATGGGATCGAAATCGAATCAATTACTAATATGAGTACATAGACGATTGTATTGAAATAATATTTATTCTACATAGCCAATCATTATATTCATTCGACAGGTATGTATAAAGACCTTGCTAATCGCCCAGTACATTTTAACAAACATAAAAATAACCCGCCTCTTACAAATAAGAGACGGGTTATTTACATTACTTATATTATTTTACAATGTGAATTGGCATTCCAAGAGCAACTTCCGCTGCTTCCATTGTGATTTCACCTAATGTTGGGTGAGCATGGATTGTTTGAGCGATATCTTCTGCTGTCATTCCAGCTTCGATAGCTAAACCAATCTCAGAGATAATATCAGAAGCACCTGCACCTGCAACTTGCGCACCTACAAGAAGACCATCTTCTTTACGTGTTACAAGTTGTACGAAACCGTCTGTGCTGTTTAATGATAAAGCACGACCGTTTGCAGCGAATGGGAACTTAGATACAACTACTGTCATTCCAGCTTCTTCAGCTTGTTTCTTAGTGTAACCAACAGATGCTAATTCTGGATCAGTGAAGCATACTGCAGGAATTCCGATGTAATCGATAGCTGATGCATGGCCACTAATTGCTTCAACAGCTACTTTACCTTCGTAAGAAGCTTTGTGAGCTAATGGTGGTCCAGGAACGATATCACCGATTGCATAGATATTTGGTACGTTTGTACGGCATTGCTCATCGATTTCGATGATACCGCGGTCAGTCATTTTAACTCCAACTTGCTCAAGACCGATTTCTTGAGTATTTGGACGGCGACCTACAGTTACTAATACGTAATCTGCTTCTACAGTTTGTATTTCACCTTTAACTTCGAAGCTAACTTTTACGCCAGTTTCTGTTTCTTCAACGCCTTTAGCCATAGCTTTTGTATGGATATTTACGTTACCTTTCTTTTGAAGGGCACGTTTAACAACAGAACTCATTGCTTTTTCGAAACCAGCTAAGATTTCGTCGCCAGCTTCTACTACAGTAACTTCTGTACCGAAGTTAGCATATGCAGTACCTAATTCCATACCGATGTAACCGCCGCCGATTACAACAAGTTTTTTAGGGATTTCAGGTAAGCTTAGAGCACCTGTAGAGTTGATAACACGTTTAGAGTATTTGAATCCAGGAATTTCGATTGGTGTAGAACCAGTTGCAAGAACAGCATTTTTAAACGTATAAGTTTGAGCTGCATCTTCAGTCATTACGCGTAATGTGTTAGCATCTACGAAGTAAGCTTCACCGCGAATGATTTCAACTTTGTTTCCTTTAAGAAGGCCTTCAACACCGCCAGTTAATTTCTTAACTACGCCGTTTTTCCATTCTTGAACTTTTGTGAAATCAACTTTTACGTTCTCTGCAGTGATACCCATGTCATCAGAATGCATTGCATTCTCATAACGATGACCTGCATTAATTAACGCTTTTGAAGGAATACATCCAACGTTTAAGCATACGCCACCAAGGTTAGCTTTTTCAATAATTGCTACCTTTTGACCTAATTGTGCTGCACGAATTGCCGCAACGTATCCACCAGGACCTGCACCAACAACGACTGTATCTAATTCAATTGGGAAATCTCCTACTACCATTGTTATTACGCCTCCATTACTAATAATTGTGGGTCATTCAATAGACGTTTAATTTGGTTTAATGCTTTTTGAGCAGTTGCGCCGTCAATTAAACGATGGTCAAAGCTTAGAGATAATGCTAATACTGGAGCTGCAACAATCTCACCATTTTTCACAACTGGTTTCTCAGCGATACGGCCGATACCAAGGATTGCTACTTCTGGGTGATTGATAACTGGAGTAAACCATTGTCCACCTGCAGAACCAATGTTTGTAATTGTGCAAGAAGCACCTTTCATTTCAGCTGGAGCTAAACGACCTTCACGTGCTTTACCAGCAAGATCATTAATCTCATTAGAAATAGTGAAGATTGATTTACGATCTGTATCTTTAACAACTGGTACTAATAGACCTTTGTCTGTATCAGCTGCGATACCGATGTTGAAGTAATGTTTATGAACGATTTCTTGAGAAGCATCGTCTAAAGCAGTGTTCAACATTGGGAATTCACGTAATGCAGATGTTAAAGCTTTTACAACGTATGGAAGGTAAGTTAATTTAATACCTTTGTCAGCTGCAACAGCTTTGAACTTCTTACGGTGAGCAACAAGTTCTGTTACATCTACTTCATCCATTAATGTTACGTGAGGAGCTGTGTGCTTAGAGTTAACCATTGCTTTTGCAATCGCTTTACGGATACCACTCATTTTCTCACGAGTTTCTGGATACTCACCAGCTGGGATTGGTTGTGCTTTTGGTGCTTCTTCTTTTGCTGCTGCTGGAGTAGCTTCTACTGCTGCTGGAGCCTCAGTTGCTGCTACAGTTTGTCCACCATTTGCAAATGCATCGATGTCAGCTTTCACAATACGACCGTTCTTACCAGAACCAGCTACTTTATGAATATCTACACCTTTTTCACGAGCATATTTACGAACAGATGGCATAGCGATTACGCGCTCATTTACTACTTCTGCAGTTGCTGCTGGAGTAGCTTCAGCTTTTGGAGCTTCTTCTTTCACTTCTTCAGCTTTTGGAGCATCGTCATGGTCGTCACCTTTAAATTTAAGGTTTTCGTATCCAGGAGCATCAAATTTAATTAATGTATCTCCAACTACTGCAACCGTACCTTCTTCTACAAGTACTTCAAGTACTTTACCTTTAACTGGAGAAGGGATTTCTACTACTGCTTTATCATTTTGCACTTCAAGAAGTACATCGTCTTCGTTTACTTCATCGCCTGGTTTAATAAACCATTTTACGATTTCACCTTCGTGGATACCTTCACCGATATCTGGTAGTTTAAATTCAAATGCCACGGAATTCAGCCCCCTGATTCATTTCTTTATTATGGAATATGGCAAAAGAAATCAGCATGTGCTGATTTCTTTTGCACATGAAAAACTAAAATTAGAAGTTCATTACTTTGTTTACAGCTTCAACAATATCTTTATGGTTTGGTAACCATACGCTCTCAGCTTGAGAGAATGGGAATACTGTATCAGCAGCTGCAACACGTACAACTGGAGCTTCTAAGTTTAAGATTGCACGGTCGTTAATTTCCGCTACAACGTTAGCTGCAATACCAGCTTGTTTTTGAGCTTCTTGAACTACAACTACGCGGCCTGTTTTTTCAACAGAAGCGATGATTGTTTCGATATCTAATGGCTGAACTGTACGTAAGTCAACAACTTCTAAAGAGATACCTTCTTTTTCAAGTTCTTCAGCAGCTTTTAATGCAGCGTGAACCATAGCACCATATGCGATAACAGATACATCTGTACCTTCACGTTTGATATCAGCTTTACCTAAATCAATTGTGTATTCGCCTTCTGGTACGTCTTGACGGAATGAACGGTACAATTTCATATGCTCTAAGTAGATAACTGGATCGTTGTCACGAATCGCAGAGATTAAAAGACCTTTTGCATCGTATGGAGTAGATGGGATAACAACTTTTAGACCAGGTTGTTGAGCCACTAATCCTTCTAAGCTATCAGCGTGTAGTTCTGGAGTATGAACGCCACCACCGAATGGAGAACGAACTGTTACTGGAGCAGTCCAACGTCCACCAGAACGGTAACGCATACGAGCTAATTGACCAGAAATTGAATCCATTACTTCATAAACGAAACCGAAGAATTGGATTTCTGGAACTGGACGGAATCCTTCAAGTGCAAGTCCAACTGCAAGTCCACCAATACCAGACTCTGCAAGTGGAGTATCCATTACACGATCTTCACCGAATTCAGCTTGTAAACCTTCAGTAGCACGGAATACACCGCCGTTTACACCAACGTCTTCACCAAACACAAGTACGTTAGGATCATTTTTCATTTCAACGCGTAAAGCATCAGTGATTGCTTGAATCATTGTCATTTGAGCCATGGCTTACTTCGACTCCTTTTCTTTGTAAATTTCATATTGTTCAGCTAAGTTGTAAGGCATTTTTTCGTACATGATTTCCATTAAATCAGTAACTTTTTGTTTTGGAGCTTGGTCAGCCTTAGCAATTGCTTGTTTGATATCTTCTTTTGCTTCTTCAATTACTTTTTCTTCTACTTCTTGAGACCATAGGCCTTTGTTTTCTAAGAATGCACGGAAGCGTACGATTGGATCTTTTTGTTCCCATTCGTTCTCGATATCTTTCGTACGGTAACGAGTTGGGTCATCACCAGCCATTGTATGTGGACCATAACGGAATGTTAAAGTCTCAATTAAAGTAGGACCTTCACCATTTACTGCACGCTCACGAGCAAAAGCAGTTGCTGCGTATACAGCTAATGGATCCATACCGTCTACTTGAATTCCGTAAATACCTGCTGCTACTGCTTTTTGTGCTACAGTTTTAGCTGCAGATTGTTTTTCTACTGGAGTAGAGATTGCATAACGGTTGTTTTGAACAACGAAGATTGCTGGCGCTTTGAATGCACCCGCAAAGTTCATACCTTCGTAGAAGTCACCTTGTGAAGCACCACCGTCACCAGTGTAAGTAATTGCAACAGATTTTTTACCACGTAATTTCATACCTAACGCAACACCAGCAGTTTGGATGATTTGCGCACCGATGATAATTTGTGGAGCAAGTGCGTTTACATTTTCAGGCATTTGGTTACCCATGAAGTGTCCACGAGAGAATAAGAATGCTTGGTATAATGGTAAACCATGCCATACTAATTGTGGAACATCACGATATCCTGGTAAGATGAAGTCTTCTGCCTCAAGTGCGAAATGACTCGCTAATTGAGAAGCCTCTTGTCCAGCTGTTGGTGCGTAGAAACCTAAACGTCCTTGACGGTTTAAAGAAATAGAACGTTGATCTAGTACGCGAGTATACACCATACGGCGCATTAATTCTTTTAATTGATCATCAGATAATTCCGGCATTGCTGCTTCATTCACAACTTCGCCTTTTTCATTTAAAATTTGTAATGTTTCAAATTGAGCTGCGATAGCTTTCATTTGCTCATCAACATTAAATAGGGTCTTTTTTGTTTTAGTACCCATTCCGTTCACCTCTTCCTCTCTTGAACCATATTCTGAAACGCTTTCACTAACCAATTGCTAGTACGAAAACGAAACAATATAAACCAACAAGTTTATCTGTCAGTTGAGAATAATTTTGTGTACCTAACAATCTGTACTAATGTTTTTTCAGAAACATATTAATACAATCTTGATCACGTTTTTTAGTTTACAACTATTCTAATCACCATGTCAATTACTTTGGTTACGTTTTTTTTATGAATAACATGGAGGTTTCCTCTATACATACGTGTTTTTATTTTCACATCTGTATTAGTAGACAATAACCTACTGTTATATTATTCCCTTTTTAACCCGTTTTTGATCTTAGAATAATATGTAAACGATTTAATTCTCCTTAGTTTTTCTCTCTTCATAATAAAAATATGCAAACTCTTCTTCCTTTTCTGGGCAAATACCCATACACTCCTTCCTATTCCTCCATACATTATAGTAACCGCAGTATTAGCGGGAAATGATAAAGGAGGTCATCTCATGTACGGATACTCATATTGCTATCCAACAACTTGCTCATATCCTTCCTACGGCTATGGTGGTTCTTGCGGCGGATCTGGACGCGGCTTTGCCTTAATCGTTGTGTTGTTTATCCTTTTAATTATCGTTGGTGCTGCTTGCATTCGCTAATGTAAAATGAAACAACTATGGAAAGAAACAGACGGCTCCGCCGTCTTTTCTCTTTTATCCGATAAATATTTTCTTCTATAAGATTGTTCATATATTGCTCACCTGTACTTTGCAATGACTTTTTTCTTCTCCTTTGGTAGACTAAAGAAGAAAGGAGATGATTCATATGCTTACAATGGATAATGTAATTCGTGAAGGAGATTCTATCTTACGTGCAGTAGCAAAAGAGGTACCTTTACCAGCAAACGAAGAAGATACACGTACACTAAGAGAAATGATTGAATTTGTCATAAACAGTCAAAACCCTGAAATGGTTGAAAAATATAATTTACGCCCTGGAATCGGATTAGCTGCTCCGCAAATTGGTATTTCTAAAAGAATGATTGCGGTTCATGTAACAGATACAAATGATACATTATATAGCTACGCCCTATTTAATCCAAAAATTATTAGTCATTCTGTTGAACGTACATACTTATCAGGTGGTGAAGGTTGCCTATCTGTAGATCGTGAAGTACCTGGATATGTTCCTCGTTATACAAGAATTACAGTAAAAGCTACTACAATTGATGGTGAAGAAGTAAAATTACGCTTAAAAGGTTTACCAGCGATTGTGTTCCAGCACGAAATTGATCATTTGAACGGTGTTATGTTCTATGACCATATTAACAAAGAAAATCCATTTGTAGCTCCAGATGATTCTAAACCTCTAGAGCTATAATAAAAAGGAGAAAGCAATTTAATTGCTTCCTCCTTTTTATTATTATGAAATGGGTTCCATATTAACTTACAATAATCCCGCCCATTTTAAACCGTGATGAATGCCGTCTTCACTAACATCTTTCGTCACATAATTCGCAAGTTTTTTCAAATCCTCATGACCGTTCCCCATCACAATACCTGTTCCTACTGCTTCAATCATTTCTAAATCATTTAATCCGTCCCCAAATGCATACACTTGTTCACGGCTAAATCCTAATTTCTCAATAAACTTCTCAATTCCTCTTGCCTTCGAACCACCATTTGGAATAATATCCATTGAATATGCATGCCAGCGTATAAAATGAAAATCTGGATACTGATGAATGAATTTTTCTTCTTCATTTACTTCACAAAAAAGAAGTGTTTGGAAAATATCGCGTTCCTCATAAAACTCAGGCTCATATGCTGGATGCTCAAAGTGTAAGCTCCCAAATCCCTCTTTCACATAATCATGATATTCTACCGACGCTTTCATTTCTTGATGATCAAGATATACAAGTGGATATCCTTCTTGTTTTGCAAACTCAGTAAACTTATGTAGAGCAGCTGGATGTAATGGATTATTAAATATTACCTCATCTTCAAACACAACGTACTGTCCATTAAAACTGACATAGTTATGAATATTAAGTTCCTTCCGAATATCTTCAAACATAAATGGAGCACGTCCTGTTGCAATCGCTACATGAACCCCTTTTTCTTGTAAATCACGCACTGCATCCTTTGTAGATTGTGGAATTTTTTTATCATGATCTAATAATGTTCCATCAATATCAAAAAAGACAATTTTATCGTTCATTTCCCAAAATCCTTTCCAACACTTCTATATTCCTATTTTGAATATCGCTTTTCAAATTCTAAAAAAAAGTATAACATATTAAACATCTGTGAAGAAAGCGTTCACTTTCTGACCTTATTTATGAAACGTGCATATATTATTAAAAAGAATGCTGATACTTGTTTAAATGCATTTTCTTTTCTAATCTTTCTCATACTATACCTATAACTACGGCTAACGATCGTTACTACGGGATAACTTATAGTAAGAGTAATTTATTCACAACAATCCATTCATCGAACTGTGAAAACAATAATCAGCTCAATTACCTTCTATAATATTTCAAGCCAATGAGAGACTGAGTTATCACTAGTAAATATGCATGTTTAAAATAAGGAAAGGAAGGAGTAATCATGCTGAAGAAGCTGAAGAAAAAGCTAAAGCGTTATTTAAACGATTTAGTCCGTAAAAAGACAATCGCTTAAATCGTGCCCATTTCGGGCTTTTTCTTCATTCTCATTCGAAAAAACATGAAAATCGTGACTGTTTGCTTTATAATAGGTAACAGATAATGCAAAACATAGACAAGGAGAGGTTTTCCAAATGATTTTTAAAGTATTTTATCAAGAAAAAATGACTGAGGTTCCAGTACGTGAAAATACAAAAGTTTTATATTTAGAGGCTACATCTGAAAAGGATGTTCGTACAAAATTACAAAAGTTCGCATATAACATCGAGTTTGTTCAGTCTGTTACTGGCGCTCATCTTGAATATGAAAAACAAAACGCTGATTTAACATTAGCGGAGATCGTATAATTATATGAAATTTCTAAAAAATGATCAGGTTGCTGTTTTTGCTCTCGGTGGACTTGGCGAAATCGGCAAAAATACATACGCTGTTCAATTCCAAGATGAAATTATTATAATCGATGCTGGAATTAAGTTTCCAGAAGACGAACTTCTCGGAATCGATTACGTGATTCCAGATTACACTTATTTTGTGCGAAACGAAGATAAAATTAAGGGATTATTTATTACACACGGTCACGAAGATCACATTGGCGGAATTCCTTACTTATTACGCCAAGTTAATATTCCGATTTACGGTGGGAAATTAGCAATTGCCCTAATTAAAAACAAATTAGAAGAACACGGATTACTTCGTAAAGCAAAACTTTATGAAATTCAAGAAGACGATGTGATTAAGTTCAAAAAAACATCTGTTTCCTTCTTCCGTACGACACACAGTATTCCCGATTCATACGGAGTTGTTGTGAAAACACCACAAGGACAAGTTGTTCATACAGGTGACTTTAAATTCGATTTCACACCAGTTGGTGAACCAGCAGACTTAACAAAAATGGCTGAAATCGGTAAAGATGGCGTGCTTTGTCTCTTATCTGATAGTACGAACAGTGAAGTTCCTAACTTTACAATGTCTGAACGCCGCGTTGGTGATAGCATTCAAGATATTTTCCGCAAAGTAGAAGGTCGTATCATCTTCGCTACTTTTGCATCAAATATCCATCGTTTACAGCAAGTTGTTGAGGCTGCTGTTGAAAACAATCGTAAAGTAGCTGTATTTGGACGAAGCATGGAAGCAGCTATTGAAATTGGACAAAACCTTGGTTATATTCGCTGTCCAAAGGATACATTCATAGATGCTTCTCAACTAAATCGCCTACCAGCTAATAAAGTTGTTATTTTATGTACAGGTAGCCAAGGAGAACCAATGGCAGCACTTTCACGTATTGCTAACGGTACACATCGTCAAATCCAAATCATTCCTGGCGACACAGTTGTATTCTCTTCTTCACCAATCCCAGGTAATACAATTAGCGTAAGTCGTACAATTAACATGTTGTATCGTGCTGGTGCTGATGTAATCCACGGAAAGCTTTCAAACATTCATACGAGTGGACACGGCGGACAAGAAGAGCAAAAATTAATGCTACGCCTTATTAAACCGAAGTATTTCATGCCAATTCATGGTGAATATCGCATGCAACGTATGCATATGAATTTAGCAAATGATTGTGGTATTCCAGAAGAGAATTGCTTCATTATGGATAATGGCGATGTTCTCGCTTTACGTTCTGACGAGGCGAGTGTTGCTGGAAAAATCCCATCTGGTTCTGTTTATATTGACGGTAACGGTATTGGAGACATCGGTAATATCGTATTACGCGATCGTCGTATTCTTTCTGAAGAAGGACTTGTTATCGTAGTAGTAAGCATTGACATGAAGGAGTTTAAAGTTGCAGCAGGACCTGATATTATCTCTCGTGGTTTCGTCTATATGCGCGAGAGTAGTGATCTCATCAATGATGCACAAACATTAATTACAACACATTTAGAAAAAGTAATGGAGCGTAAAACTACACAATGGTCTGAAATCAAAAATGAAATTACAGATACCTTGGCACCATTCTTATACGAAAAAACAAAACGCCGTCCAATGATTTTACCAATCATTATGGAAATATAAGAAAAAGGACAATGACCTTTAGGGGCATTGTCCTTTTTCTTTCTTATCTTAAAAAATGTTTAAAGCGGTCTACTTCATCATCATGACCAATTACAATTAAAATATCTCCAGCTTGAATGTTTTCCGTAGCTCGAGGAGATACAATCACTTCTTTCCCACGCTTAATGGCTACAATATTTAAACCGAACTTCGCTCGAATATCTAATTCAATTAAAGAGTGTCCATCAATTTTTTTATTCGCAATAATCTCTACAATACTATGCTCATCTGAAAGCTCTAAGTAATCCAAAACATTACTTGAAGCAATATTATTTGCAATTCGTTTTCCCATATCTCTTTCTGGGTGTACAATATGATCAGCACCTATTTTACTCAGTACTTTTTCATGATAATCATTTTGAGCTTTTACAGTAATATTTTTTACGCCTAATTCTTTTAAAATTAGTGTTGTTAAAATACTTGAATTTAAGTTATCTCCAATCGCAACAACAACATGGTCAAAATTACGGATACCGAGACTTTTTAATACCATTTCATCTGTTGAATCTGCAATTACAGCATGCGAGGCAATATTTGCAAACTCATTAATTTTATCCTCATCTGAATCAATCGCCATTACTTCCATACCTAATTGGGCAAGCTCGCGACAAATGCTACCGCCAAAACGTCCAAGCCCAATGACTGCAAATTCTTTTTCTTTTTCACTCACGGGAATTCCTCCAATAACATCAAGTACGATCTGATTTCATTGTAGCATATTTTATATTTGCAACAAAGATTGGCAAGCTGTACTTATTTTTGCTTTTGTATATAAAAATACTGTTGTAAATAAAATGAAATACCACAAATAAGCATTCCAAACACAAAAATATTCCCAAACGAACTAAACGTTTGAAAAACAAACAATAACGTTTCTTGTCCAAAAAAGGCGAACAAGAGCTGTATAAACGCAAACAAAAGCGCCCATATGTAGTGATGTTGATGGAATAAGTAATGTGTTGCTCCTAAAAAAGCAACAAAAGAGATAATAAAGATCCACCAAGTTTCTAAAAACAATTGCCAATTGGAAAAATGATATCCATTTACAATGAGCGCAATAATTGCTATAACACCCATTGTCGGAACACTCCAAAATAATGCTCGATTTCTAAAGAAACGAACTCCATTTGTATCCCCTTTTTCATGTGCACAATACGTTAAAACGACAGTACTTATATATAGAACAGAAAGAATTGTTAAAATAATAATTAACCAAAAATGTAGCTGATAGTATTCATGTTCTATATTTGTTACTATGGCAGCTAACATGCATGGAATTAGCATACCTGTCCAGCCATCTATTTTTCGTTCATTCCAAAACACAGCATTACCAATTCGAATACCTAATAACATAAAAATAATAATGCCGATTACAAATAGTGTTGTCTTATTGCCAACTAAACTCGTTGAAAAAGCAATTAATCCAATAAATAAAAAAAGAACAAATCCATTCATAATTTCTAATACAGGTGATAAATATCTCTTCACCCACTTATATGTGTCCTCATATTCACTATTATTTGCTAAGCGATATACATAAAAGCTTATCCCAAAATAGACCGCCGCAATAATAACATATGCATATAAGACGAAACACAAGATTGCACTGCTAATTTGCACCTAATTCCCCACCCTTTTTCTATGTATCACATTGATTTTACACACTTTTTGTGCCAAAAGTAAACTAAAACATATAGTTCCTTTACTGACTGTAAGATTTTCTATTTATTAGCCGTTCCTCTCGTGTAAAATAGCTATCTAAAAATAATGTACTTGCACAAGATAAGCTTTCCTTTTGCTGGGCTAACAAAGTAAAACGAAAGCCTCCTTCATAAAGGAGGCTTTTACGCATATTACTAAAATTTATTATGCCCGAGTCTTATTTACATCAATGAGCGCTCTTTTTATTCAGCTTCGACTTCTTTCTTCACTTCATCTAACACACGATTCACTCTTTTTGTTAGCATTGGCATACCACTTCCCCCGCTTGGAAATGACGAAGCACACCCGTTTTATCAAATACATAATAGGCTGGTACATATTGATTCTCAAATGCATCTGTAATTTTATGCTGGTTGTCCACTAAAATCGGTTGTGTTATACCGTGCTCTTTTGCCACCAGTTTGAAGAACTCGAATTACTTCATCAACTTCACGTCCAATGTTGTTGTGGTGTACCACTTGATACATTAATTCGCCTTCTGGGCTAATGATGAATAAACCACGAAGCGCAATACCTTCTTCTTCAAGTAATACACCGTAGTCACGAGATACGACATAGTTAGTATCAGCATCTAGAGGATATTAAAATTCGCCTAAGCCATTTTTTATACGGTCAGTGTTAATCCAAGCTAAGTGGGTATGGATTGTATCTGTAGATACACTGATTACTTCCGCATCTAAATCCTCAAACTCATCGTATCGATCTGAAAGCGCAATGATTTCTGTTGACATACGAAAGTGAAATCCATTGGATAGAAGAAAAGCATTGTCCATTTATCTTGTTTCATAACTTCTTCAAGACTTACTTTACCAAATTCTTTATTTGGCATAACAGCATCTATTTCAAAGCGCGGCGCTTGTTTTGCTACCATACGTTCTACCATATGTATCATCCTCCATCATTTTATCGTACCTTGTCTACTCTTTTATAAAACAGGAAGAAATAACTTGTTCCTCCACCTCCCATTACAAAGTATTATGTTGAAATTTCAAAAAAAATCAAATTATAAATTATAATTTTCAAATAAAAAAAGAACAGAGCTTATCCTCTGTTCCCTTTCCATTTTACATATTGATTTAAAAATGCAATTGTTCGTTCAATAGCTGCTTCATCCGGTTGTAATTTCGCATGATGTAAACCATATTCTGAATTTACTCCTAACCAGAACATAAAACCTGGAATTTCCCGAAGCATATAACCAAAATCTTCCCCTGTCATTGCTTCAGTACATGTAATAACATTCATATCTGTCTGCTCAGATGTAAATTGCATAAACTCTCTCGTTAACTTTTCATGATTATATACTTGATGATACATCGCTCCGTAATCAATAACCGATTCACATTGAAACGACGCTTCTATCCCAGCAACAATTGCTTCAATTCTACTTTTCACACGCCTCATTGATTCCACAGATAGTGTTCGAATCGTTCCTTCTAAACGAGATTTTTCAGCAATAATATTTTGAACTGTACCACCTGTAATTTTTCCAATCGTAATTACCGCACTATCAAGAGGGTTTACATTACGACTAATTACAGATTGAAGTTGTGTAACGAGATGGCTTGCCGCAACAATCATATCATTCGCTGTGTGCGGAAATGCAGCGTGTCCACCTTTTCCTTTTAAATCTACATATAACTCTGATGTATTTGCAAATAACAAACCTTCTTTTGTTGCAATTGTCCCTACAGGATATTCAGGAGCAATATGAAGACCCAGAATCATATCTGGCTTCCATTCTTTTAATTCTTCACTTTCTAGCATAGGAAGAGCGCCACCTGGCCCTTCTTCCGCTGGTTGGAATAGAAATACGAGGTCATCATCTATTCTTTCACTTAAAGCAGCTGTTAGTAGCCCTAATCCGATCGTCGCATGTAAATCATGACCGCACGCATGCATCATCCCTTCATGAGTAGAAGCAAATTCATATCCTGTTTCCTCTGGTATCGGTAAACCATCTATGTCCGCACGATAACCGATTATTTTCTCTGGATTTTTACCAGTTACTTTAACGATAACACCTGTTTTCCATGTTTTCACTTCCAAATATTCAGCGGGAAGTGTTTTAATGTAATCTAAAATATAGCGCTGTGTTTTCCACTCTTGAAATCCTAACTCTGGAATTTTATGTAAATCTCTACGGATTTGTACAAATTTGCTGACTGTCATTTTTACACCACCATTGATAAAAAAGCGTAAGAGCCACAAATATGCCCTTACGCTTTTTATTTTTTATTTCTCTGGATTTAATTGACGAAGCTCTTGTTTAATTTCTGTTTTAGCTTTTGTCTTTTCATCAATTTCTTTAATGACACGTGCTGGTGTTCCCGCAACAACTGTGTATGGTGGTACATCTTCTGTTACAACTGCGCCCGCTGCAACAACTGCACCTTTACCTACTGTAACACCTTCTAAAACAACTACATTTGCACCAATTACAACATCGTCTTCAACGATAACTGGTTTTGCAGAAGGTGGCTCGATAACACCTGCAAGTACAGCACCTGCACCTACGTGACAGTTTTTACCTACTGTTGCACGTCCACCAAGTACTGCGTTCATATCAATCATAGAACCTTCGCCAATTACTGCACCAATGTTAATTGTTGCGTTCATCATGATAACAGCATTATCACCGATTTCAACATTGTCACGAATAATTGCGCCTGGCTCGATACGAGCTTTAATACCTTTTAAGTCAAGCATTGGAATTGCAGAATTACGACGGTCATTTTCAACTACGTAATCTACAACATACTTTTTATTTTCCTCAAGAATTGTCTTAATTTCAGACCATTCTCCAAATAAAACGCCAGATTTCTTATTTACAAATGCTTGTACTGTTTCAGGGAATGTGATTTCTTTTAAGTCCCCTTTTATATATACCTTTACAGGAGTTTTCTTTTCACTTTTTTGAATAAACGAAATAATTTCGTTAGCGTCCATCATTTTCATTCTTGTTGCCTCCTAAATCCATTTATAATGTTACTCTACCAAACGAGAGGGCTAGTAGCAAGATAATAATCTTATTTTTCCATTTGAATTTCTTCTATAATTTCTAAAAACGCTTGTACTTGTTTCAATTGCCTTGCAGATTCACTCGTTAATAGCCAAGTTTCTCTCGTTAATTGAACGGGCGTTTTATACATATCTTCCCTTACCTCTTTTAAAACTGTCGAAGGTAATAGTGCATAACCAATACCATTTAGGACAAGTTGCTTACACGTTTCGATTTGATCGACTACAATTGTACGTTTAGGTGGATTTGAAAATATACCGTACCACCAATTTTGTATTTGTCCATAATACGTCGAGTCACTTTTAAATTGTATAAATGGTCTATTTGTATCTTTTAGCATCGAAATATCTTTTATTTCCGTATCGACTAAATATAGCTCATCTTCAAATAATTGTTGTTTAAGGCCTTTATATTCCTGTGTTCCCCTTAATATGGCTACATGAACGTCCCCTTCATAAAATTGCTTTTGCACTTCACTACTCCATCCTGTAAAAAGAGAAATCTTTACAAAAGGATACTTTTGCACAAACTTTTTTAAAACAGGTGGCAACCAATATTGTCCAATAACAGATGCAACAGCTATCTTTAATGTCCCATACGTTTCCGTTCTATAGACTGCTAACTCACTTTTGATAGCTTCTTCTCGTTGTAACATCTCTTTTGCATAATTAGCCACCTTTTCGCCTTCTGGTGTAATCGTCAATCCTTTTTGTGAACGAATAAAAAATTTCATCCCCCATTGTTTTTCCATAGATTGTAATCGTTGACTAAGCGCAGGCTGCGAAACAAATAAACGCTCCGCCGCCTTCCTCATATTGGATTCCTGCGCTAAAACAACCATCATTTGAAAATCATCAATTTGCAACTTTCTCCCTCTTTCCTTAGCTTACATATAAATGAAGCGCCTATTTTCATTAATGAACAGCTATTATACACCTAATTCAGATAAGCTCTTCATCCCCATTTAATCTTATTTTTCACAACATATGGCATTTATTTTTCTATAAAAAAGCATCAATGAATCGAGCTTTTTCTTATCTTTTTTTGTTTATTTACGTCTTTTTAAATATAATACATACATAACTGATATGCACGAAAAAAAAAGCGACTTCTCCATTTCTACAAAGTCGCTTTTTCCTCTTTATCGATTATGCTGTCTTACTTTTTTATTTAACAACTTTAAAATAGCACGTCGGGTTAAAATCCCTTCAAAGTATTCTTCATCATTTACAGCACAAATAAAGGGATGATCAATTGTCATTTCTAACGCTTTCGCAAACGAATCCTCTAGCATAAGAGTCGGAATATCGCTCTTCATTACTTGCTCCACTTTCATATCCTCAAGCCTCTCAAACTCGACACGCTCTAACCCTAAAATTCCATCTAAAATCATAGCAGTACTAATTAATCCATGTAATTTATACATAGGATCCAAAACAGGAATTGCCGAATACCCCGATTTCACAAGAACAAGCAAAGCATGTTCTAAACTATTTCCTATTTGAACATGTGCGACTTTTTCTGATGAAATCATTAAATCCTTAACAAGAACTTGCTGAAACTCGTCTTTCGGAATACTAATCATATTACATCCCCCACTTTTCCCCTTATTCTTGCTACTATAATTTTGCCACTTTTAAACTGTTTCTATTTTCTTCTTCAGTTTCTATTCACATCTTATGATAGCGTTTTCATATTATTATTTTGTCCTAATTTTATTCCAACAAAAATAACGATACAAAGACCATTTTATCATAGAACACAAAAAAAAGACTACCTTTCTGGTAGCGCTTAATACCCTTCATTTTTTAATCGATAAAATAACCTTGTAAGCTTTCTATATTGGGCGACATCTGTTTTTTTTAAGCCGCATTCAATATCTGTAATCTCAACAGCTACAATCTCACTAGCGTAGTTTTGCTGAAACAAAATATCTAACAGCAAACTCTCTTCTTCTTTCGTTAAAGTAAACCCCTTCTGCATATACTCCTCTCCTTATAACCTTGTTATTATTATTTATTATATAAAATATTTATTTTATTTAACAGATGCAATATTCAGTTTTTATTTCGTGTAGCGATTTGCATAGCTAAAAGCTGCATACGCATCAGGTTTAATCTTTGCAGTTAATCCCATCGCTTTAATCTTCATTGTCATATCTGAAATAAATTCTTTCGTCAATCCATCATTCCCGATATCCAAATGAATTTCCATTATAAAGCCTGCTCCTTCTTGGCCATATGGGTGCAATAAGTCCCATATTCTTTGCATATGATTCGGTGTAAACAAATAAGCAATCTCTTGGCTAAATTGCGTTTCTAAATATATTTTTCCACGTAATGTTGTTGGTTTTTCACGTATAGATCTATGGTGTAAACATCCCCATGCTCCTTTTCCCACCCGGTGAATATGGATCGCTGTAATAAAGCGTGTATCCTTATGATGTGCTTGTGAATCTGTTCCGATAGATAATCGGTATAGATTACAGGGATTTCTTTCAATAAAGGTACAAATACGTGTAAAGACCGTCTCAAAATCCATATGTCTCTCTGATATGTTATAAAATTTATGCTCACCGTCCATATAGTCACGTCCTTTCAATTAGACAGACTTTTCGTATTCTCATTGTATGGGACAAAAGCACAAAATATAACTTACTACCCTTTGCTCGTTTCAATATTACGAATTACATAGTGACAAGATATACATGTATAAATCACATTTTGGTTAGATTGAGCAGTTAATACATGCACAATTTCAGATTGATTATGACACTTTGGACAAATAACAATCGGTAAGCGCTCCACTTTTCACACCCCTTTTACGTATTTATTACCATTGTTGGAAGAATAAAAAATTCTTATACATGAAACTTCTACATAAAAAAGCCAAAAAATAATTACAACGAAAAAAGGTACCGCCAAATGGCAGTACCTTTTTATATGTATCAAGAAATAATATCGTAGATCTCGATTGCAACCATATCAATGTTATCAAATTGATACACTTGAGGCTTTTCGCCTTGTTGATACACTTCTAACTCATACATTTCACTTTTATCGAAAAATTTCACGCTACATTTACGTTCACCGTTCACTTCAAAATAGCGTTGAGCTACTTCACCGCTTTCAGCTTGTTCTTGTAGACTAACAAGTCGAGTTAAAATTCCTTGGAGTAGAGACATGAAATCTCTCCTTTCTCTAATCTTCCTACCAATAGGTTTTACAGCTATACTCATTCTATCCGTCATAACAGAAAAAATGTTCCACACTCTAGGATAAAGGTTATTGACCAGAAACTCAACTAAAATTTGTCGAAATAAGTGGTAAAAAGCAGAAAGAATATATTTTTCTATCCATATTGCGGTTTTTATGTTTGCGGAATATAATAAAACACAGAAAACGAGGAGGAATTACAATGAGAAAAATTGAGGTTTATACACAACCGGATTGCCCACCATGTGTAATTGTTAAAGAATTT
Source organism: Bacillus clarus (assembly GCF_000746925.1). Taxonomy (GTDB): domain Bacteria; phylum Bacillota; class Bacilli; order Bacillales; family Bacillaceae_G; genus Bacillus_A; species Bacillus_A clarus. The sequence goes on from NZ_JMQC01000008.1 coordinate 937,677, forward strand.
TTACAACATAACAATGTAACATACGAAGAATTTGATGTGAAAAAGGATGCTACCGCTCGTGACCGCCTTTTATACGACTACAATTCTTACTCAACTCCAACAGTTGTCATTGACGGAGAAGTTGTTGCCGGTTTTCAAATTGAAAAATTGCAACAGTTACTAAATATAGAATAGGAATAGGCGACTTAGCACCTATTCCTATTCTTTTAACTCCTGTAACTTTTTCATTTCCGTTAAAAGTTCCTGACTCTCATGATACCCCGCTAGTTTCCATTTCCCTTTATCTTTTTGTAATGTTATAATTTGATATTGTTCATTTTTTGTCCGTTCATATACATACAATAGGCGATGCTCTTCATCATACGACATTTTTGTTTCCGAATTAAATGAAAAAGGTGCCTCTTTCGTAGGTAGTAAATATTCACCGCTTTGTTTATCATTTCTACTATTTTCATCTGTAAAAACTTGAAGGAAATTATTTGTAAAGTACGGTGATAAGCTATCGAGCATTTTATCCATCGGTAGACGCTTCCCGCGAATGGAAAATTGTGCTTCATACCCCTTTTGAATTGTTGTAAACACTTCTTTCCGATCCACATTCGCTTCTTCTTTACCTAAAACGGTCGTAACACTATAACCAACTAGAAAGGCAACACATGCAAATAGAACAAACCATATTCCATATTTTCTCATTCTTTCACCTTCCTTTTAAAAGAACTTGTCATTGTAGTATTCATTGTAACAATGATTATGCAGAGAAAGGCATAGTTTCGTTCGTAAAATCTTTACAATGATAGACAGCATTTTCACCACCATTTTCACTATTACCAATTTATGATAAAAACAAACAAAAAAATGCACGAATCTCTTCGTGCATTAAAATAAAACATCTTCTTCGTATAAAAATTCGTATGATAAATCGATAAATAAAAAATGCTCGTCGTCAATCGGGAAAGAAAATGTTCGGACCATTTCTCCCGTTTCTATATCTGCATATAAATCTGAAAGCCTTGCTTTATTTTCAAATCGCATTTTCATTATATTTTCTAAAAAGTATGGGCGCCAGCTCCAATTTTTCATATAGTACTCCGGCATAACAGTCCATTCGCCACCTTTTTTCATAACGTTTCCTGACTGTTGAAATCCATCTTCATTGCAAATGAAAATTCGAAAACTATACTTCGATACATGCTGACTAAAATGTAATAGCCAATCATTCACATCTTCATTTTTTTTCTGTTTCGATAATACATCTCCAACATGATCACGCAAAGTTTCCGTTAACTGATAAATCTTTTGTAACTTCCTTTTTTCATGTTGAATAAATTGATGACATTCGTTACCGAGACGTTCTTTTAAAACATTTGTTTCAATAAAATCTGGCAAGCATTCTTTCAGATAATTACCTTGGTAGTACCTCCCACCATTTTTCCAAGCGTATTGTAACTGATAAAAAGCATCAATTTCTTCATATAATAATGTTGCACCAATTCTTCTTGCAAGTAGCGACAAGGAATATAAAATATCTTGATATGATTGTAAAAGTGCAGTTTGTCTTAAATTTGTTAAATCTACTTTTAAAATATCAGGTGCTAACACACTAAGACGCTCCAAATTACTCGTACCTGTCCCTACTTTATTAATGGAAATTTGAATGCCATATGTACGGTAATACATAAGTAAATGATTAAATTGTTCTATATCTTCTTTACACTCGTGCTCTGTTATTTCTAAAACGATATGTTTTAAATTCAGACCTTTTTTTTCATACATCAACAAGAGTTGAAGTAGACTTTCATCTTCATCATTCATTAGTACGTTCGCATTTCGATGTACAAATAATAATAATTTTTGATCTGTTTCTAAATACCTATTTAACGCTTTTTCTACGATAACATTATCCGCTTCAAGTTGGAACTCACTTGGAATAGAATCATCATGAAAGAAAGAGGCTAGACTTTGTATCCCCTCTTCTGTTTGAATACGTCCTACTACTTCATATCCAATCACTGTATGCTCATCAGCACTAAAAATTGCTTGATAATAAGGAAGGACTTTATCCAAATTACTCATTACATCTAATGCATCTATCAACTTGTTTCCCTCCCTTTACTTTTCAAAAATTATAACACGATATTTATGGAAAAATAATAAAAAATCCCTTCAGTTTTCCTGAAGGGATTAGAGGGGTAAAATGCTAAGGGGAATTAGCAATTCTACTATGAAGAAAAAAGAGGTCTTAAATATACCGTATATAAAACCTCTTGTAAACACCTTTCTTTCATATGTCACAATTTCGTCACATTTTACCACAGAATGAATGAACAATCATCCATTCTGTATTTCATCCCTTTAAAATGGATATTGATGTAAATGTTGTCCACCATCCATTGTCATACAAGTACCATTTATGTAACTAGCTTCATCCGAACATAAATAAAAAGCTAAACCAGCAATTTCTTCTGGTGTGCCGAGTCTACCGAGCGGGACACTTTGTAATGTACGCTTAGCCATTTCCTCCGAAATCCATAATTTATCTGCGCCACCTGTACGTTCAATTGGACCAGGTGCTATAGCATTAACACGTATCCCATATTTACGTCCCCACTCAACAGCAAGTGTTTTCGTCATCGCTAGTACACCTGCTTTCGCAGCAGCTGAATGTATAACCCCTGGACCTGCATCCCATGCATACGTCGCTACCATATTAATGATATTTCCTTTTATCCCTTTCTCAATCCAATACTTCCCTACAGCTTGGCTACAATAAAACGTTCCATTTAATACAATATTAATAACTGCGTTCCAACCATTAACAGATAAATCTTCTGCAGGACAAACAAAATTTCCCGCTGCGTTATTAATTAAAATATCAATACGTCCAAATTCCCCATCAATATACTCTATCATTCTCTTAATATCCTCTGTATTTCTTACGTCCATTTGTACAGGCAATACTTGTCCTGGAAATTGTTCAATCTCTATTTTTGTTTCTTCAAGTTTTTCTTTTGTACGTCCTGTAATAACAACTCGAGCCCCTTCTTTTGCAAAGCGAGCTGCCATTCCTTTTCCCATTCCACTTGAACCACCTGTTATAATAACTACCTTTTCTTTCAAATACATCCCCTCCTAAAAATGAATACACATTCATTTTATCACTTTATTTGATAGAAATCTTTATATTTTTAAACTTTTCTGATATTTTTAACTATAGGAGATCACTTTCATCATCATATTTCTTATAATCGATACTACTTTTTCATACTTGAAAATATAATTGTATAAAAGAAATAAAACGGAAAGGAGAACCGAGTAACCTTATACAGATCATTTCATACAAATGACAGGTTTACTCATATTTCTATGAAACAATTATCGAGAAGAAATTTTTTAAAAACAGGGATACGTACTTGTTTCTATACTTTTATTACAGCTGGCATCGGCTATTATTACGCAAAATATGTGGAACCACATTTTCTTTCTTTTACACACCACACATTAAAATCTTCTCTTATACCGAAAAGCTTTCACGGTATGAAAATAATTCAATTTAGTGACTTGCATCTAGGATACTATTTTTCTCTTCAGCACCTGTCTCATGTCGTTTCTAAAATAAATGCAACTAGACCAGATATTGTCCTTTTTACTGGCGATTTAATTGATGATTATCAAACATATAGCGAGACCCCTTTTGTCTCTTCCATTTTGCGAACTATACAAGCACCTTTTGGGAAATTTGCAATTTACGGAAATCATGATCATGGTGGATACGGAACAGAATACTACAAACAAATTATGTATGACTCAGAATTTCAATTATTACAAAATAAAGAAAAGCGCATCCGCCTATTAGATCATAGTGAAATTTCTATTTTCGGTATAGACGATATGCTGCTTGGTAAACCTGAAATCGAGGCAACATTACGAAATGCTAAGCAAGATATTTATACAATTGTACTTGTTCATGAACCTGATATTGCACCAAAAATCTCCGAATTCCCGATAAATCTTCAGCTTTCTGGACATAGCCATGGTGGACAAGTTCAAATTCCCTTTTTAGGGCCTATCATTACTCCTGTACTCGCAAAATATTATACTGAAGGTTTCTATCACATTCACGATTTACTCCTTTATGTAAACCGCGGTCTTGGTAGAACACGCGTTCCTTTCCGTTTCATGGCCAGACCAGAAATTACAATTTTCACATTACACCACTCGTAACATACACTTGCCTATTTTCTTACATATCCTTTCTTGTACTCGCTCATCCACACCTTCTCTCCCATATGATATCAATGAGTCCAATAAAGGAGGTTTTTACATGTATCCATATTATCAACCAATCCCAGTCCGCTCAGCACCTATTGGCCCAGTAGGCGACTCACGCTTCTTACCATTTTTCGGTATTCCGTTTCTAGCTGGAGTTGCTGGTGGATTACTTGGCGGTGCATTAGCTTTCGGTCCTAGACCGTTCTATCCACCTTATCCACCACCAGCACCATACCCTTGTTACGGCAACCCTTGTCAACCATACTATTATTAATTACAATCAAAAATTCCGTCCACATAATCCTATCAAGTTTAAAATTCAATACACGAGTATAACAAAAACTATTATTTCTAATACTATCTCTCAATATTTGATCGGTACTATTAGAAAGCAATGTAAAAAACCTCTTATACAAAGTAAGAGGTTTTTTACTATATATTTTACTCAGCATCTGTATTTTGATAAGCCATTTTAAATAGTTTTACTTGACTATCGATTTCTTGTGTACCGCTATTAATTACATAGTAGTATTCACCATCTATGTTTTGTTCACGCGTCTTTACATTATCCGCTAAAATAAGTTGTAAAATAGCCTTTATTCTCGCCTTCATCTCAATCCCTAAAATTGGAAATGAAATTTCCACTCGCTTTTCCATATTTCTCGTCATCCAGTCAGCGGAAGATAAATAAATTTTCTCATTACCATTATGGTGAAAATAATAAATTCGACTATGCTCTAAATACCTTCCAACGAGACTAATTACACGAATATTTTCACTTACACTTGAAATTCCTGGTCGTAAACAACATGTTCCTCTAACAATAAGTTCTATCTTCACCCCAGCTTGTGATGCCTCATATAACTTTTGAATTAAAGGCTTATCTGTTAATGAATTCATTTTGGCGATAATATGTCCATTTCCGTATTGTCTATGATAACGAATTTCTTCATCTATTAATTCTATAAATTGCTCACGTATATCAAATGGCGCTACTGATAAATGATGAAAATGAGGTTTTGTTGTATAGCCACTTAAATAATTAAAGAAATTCGTTGCATCCACTCCAAAATCCTTCCGGGATGTAATATACCCAAAGTCTGTATATAATTTTGCTGTAGCGTCATTATAGTTTCCCGTACCTAAATGTACAAATCTTTCGATTTTTCCGTATTTTCTTCTTACAACAAGCGTAATTTTACTATGTGTTTTTAAATGGCTTACCCCGTAAATAACATGGCATCCAGCTTGTTCGAGTTCTTTCGCCCAATGAACATTATTTTCTTCATCAAAGCGTGCTTTTAATTCAACAAGCACCGTTACTTGTTTTCCCTTTTCAGCTGCAATTTTTAATGCTTGAATAATCGGAGAATCTCCACTTACACGATATAAAGTTTGTTTGATTGCAAGTACATTTGGATCGTCTGCTGCATCACGTACAAAGTCAACAACAGGCTGAAAAGATTCAAATGGATGGTGTAATAAAATATCGTGTTCCATCGCTTTTTCAAATACATCTTCTTCATCATCTAAATCTTGAGGTGGCTGTGGGATAAGAGCTGGGTAAACAAGATGATCATATAAAGGTGCTAATTTTTTGTATAAAGAGAATAAACATGTTAAATCAAGAGGTCCATCCATCATATATACATCTTCATCTTTCACTTCTAACACTTCATATAGTAATGCTAAAACTCTTTCATCTACATGTTCTTTTCCAACTTCTAAACGAACCGCAGCACCCCACTTGCGCTTCTTCAATTCTTTTTCAATTACTTTTAATAAATCACGTGCACCCTCTTCATGTATCGTTAAATCCGCGTTACGCGTAATACGAAAACGAGTAACAGACGATACTTTATACCCTGTAAATAACTTATGAGTAAAGCTACTAATTACATCTTCTAATAAAATAAATTTATGTTTTTGATCTTCACTCGGTAAAAATATAAAGCGCTCAAGTAATGACGGTACTTGGACGATACCAAGCTTTGTCCGATTTTCCTCCTCTTCCTGTTTTTCATCATATAGGATAGTCGCTAAGTTTAGACTTTTATTTAATAGCATCGGAAACGGACGATACGCATCAATTGCTACAGGGGTTAACACAGGAAAAATTTGTTCATCAAAGTATTCTTCAATAAACTCTCGCTGTTCCTTTGTTAACTCATGAAATGATAACGGCTCAATACCTTCTACTTCAAGCGCTGGTAATACATTATTTTTAAATGTATTATATTGGACTGTCATTAATTCATGAGATTTCATCGCAATTCTATTTAGCTGTTGTTTCGGCGTTAAACCCGCCTTGTTTTCTGGTTGATTAAATCCCGCTTTTACTTGATCTTTTATTCCAGCAACACGTACCATGAAAAACTCATCCAAGTTTGAACCAAAAATACTAATAAACTTTAATCTTTCTAAAAGTGGATTACTTTCATCTTGTGCTTCTTGTAACACTCTTTCATTAAAAGCAAGCCAGCTCAGCTCACGGTTATTATAATAAGCTGTATCATTTAAGTTTACTGAATTCCCCTTCGATAATTCCATTTTCTTCACACTTCCCTTGGAAACTTTTTCAATATAATGTATTTATGTTTATTGTAGCAAATTCCAATTTGTTAAAGTGTAAAACTTTTGTAAAGACATCCGTATAACTTAATGTTATTCTTCAAATATTAAGTGAATGTTCATCTTCAATGCTTTTTCCAACTGTTTTTTTTGCTTCTCTGCTTGAACCTTTTCTGCTAAAGCTAATTGCCTGCAAGCAATAAAAAAGACGAGCCCATCTTTATTTTTCTCCACACGAATCGTTTCAACAAGAGCTCGTTGCCTTACATTTAAGGCTGCAGAAAATTGTAAGATCGCACCTAACAAGCGAATCTTTTTCTGTTCACTTTTATCAAACCAATCTTCAAATGGCACTACATATTGTTTAAATAACATTTTCGATTTATAAGAAGCAATGAGGGCAAGCCTAACTCTATCTTTATGCATCATACCGTCAATCGTTTTATTTGCTAACAAATAAAACGTATGTAAGTGACTCGCTTCGTCATCTATGTATTTCCCAATATTAAACACTTTAGCTGCTCGATAAAATACTTCCCAATCTTTTTCTGACAAAGAAATGATATTAGCTTCTTCAAGTTGCTTGCAAATTAATGTTCCATGCTTAATAAGCTGAATAGCAAATTCCATATCCATTTCATATTCATAAGATAATAAATTTAAACTTTCTTCTACGACATTCGGATAATAAGAAACGCCTAAATCTTTCGTTAATTCTTCGTAGAAGACACCTTCTCGCAAGCCTTTCCTGCTTAATACAAATGCTGGAGCTTGCACAATATTTACGAGCATATGAAATACTTCAACAGCCGGAATAATAGTATCTGCCCGATCTTTTGCTAACCCATCCAATTTTTGCAATTCCATAAATGAAAGGCTTTTCAATTCGTCTTTTACATCTTTTATATTAGCTTCTTTCATTTTATATAAATGTAAACCTGCTATCGGATAGGAAATTAAATTTTGATGGATTTCCACCATATTACGCGCACTTCCACCTATTGCAATAAGCGGCAGTTTTTTATCATTTAACCACGGTAGCGTTCGAAATTGATACCATAAATATCGTCTTAATTCATCCAATTCTTCTGCGGTCGGTACTTCATGACGAATAAATTGTTGTTTTAAGGAAAGTGCCCCAAACGGAAAACTATAATACTCTATAATTTCTCTATCTCGAAAATACGTAACCTCTGTACTTCCCCCACCAATATCCACTGTAACTCCCTCTGTAAAAGAAGTTGAATTCATCACTGCTAAATAGCCGTAACGAGCTTCTTCATATTCGGATAATATTTTAAGGGTAAAATCTGTCTTCCCTTCTATTACCTTTTTAATCTCATCTTGGTTTTCTGCTTGTCTAATTGTTGCTGTAGCAACGCAAAGTACATGATGCAAGCTATGAAATCGTGTACTTTCTTGGAATTGAAGCAATGTTTGTAGTAAAATCCCAATGCCATCCTCTGTCAAAGATCCATCGATTAAATAATTTCTTAATCTGGCTACGACTTTTGTATTTTCAATTTCTTTATAAAAGCCTCCGCTTTGTTTTTCATAAATAACGAGTCGCATTGTATTTGAACCGATATCAATAATGGCATATTGCTGTTTCAATATATCTTTCACACTTCTCACTCTTTCATTATCAATTTTCTACAACATATTCTATCACTATTATATAAAATAGTTGTTTTTTGTAACAATATTGCTTTAATATTGAAAATATATACAAACACTTTTTGCATATAATAAAAACCCGTTTTTATTTATGTTATAATAATGAAAAATTGAAAGGAGATTCAATATGAAACCCTCACAACCACAATCTCAACTACACAACCAACATTCTATTAATCGGTTAGCTCAATCTATTTTCGTTGTGAATCGTCATGCAAAAGCTGCTACTAATCCTAAATACTTATACTGGCTAAAAAAGACCGCTTTAGAACATTTAATTTCTGAAAATAAAGCTGTAAAAGAAGGATTACATTTTTCTAGAAATCCTCGTTTTAGTCAGCAACAATCTGATGTTCTCATTCGTTTAGGTGAGTATTTTTTCCATATCCCCCCTACAAAAGATGATTTTCGTACCCTCCCGCATCTTGGTAATCTTGAATCTTCCTATCGAAATCCGAAAACAACCCTTTCTTTAGCAACAGCAAAAAAAACGCTTCAAGATTATATTGGTCCTGAAGCATTAAAAGAGGAAAAAAAATTAAGTGAACCAGTTCCTTGGTATCGCCGTACGTATACAAAAAAATAAAGCAGTTTGGCCTAATTAGGCCAAACTGCTTTATTTTTTTTCTTCTTTAATTTTAATATTTGCTTGTTTATAGAAAGCTACTTTTTCAGTATTATACGATTTTGTATATTCATTAAACTTATCTTTTTCAGCATCAATATCTTTATAAGATTGATTTACCGCTTTTACTTTATCACTAATTTCTTTTAATTTTGCACCCTTATCTTGTAACATTGTATATAATTCTTTTTCTAGTTTTAAAGATTTACTGTAAGCGTCATACATCTTTTTAAATGATTCATGTCGTTTTTCATAAGTACTCTTTACTTTATCCGCTTGTTCTTTTAATTTATTATCCTCAACTTTTTTTACATATTTATCAGCTGATTTCACTTCTTCTTGTGCCTTGTTTAATACTTCTTTTTCTTTATCTAGAATTTTCCCACGCTCTTCTGTGTTTTTCACTGCTTGATCAAGTTTTTCCTTCACAACTTGGTTATTATCTTTTCCTTCTGCTACAATTTGAGTGTACAAAGCTTGTCCTTCTTTTTCTAATGTTTCTAATTTCTTCGCATCTTCAAACATAGGTTTCTCTTGCTTAGCAGCATTCTCGAATGCCACATATAGTTCTTCTTCTGGTTTTGGACCAAAACAACCAGCTAATAAAGTCATGGATAATGCAGTTACAATTGCTAATTTATTATATTTCAACTTCTTTTCCTCCTACTTATATACGATCATCATGCCAAAAATTCAATGGAAAATGAGTAGATTCTTCATACACTTCAAATTCATAACCTTTTTTATGAAGTTCATCAATAATTGTTTGTAGTGCTTGTACAGTTTGTTTCTTCTCATGCATTAAAATAACTTCACGATCTTGTTTAGCACCTGAAATTATATTTTGCACTACACCATTTGGATTTCCTGGCAATTTCCAATCTAAAGAATCAATTGTCCAATCCCATTCTTTCATGCCTACTGTTACCATTTGATCCCGCAATCCTTGATTTAATCCTGGCATACTACCGTAAGGACATCTAACAAGGTTAGGTAAAATCCCTGTAACATCTTTCAACATGTTTTGTGCCTTTTTCATTTCTTCTACAAATTGACCTTGTTTATAAAGCTTACCGTAGTCATGTGTCATACTATGAACACCAGGGTAATGCCCTTCCTCCACTAAACGTTTCACACTTTCCTTGTAAGATGGAATATTTCCACCTATCATAAAAAATGTTCCTTTTATTTCATTTTTCTTTAAAATGTCTAAAATTTCTTTTTGAAATTCACTTGGCCCATCATCAAAAGTTAAGTACGCTACTTTACGTACTTGTCCATTGAATTTCACTGGTACCTTTTTATCCAATCCAACTTTAGACTGCTCACTAGTAAATTGGACTACATTTGTTTGATTTGCCACAGCCTTTGCAGGTGATGTAAAGGCTTGAAATATGAAAAACCCTACCGCGATTATAATAATTGTAATAGCCACTATTATCAGTCGCCTGACAAAAGACGATCGTCGGGCTCTCACGTCTATCATTCTATCATTCCCTTTCTCTATTTCTATCAATTTATCTACTTGTTCATTTTACACATTGCATCTATTTACTTGCAACAACTTACAAATATTCTTTTCCTTTCCTGAAAAGGAAAAGTGTAGAGCTTATCCTTCCTCTACACTTTTAAATGAGAAAACATTGTGCAAAATGTCCTGACACATCCACCACAATTATATGATGATTACATATATTTTTAAAGACTTTTGTTACAGAAAAAACAGTTTCTTGTAACAAAAGAGAAAAAAATGTTACAAAGAAACTATTTTCATTCCATCCTCTCATCAATTGAGGCTTACTCTACAGAAATAGAACACCACTACCTTACATTTTATTCACTGATTCATTATTAAACTATCTCTACACAAGCTTAAGCTTAGTATGAGAGTGAAAAATCATCCCACGATTCTATACATGGCTATATATTATTTTCCACCTAAAAAAATATTTTACATTATAATATTTGTATTCATCTATCTTTTAAATCTCTATTTTTATACAATCTATCTTGTGCTTTTTTCAACAATTCCTCTAGTGATTTACCTTCTACCGGATAACTAGCAGCCCCAAATAAAAGAGTAATATTTACTACATCATTTACAAGCTCATTTCTAATACTCTTTTCTAATCGATCTGTTATTGTTGATTTCTCATATCCGTGATCGACTGCTACAATAACATATTTATTTTCATCCCACCGTGTAACTACGTCACTTTTTCGAATTGTTTTCACAATCGCATACTCCATTTTTTGAATCAATTGGTTTAATTTTTTTTCTTGTATCGTCTCTTTCAATTCATTCCATTCTTTAATCGAAAGAATATAGGTTGTAGTGTTATGAGTATCTCTTTCTGACAATGCAGCTACTTTTTCAAAAAAATCAACTATAAATTCATTTCCTTTCATTCCTTGTAACTCATTATCTCCATGCATTCTTTTATCATACCTATACCCAAAGTAGTAGCTCAGCACCATTTGTATGATATAAATAAGGAGAACAGTCAAAAACGACCGAGCATCTAACTTCGAAATGACATCTTGCATGGCAATCCATTCTGTAACCGCGACCGTATTTCCAAGTAATAATCCACTAATTTTACCCTTATGTTTCATGCATTACCCCCTTCCATACCACTATATGTTTCTATAACAATAATGTTTTTCTACAATACAAAAAAATGTACATATTCCTTGTACATTTCTCTTTTAAGCTTGTATTCATTTTCTGTTTTATATCATATATATAATATATCACTTATAGAAAGGAGAGTGGATTGATGTTTAAAAAAGAAAACATGTCAGATATTATACGTTTTGCAGCTGGCTTTCTTCTATCATTAAAACTACTATTCGAATCATTCGGATTGACTTTCATTACAAATGACCAAATTGATGCTATCATAAACGTTGCTTCATTTTTATTTATTCTATACTTCGGATACAAAAATAACTATGTAGGAAAAAAAGGAGTAGAACAAAAGAAGCTACTCAAAAAACATGACCTACATTAAAAAAAGGAGCCTTTTTCGAAAGGGTCCTTTTTATTGTTGTCTTACAATTACTTCATTTGTTTGAAATGGACCATATGATAGTCCCTTATATTGAAATGTATATGTAGCACGAAGTGACGAAATCGCCGGAGCCTTACTCTTTCCTGCTTTTACTTGACAAATCAATTGAATCTTTTCATTCGGCAACAACTCATCAATACGCCATCTTACAAGTTGAAATAAAAACTCCCCTGCGCCTTTATCCGTTTTTAATGTGTTCGGAATATACGCAAAATGATCGCGAATCATATGACTTACAATTACCCGAGAAATCGTTTCAATCCCTCTATTTTCTACTTCAAGCTGAATAAACAGTGTCTCGTTTACACTATGGATAAGTTCATATAAAAAACGTTTTTCTTGCAAGCTACGAATTTGTAATGTTACTTCTACATCAGGAAGATCTTGTTTAGACCCACCCATCCACAAAACAGGCTGTAAAGATACAGGATACCTTTCTTGTTCCGAAATTCGTTTCCACATTTCCATACTATATACTCACCTCATTCCAGATGTATCATCTATACAACTTTATTCTGTCTAGCTACACAATAAACTACACTTTTGAAAATTATTTGCTCTTACAACTATCCATTTTCAACTTTTCTCATCTCTATCTTATTCGACAATATAAAGAAAAAATCATTTTAATTATTTCTTTTTGTATGTTCCTTTATTTTTTCACTGCTAGTATAAAGAAACTCTTTAATTAGTGAGGATGTTACTGCAACCGAATAATACGATAAAAATCGAGACAAAAAGAATATTTTGACGTAAGAAAAAGTTTGCCTTTTAGTCAAATTTGACTATAATATGAGTTATGATTTCTATTCTTTATAACATGTACAACAACATATCTCTTTATAAATAAATAAGGAACGAGACAAACTGTACATAAAGATATTCATATTTATGAGCTATTAAGTTAGTTCAGTTTTATACTAAAGGAGGGTTATATTTGGAAGCACAACTTTCACAAAACAACATAAGTAAAACAAAGTTTGTTGTTGCTGGATTATTACTCGGTATTTTAATGGCAGCAATGGACAATACAATTGTTGCCACTGCAATGGCAACAATTGTTGGTGACCTAGGAGGATTCGATAAATTCGTTTGGGTTACATCAGCCTATATGGTAGCGACAATGGCAGGAATGCCCATTTTCGGAAAACTTTCCGATATGTACGGTCGTAAACATTTTTATATTGGTGGATTACTTCTTTTCTTACTCGGTTCCATTCTTTGTGGTACAGCAACAAGCATTGAACAATTAAGTATTTACAGGGCAATCCAAGGTGTTGGTGGCGGTGCTCTTATGCCAATCGCATTTACAATTATGTACGACATCTTCCCACCCGAAAAACGAGGGCAAATGACTGGATTATTTGGAGCTGTTTTCGGTACATCGAGTGTTTTCGGCCCTTTATTAGGTGCCTACATTACTGATTATATAAGTTGGCATTGGGTCTTCTATATTAATATTCCATTAGGACTTATCTCCTTCTTCTTCATTTCTAAATACTACAAAGAGTCTCTAGAATACAGAAAACAAAAAATTGATTGGGCTGGTGCCATTACACTTGTAATCAGTATCGTTTGTTTAATGTTCGCACTAGAGCTTGGTGGTAAAGAATATGCATGGGATTCCAATATGATCATAGGATTATTTACAACATTCGCCATTATGCTTATTATATTCTTCTTCGTAGAAAGAAAAGCGACAGAACCTATTATTTCTTTCCACTTATTCAAAAAACCTTTATTTGCAGCAAGCCAAGGCGTTGCGTTTTTCTATGGAGCAGCCTTTATTATTTGTACAGTTTACATTCCAATCTTTGTTCAAGGTGTTCTGGGTGGCTCCGCATCAAATGCAGGATTAATTTTAACACCAATGATGGTAGGTTCTGTAATTGGAAGCCAGACAGGTGGACAGTTAGCTTCTCGAACAAGTTATCGTAACATTATGATGATGTCTGGAGTTTTCTTCGTTCTTGGTATTTATTTACTCAGTACTTTAACGATGGAAACATCACGTACACTCGTAACATTCTTTATGATTCTTGCAGGACTTGGAGTTGGGTTCTCCTTCTCAGTGTTAAGCATGTCTTCCATTCACAAACTAGAAATGAGAGACCGTGGTTCTGCTACATCAACTAACTCATTCTTCCGTTCACTCGGAATGACTCTTGGTGTAACTATTTTCGGTACGATTCAAAATCATATTTTCACCGATAAACTAAAAACCGTCTTTCCTCCTGAGTTAGCAAAAATGGCTCCAAAAGGTGGAGATACAAGCTTCTTATTGTCACCAAACGCTACTGAAAAGATCCCACCTCAAATATTAAGTGGAATTAAAGAAGCTCTTGCAACATCTATTGCCAACACGTTTTTCTGGGCTCTTATACCGGCTGCCATAAGCATTATTTGCATTCTGCTTATGGGTAAAGAGCGTCTCTTAACAGGACCAAAGACGAAACAAAAACAACAACAAGTAAGTTAATATGTAAAAATGGAACGGTATATCTCTTTATTGAGAGAGATATACCGTTTATAATATGTATAAAGTTTATATTACAGGAGTTGAGACAGCATGAGCATGAAATTAGTCATTCTCGGCTTGCTACTCGAAGGGGATAAACATCCATATGAAGTGCAGCACATAATGAAAGAAAGACAAATGGATTGTTATATTAAATATGCAAAAGGATCCCTTTACTACGCCTTTGAACAATTAGAAAAACAAGGTGCGATTAGCGTTACAAATATTGTACGGGATACAAATAGGCCAGATAAAACAATCTTTCATATAACAGAGGAAGGAAAAATTCTCTTTCAAGCCCTCCTGTTAAAACAATTTGAGGCAAAAAATCAAATCTATAAACCAATCTATTCAGCCCTCTCCTTTGCTCATTTTGGAGACGAACAAACAATAGTTCCTATTTTAGAAAAAAAGAGAAATGACACTGTACAATATTTACATACAATGCAAACGATATACGATCATAGCAAAACGAAGGTTCCACGTGCTCAGCTATATATTTTACAAAGTGTCATTGAACATATTACCGTTGAATTACGTTGGCTAAATGCACTCCATAAAGATGCAGTTGCAGACCGTCTTTCTGAAATCGGAATCGATATTGATTAAGATTATCTATAAGAGGGACTCCCTCTTATAGATAATCTATACCACCATTCTTTTATCGTTCACCATATCCAAATCTCTTCAGTTTATCCTCTTACATTTAAGCCTTTTTACACTTATTGAATTCAGAAAAATAAGAAAAACAAGAAATGAAAACTTCGGAATTTTCTTATTTCAAAACAGTAGACAAAATTCTAAAAATTATGTTAAAATTTGTTTCAATATCATATTCGCTTGTTAAATTCCTTTCAAAAGGAAAATAGGTACACGGAATTTTTATTTCGTGTTTAAAAGGGAAGTTTGGTGAAATTCCAGCACGGTCCCGCCACTGTAAATGTGGAGATTTCTTTTCTATACCACTGTGAAAACGGGAAGGTAAAAGAAATTATATGATGCATAAGTCAGGAGACCTGCCTATTTTAACAACACTGGTAGACTCACGGATGATGATGAGGTGTTAGAAACGAAAAGGAAGGCTTATTTTTCTATGCCTTTATACTTTTTGTTATAGGTATTTCCTAGTAAACGGAAATGCTTACTTTCAATTAGGGAGGAATTTAAAATGGCAATTCAAACGAGTAACTTAGGCTATCCACGTATCGGATTACAACGAGAGTGGAAAAAAACGTTGGAAGCGTTTTGGTCCAATAAGATTGATGAGCAACAATTTGTAACGACAATGAAAGAAATTCGTCTTCAGCATGTGAAAGTACAGCAAGAAAAAGGAATTGAATTAATTCCAATCGGCGACTTTACATATTATGACCATGTACTGGATACTGCCTACATGCTAGGATTTATCCCATCACGTTTTTCAGAATTTACATCTTATCTTGATGTGTATTTTGCAATGGCACGCGGTTCGAAAGATCACGTTGCTTCTGAAATGACGAAATGGTTTAATACGAACTATCATTATATCGTCCCTGAATATGAAGAAGGATTAAATATCTCTTTAAAAGATAATCGACCTCTTCGTTTATACGAAGAAGCAAAACAAGATTTAGGCATTGATGGAAAGCCTGTTATTTTAGGACCTTATACATTCTTAAAATTAACAAAAGGGTATAAACAGGATCAATTTGCTACTATTTTAAAACAGTTAGTTGTACCATATGTACAATTGTTAACTGAATTACATGAAGCAGGTGCAAAAATCATCCAAATCGATGAGCCAATCTTTGCATCTTTAACAAAAGAAGAAATTAAACTTGCAAAAGAACTTTACGAAACAATTCATAAAGAAGTTCCAAATGCAAATCTTATTCTACAAACATACTTTGATAGTATTGAAGAAAATTATGAGGAAATCATTACATTCCCTGTTTCCGGCATTGGATTGGACTTTGTTCACGGTAAAGAAGGAAATGTAAAAGCTATTTCAGAACATGGATTCCCATCTGATAAAATTTTAGCTGTTGGTTGTATAGATGGCCGTAACATTTGGAGAGCGGACCTAGATGACGTACTGTCTTTATTTAAAACATTACAAAATCAAATTACACCAAAAGGTTTAATTGTTCAGCCTTCTTGTAGCTTATTGCATACACCAATTGATAAAAAAGAAGAAACACACTTATCTACAGAATTATTTGATGCACTTGCATTTGCAAATCAAAAGTTAGAAGAACTGGTTCTTATTCAATCAGCCCTTACTAACGGCGTAGAAAGCATTAGCACAGAGCTTACAACATATCAAAATGCACATACTGCTATCCGTTCATCCACTGCACGTAACCGTGAAGATGTAAAATCCGCACGTACAGCACTTAAAGAAGATGACTTCTCACGTCCTCTTCCGTTTGAAAAACGCTATGAATTACAACAAGTAGCTTTACAGTTACCACTGTTACCAACAACGACTATTGGTAGCTTCCCGCAAACTACTGAAGTTCGTCAAACGCGTAAACAATGGCGTAACGGTGATATTTCAAACGAACAGTACGATCAATTTATCGAAAAAGAAACTGAAAAATGGATTCGCTACCAAGAAGATATTGGTCTTGATGTCCTTGTACATGGCGAATTTGAAAGAACGGACATGGTAGAATACTTCGGCGAAAGACTTGCTGGTTTCTCATTCACTAAAAATGGGTGGGTGCAATCATATGGCTCTCGTTGTGTAAAACCACCTGTCATTTATGGAGATGTTGCCTTTATAAATGGAATGACTATTAAGGAAACTGTATATGCACAAAGCCTGACAGACAAAGTTGTAAAAGGTATGCTTACAGGGCCTGTAACTATTTTAAATTGGTCATTTGTTCGAAACGATATTTCAAGAAAAGAAGTTTCGTATCAAATCGCTTTAGCACTTCGTCATGAAATTGAACTGCTTGAATCTTCTGGGATTAGAGTAATCCAAGTCGATGAGCCAGCACTTCGTGAAGGAATGCCATTAAAAGAAAAAGATTGGGATGCATACATTACTTGGGCAGTTCAATCGTTCCTTTTAGCAACTTCTTCTGTAGCAAATGAAACACAAATTCATACACATATGTGTTACAGTAATTTTGAAGATATTGTAGATGCAATTCGCGCATTGGACGCAGATGTTATTTCTATTGAAACATCAAGAAGTCATGGAGAATTTATTGATACACTAAAACATACAACATACGAAAAAGGAATTGGCCTAGGAGTCTATGACATTCATAGCCCTCGTGTTCCAAGTAAAGATGAAATGTTCACGATCGTGGAACAATCCTTACAAGTATGTGATCCAAAATACTTCTGGATTAATCCGGACTGTGGTTTAAAAACGAGAAAAACAGAAGAAGTTATACCGGCTTTAGAACATATGGTTCAAGCAGCGAAAGATGCTCGTTCCCTTCTAAAAACAAATGCATAAAAAAACAAGGTATCCTCTTTTGCAGGATACCTTGTTTTTTTACTCTTTACTTTCAAAAAAGAATTCATACTGTATTTTGTACAGTTCATCGTCCGTTGGTTCTTCAAGAGGAGTCGCTTGCATAACTAGTACATACTCCCCTTTCGGAACTGAAATATGTAATTTATTTGAAAGAATACTTGTTATAAAGACCCCTTCATCCTTTACTATAAAAGGAACTGATATCGTTCTCACTATTTCTTCTTTCTCAATATGTTTCCCAACAGTTACTTTCACTTCACAAGTATAATCAGAAATGGCTTCAAAAATAATTACACCATCTGCCTTCACATATCCTCTTTCAAAATCGTCATCATTCCACTCTACGTAAGGCTGCTGTCCATCATAGTTCATCAACATTAATTGTGAATACGAAATTGTTAATTCCATAACTACCCTTCCCCTCTATTATTTAAATTTTTAGCCTACTACTATTTCACTTCAAATTTCACACGTGTGCCATCTGGATATTTATCTAGCTTATTACCCACCCAAGAGCCTGCTCCTCGGTTATCCGCTGGACTTATATATTCGATATGAGCCCCTTTTCCGCCTTCTTTACACATTGCCATTGGCCATTCATCACGATCATATCCTTTTTTTGATGGATATGGCGCTAGCGACAATTTTCTTCTATCTGCTGCACCACCTCGATCAATCGTACAAATTTCTGAATGCCCTTCTTTTACCGCATCCGCAATATGTTTTCCTGTTTCAGGATAACGTTCTTTCGGAAATTCAAGCACTTGATCATACGTATTTGTTTTTTTATTACTTTGCTCCCCTTGTACAAATACCTCATAAACTGCTACCAATAGAGAAAGAATCGCTATAATTGAAATAATGATACCTTTTAATTGCTTCATACATACCTCCATATTTCTACCAATTACTTTTCCTCAATTATTATAACAAACTTCTTCTACATATGTTTTCAGACATTATTTTAACCCTCCCTCCCCTTTTATGCCAAAAACATTCATTTTTCCTCACCTTTTCACTAATCCTGTAGAAAACTTATGACCTTCCGACATTCTTTTTCAAAGGAAGTCGCTATAAAAAATGGAATTGATATATACGATACTTTTTGGGGAGGAAATATCATGGAAGCAATCTATAAAACGAAAGATGTCACGAATAAAACAGGCATCCCAAAACATATAGTTCGAAAATATAGTCAACTTTTAGAAGAACATGGCTATATCATTTCAAAAGCCGCTGATGCTCGTATTTATAAAATGGATGATTTGAAATTATTAAAATCTATACATGAACGAGCTGCCACATTACAAGAAGACATTACAGAAACAATTCCTATCATTCTAAAAGAAAAAGATACTCCGCCCGTACCGGTAATAAAAAAGGAGCAAGAAGTACAAACAAAAGAAGATAGTCGAAACTTTGAAGAATTCATGTTAAAACTCGAAATGCTCGCTCAATTAAATGAAGCAATTATTCATCAAAATTCTACTCTCATTACGCAAAATCGATTAAAAGATGAAAAATTAGATGAACTGATGCAACAAGTTTATGTAAAAGAAGGTACACAAGAAAAGATGCTCCAAGAGCTAGTTGACCACGCAGCTCAAACAGATGCACTGCAAAAAGAAAAAATGGACTTATTAATGAATCATATGTATAAACGCGAATCAAAACAAGAGGAGAAAATGAACAAACTTGTTAGCCAAATGTATCATAAAGACAGTGACCGAGATACACAACTTATGCAAGTCATACGCGAAATTCAAGAAACAAAGAGATTAATTGCCGCCTCAAAAGAACAAAATTTTTTTCAATCGTTCAAAAATTTATTTGTTCGAACGAAACAAGAAAAAACAAATGAATAAAACTTTATACGTCTTCTCACAGGTATTATGTATATAAAATAAAAAAGTTACCTTCTATTGGTAACTTTTATTCCTTATTTTTCACAGCTGGTAATGCAATAATTGCTTCCGTTCCTTTTCCACTCTCACTCTTATATTCCAGCGTACCATTATGAGCTTGCAAAATACTAAAGGTTACCATTAACCCTAAACCCGTTCCTTTTTCTTTTAAAGAATAATACGGTTGCCCAAGCCTTGCTAACTGTTCTTTCGTCATCCCAACACCACTGTCTTTCACTCGTATTATGATCATATCGTCTTTTTGAATGGCAGTCACTTTCAAATATCCTTTGTTTCCTTGAATTGCTTCAATTCCATTTTTAACAATATTCATAATCGCCTGCTTCAACTTAGTCTTATCACCAATCGTATACAGATTTTCCGAAATTTCAACTTGTAAATACACACCTTGCATTGCCGCAAATGAAGACATAAGCGTCGTCATTTCAATCAGTTGGGCCGATAAACATATATGTTCTTTTTTCTCAATTTGTGGCCTTGCTAAGTTTAAGTAATCTGAAATAATTTGTTCAGCACGATCCAGTTCAGCTAATACGAGACGCATATAATCTTTATTCTTCATATCTTCTGTACTCTCTAATAGCTGAATAAAACCACGAACAACTGTAAGTGGATTTCGAACTTCATGTGCAACACTTGCTGCTAACTCACTTATAATGTTTAGCTTTTCTGATTTCTGCATTTCTGTACGTAATAATGCGTTTTCATTTAAGTATTCTGTTAAGTACACTTGAAATACCATTGTCATGACCATAATTAGTGAAGCAAATATGTATCCGCTATACAAATGCGATATAGGTGGTGTAAAACCTGTTCCTAGTAAAACATCGAACATTCCAAATACGAGAGAGACAAGCACATAAAAAGACGAAATCATAAAAGATAAAATGAGTTTCTTATCTCTTGGAAAAAACGTCCACTTTTTTGATAAAAACAATGGAATGATCGCAAGAAATATAGTTTCTATAATTAGAAACCAACTCATCCCTTTTAAAAACCATCCATACACGATAAAAATAATAGCTGGTATAATACCTACAATTCCACCGTACAAAAAACCACTAATAATCGGGATTTGGTGGAAATTATAACCACAAACAGTGCCAAAACAAATAGAATATGTTATGGAGAGAACGAGCGTAACACTAGATACAAACATAATAAAGTAGCGATTGGGCTTTGGAAGCATATCTTGATAGCGATTTAGGCGAATCGCTTCATATAAAAATAGTGGTAAAATAATGATTGCAATTTGGATCATTAAATCACGGATTAGCTCCATACCCTTTCATCCCCTATATGTATTTTGATATGATTATATCATTTTATTGTTCCTTTTGTTTTAAAATTTAGATTTTTCTTAACATATTTGTTAATCATTTGTTAACAATCGTTAAGAAATGTTACAACTTTCCGAAATGATTGTAAACCCTGTACCAAATTCCTTCTGTGCAGTATACAATGAATACGGGTTACAGATAAGAGAAAAAATAGTCCACTAGACGGACAACTATAGCAATGTACAGCATATAATCCATACTATCTATGTTTACCAATAAGTGATCATTATTTTAGTAGGAGGAAGATAAAAATGGCAGGAACTACACTTGTTTTAAAAGAGGAAAATTTCGTTGTTCTAGAAAATGTTGATAAGTCGGTATACGAAGAGCTTCAACATAAAGCTGGGGAAGAAAATTGTACGTGCGCTGTGAATGAATCAGTTGTACATCTCGGTAAAGTCTCTTCCGTACTTTGGAATGAAGATGAAATAGATTGGGAATACGGTTATTAAAAAGTCGCTTTAAGCGGCTTTTTTTATGCGCTACAAAGCGCAATAATGAAAAATATGATAAAATGAACTTAATTTTTTAACGGAAGAAAGGGCGATACAATGGAACAATTCATTAATCCTAAAGCGAAGGACATCCAAATTTCTGGAATTCGCCAATTCTCTAACATGATTCAAGATTACGAGAATCTCATTTCTTTAACAATTGGACAACCTGATTTCCCTACACCTTCTCTAGTAAAAGAAGCAGCAAAACGGGCCATCACAGAAAACTATACAAGCTATACACATAACGCTGGTGTATTAGAATTACGAGAAGCAGCTTGTAACTTTGTAAAAGATAACTACGATTTACACTATTCACCTGAAAACGAAACCATCGTAACCATCGGGGCTAGTGAAGCTATTGACGTTGCCTTTCGTACCATTCTAGAGCCAGGAACAGAAGTTATTTTACCTGCTCCTATTTACCCAGGTTATGAGCCTGTTATTAGACTGTGCGGTGCAACACCTATTTTTATAGATGTTCGTGAAACTGGTTTTCGCTTAACAGCGGAAGCTCTGCAAAATGCAATTACAGATCGAACAAGATGCGTCGTACTACCGTATCCATCTAATCCAACTGGGATTACGCTATCCAAAGAAGAATTAAAAGATATTGTATCTGTCTTAAAAGATAAAAATATTTTCGTTCTTTCTGATGAAATATATAGTGAACTAGTATATGAAGGGCAACATACATCTATCGCTCAATTCCCAGAAATGCGTGAAAAAACGATTGTCATTAATGGCTTAGCCAAATCACATTCTATGACAGGATGGCGTATTGGATTTTTATTTGCTCCGAATTATTTAGCAAAACATATTTTAAAAGTTCATCAATATAATGTGACATGCGCTAATTCAATCGCCCAATATGCCGCAATTGAAGCGTTAACAGCTGCTAAAGATGCTCCGAAGATGATGCGCCACCAATATAAAAAACGTCGTGATTATGTATATAACAGACTCATTCAAATGGGATTAACAGTCGAGAAACCGAATGGTGCCTTTTACTTGTTCCCATATGTCGGAAATTTAACATCTTCATCATTTGATTTTGCACTCGATCTTGTAAAAGAAGGCGGACTCGCCCTCGTTCCTGGAACAGCATTTTCTGAATACGGTGAAGGTTATATTCGTCTTTCCTATGCTTATAGCATCGAGACTTTAAAAGAGGGCTGCGACCGTTTAGAAGCCTTTATAAAGAAAAAAGCTAAGAGTTAAACTCTTAGCTTTTTTCATAACGATCACAAGTTTGACGCTTCAATAATTTGTGCGGAATAATAATGCATTTTGAAGTCGTTTCAGAATGCTCTACCTTATCAACTAAAGCTTTTGCGGCTTCATATCCTAATTGATAAATATTAACATCGACTGTTGAAAGTGGTGGACTCGCAATTTCAGATAGTAAGGCATTGTTAAAACTTACAATAGAAACATCATCCGGCACAACGAATCCCTTTTTAGACAATGCACTTAATACACCAAGTCCGATTAAATCATCCGTTGCCATAATTGCCGTTGGTGGTTTCTCAAGTCCCATTAATTCCTCGACAGCTTGTTGACCGCTCTCTCTTGAAAAATCAAAATGAAGAATATATTCATTCGGCAACACAATATCTGCTAGTTTTAAGGCATCGCTCATTCCAGCTAATCGATCTTTTGTTACAAGCAAATCAGAACCACCGCCAATAAATGCAATTTGCTTATGACCTAGTGAAATGAAATATTCTGCAACCTCTCTTGCCGCTGTATAATTGTCATTATCCACATATGTAACTTCATCTTTTCTATCATATGGCTTTCCAATTAAAACAAACGGGAAATTTTGATCATTTAAATATTGAATAATGCGATCATTTTCTCTTGAATAAAGAAGAATAATTCCTCCGATTTGACGACCTTGTACCATTTTTACAACACCATTAAAAATCTCCTCTTCCGTTTCACCCGTTGACATATAAAGCGCGTATCCTTCAACATGAGAGAACGAACTAATCCCTCGAATGACTTCCGGGAAAAATGGATTTTGAAATGCTTTACTTGCAGAACTCGGCATAACCAGTCCAATCGTTTTTGTCGTTTGATTCGCTAGATTTCTCGCATTTAAATTCGGATGATATCCTAATTCACTCATCACTTTACGAACGCGACGCTTCGTTTTTTCACTTATACTTGGATTATCAGCAATTACACGAGAAACGGTCGATGGTGCAACATTCGCCTTTTTCGCCACATCTTTAATTGTAACTGTCATAAAAATCTCCTCCTCTCATTTTTCTGCCATATCATATGTATTTTTATCCTGCAATTTTGCAAGTAATAGAAGAAAACGAATAGTTTCAACTATTCAACAAAAACTATCTTACAGTAAACTAATATGCTCCCTCTTCATGTATTGTAAGGGATAGAGATTTATTTTCCTATACTATAATATACTATTTTTTTCACATCTTTTCTCTTGCATTGTCAAATAACTTTTTAACCCCTCTAAAAAAAAGAGAAATGGGACATAATGTCCCATTTTCATCCTTTCGTACCTCCAGCTGTTAAACCAGAAATAAAATATTTCTGTAGCGATAAGAATAAAATAGAAATCGGTATCGCAATTAATACAGATCCTGCCGCAAATGTCGTAAATTCGTTACCAAATTTTTTCGCTACCATTTCGTATAAACCAACAGCTAAAGTATAATTTTCCGGTGTTCGTAAAATGATACTCGCTAAAATAAAGTCTGTAAATGGCCCAATGAAAGTAAATAAGGCTACAACCGCTACAATTGGCTTTGCAAGTGGCATAATAATTTGCCAGAAGATACGGAAGTGTCCAGCCCCATCCATACGAGCTGATTCATCCAACTCTTTCGGAATTGTGTCAAAATACCCTTTCATAAGCCATGTATTCATCGGAATAGCTCCGCCCACATAAATTAAAATTAATGCAAGATGCGTATCAATTAATCCTGTTAACTGAGCTAATACATACAGTGCAATTAACGCTGCAAAGTTCGGGATCATTTGAAGAATTAAAAATGTTAATAAACCATTCTTTCTTCCTACAAAACGATATCTTGAAAATGCATAAGCAGTAAAACTAATTGCTAACACTGAAAAAATCATTGTCAATGTACTAACTTTTAAAGTATTTTTATACCAAAGTAAGTAATTACTTTTCTCTACGTCTAGTAACTCTCGATAATGATCTAACGTTGCATTTTTCGGAATAATACTTGATCCAGATAAACTATCTCCTGGATTAAATGATGAGCCAATAATCCATAACAATGGATAGAAAATGATGACACACATTATCAAGATAACTAAATAACTTAATGAAAGACGTAACATCTTTTGTCGTTTTGTATTCATTTACATCATATCCTCTTCTTGGAATGATTTTGTTCTCTTAAATTGCCATAACGCCACTGTAATAACGATTAACGATAAAATCATTGTAAGAGCTGCTGCTTTTCCGTACTGTGCTGATGTCATCGTTAACTTATAGATCCATGAAATTAAAATATCAGTTCCACCTGCATCTTGTCCTGCTACAGCAGGACCTCCGCCATTAAACAGATAAATAATACTAAAGTTATTAAAATTAAACGTATATTGTGTAATTAAAATCGGCGCTGTTGCGTATAAAACGAGCGGCAATGTAATTTTGCGAAATTGTTGCCAAGCTGTTGCACCGTCCACTGTAGCCGCTTCATACAATTCCCCTGGAATCGATTGCAATATCCCTGTTGTCATTGCAAAAATAAATGGGAAACCAAGCCATGTTTGAATGAATATTAAAGCGGTTTTCGCCCAAAACGGATCTGTCATCCAAGCAATCTTTTCGATTCCAAATAAAGCTAGCACTTGATTGTTAATCGCTCCAAATGTTTCATTAAACATACCTGCAAAAACAAGAATGGATACGAATGCAGGAACAGCCCATGGTAAAATAAAAATTGTACGAATAATCGCTTTCCCTTTAATACCTGGCTGGTTCACTATGATTGCTAAAAAGATACCAAGTGCAACTTGTAATGTTGTTGCAACGAATGTCCAAATTACAGTCCAAGAGAACACACTTAAAAATGTATCTCTCCACATCGGTAATGTGAAAATATCAATAAAGTTTTTAAAGCCAACCCAGTCCACTAGTTTCGCTGGCGGAGAGTGATATAAATCATAGTTTGTAAATCCAATTAAGAATACAAAAATAATTGGAAATACAACAACAAAGATAAGTAATAGAAAACCTGGTGAAACCATTAAATATGGAAAACCTTGATCTAATAAATTACGATATTGCTCTTTTACTGAATTTAATGGTGTTCCTATATCACGTTTCTTCCCATTTTGGTATGCATCATATAAGTTAAATGCATATATACCTAAACCAAATGCGATAACGATGAGCGCCAAAATCCCTTCTACTAATAGGAATACAGAATGATCACGAGGAACTTCTGTACCGAGCGTTACAATTCCCCACAATCCCATATTTAATAAATCAGCAAATGCTACAACAAATGAGCCCGTTAATACAAGAAAGATAAGAGCTTTTACGTATTGCTTATTATATAGTTGACCAATCCCTGGAATGATTGACAACATCACAGCTGTTTTGCGGTGTTTTGAACCGTTCAATTTTTGCGTTGGTTCAATGGATGTTTGCATATTTCTTCCCCCTTTTTTCTTCCCCTTGGAAGGAGGAGAATTCGTATCTCTCCTTTCTAAGAGATACGAATCCCATCTTATTTTTTCTTACTATGATTTGCTTCAATATTTCCTTTAATTTGTTTTACAGCTTCATCAAGTGCCGGTTTTGGTTCCTGTTTTCCAGCTGCAAGTAATTCTAATGCAAATCTTGCAGGCTCCCATACTTCTTTCATTTCTGGAATATTCGGCATTGGAATTGCATTCTCAGATTGAGTTGCCACTGCTTTTGCAGCTTCATTATCTTTAATAATTGGATCTTCCATTACTGATTTAACAGGGGGAATTTCTTTTGTTTTCTCAAAGCGAATTTTTGCATTTTCCTCATTTGTTACCCAATCAACAAATTTCGTTGCTAAATCTTTATTTTTTGAAAAACTTGTTACATGCCATCCTTTTACACCGACAAAAGTTTTCATTGGTTGACCATTTGGTAATTTTGGCATCGGTGCTACCCCATAATCAATTCCATTTTTCTCCATAGCTTGAAATGCCCAAGGACCATTCATAATCGATGCAGCTTTTCCTTCATTGAACAATCCGTCAGCTGCCGCTCCACCAGATTCACCAATAATACCTTTTGGAAATAAATTCTCCTTATACCATTTTTGAATATATTCCATCCCTTGTACTGCTCCGCTACTATTTAATCCGATATCATCTGTATTCGGTTTTCCATCCTTCTCACCAAATACATATCCGCCCATACCAGCCATAAATGCATTCGCAAAATACAAATTATCTCCTAATGCTAAAAATCCGTACTTACCATTTTTCGTGAAATCTTTCGAAAAATTATATAACTCATCCATTGTTTCAGGTGCCTTTGGCATAAGCTTTTTATTATAAATAAATACAGGTGTTTCAATGGCTTTTGGTAAACCATATAATTTCCCCTTATATGTTTGAGCTTCTATAGATAAGTCCGTAAATTTGCTCTTTACAGCATCATCAACTTTCACTTCATCAATTAAACCTTCAGTAACAACATTTCCAATATGATCATGCGGTAATGTCACAACGTCAGGCCCTGTACCTGCCGGACCATCAAGTCGTAGCTTTTTCGTTTGATCTGTCATTTGAATTTCAGCCACTTTGACTTTCACGTTATACTTCTTTTCAAAACTCTTTACAGCTGGTTCTAATGCAGTACCTTTTTTTAGATCTTCCCAAACAAGAAGATCATAGTCTTTCTTCTCTTTACTCGCTTCTTTTTTCCCTGAATCTTTCGGTCCACATGCAGATAACATACCGATTGTCAAAGCTGAAACTGTTAATAATGACAATGCTTTCTTCATCCCTCAAAAACCTCCCTAAATTGTCTATGTACCTCTTCATTTGAAAACGTTTGCATTCAATAATTTAATAGAAGCGCAAACCCTCATACCAATCTATGAAAACGTTTGCGCTATTTATCTATCATTATACATTCTTTTATTCCTTTTGCAAATATTATCTTTCTTTATCTTTAAAAAATTTATGTTATTTCACTTTATATACATTGACTTTACACGAAATGAATACTACTCTTATAAGCAATATTAAAGATACTCCACAAGCAATCGTTTGCAATACAAATCTTTTTCATTACGTTTCAAACCGTACACTATCTCGAATTTATAGAGATATCAAAGGGGGATTTTCTATATGTTAAAAGAAGCAATATACCACAGGCCAAAAGACAATTATGCATACGCTTACGATGAAAAAACAATCCATATTCGAATACGTACAAAAAAAGACGACGTACACACCATCTCTTTCATTCATGGTGATCCTTATGAGTGGAAAAATGGAAAATGGGTTACTACAAATATAGCGATGAAAAAAAGCGGTTCCACTGATTTGTTTGATTATTGGTCTGTTTCAATTCAACCGAAATTTAAACGCTTACGTTATGGATTTAAGTTAACAAATGATGTAGTAACACTCATTTACACAGAGCGTGGATTTTTTTCTACACTCCCAAATGACGATGTCGGTAACTTTTTCTGCTTTCCATTTATTCATAAAAAAGATGTTTTTTCCGCTCCTTCATGGATAAAAGATACAGTATGGTATCAAATCTTCCCAGAACGGTTTGCTAACGGAGATTCTACACGTAACCCAGCCAATACCCTTCCATGGGCAAGTACAGAGCCAACTGCAACTAATTTTTTCGGTGGTGATTTTGCTGGTATTATTCAAAATCTTGATTACCTTGTGAAGCTTGGCATTTCTGGTATTTATTTCACTCCTATTTTCACAGCTCATTCCAATCATAAATATGACACCATTGACTACATGGATATCGATCCGCAATTCGGGACGAAAGAAACCTTTAAAGAGCTTGTTTCCACTTGTCATAAACACGGTATAAAAGTAATGCTCGATGCAGTGTTTAATCATAGTGGATACTTTTTCGATAAATTTCAAGATGTTCTCGAAAAAGGTGAAAAATCCCGATATAAAGATTGGTTTCATATTCATGAATTTCCAATCGTAACTGAGCCACTTCCTAATTATGATACTTTCGCTTTTACACCATACATGCCAAAATTAAATACAGCAAATCCAGATGTAAAAGAATATTTACTTGAGGTAGGGCGTTATTGGGTGCGAGAATTCCATATAGACGGTTGGCGCCTTGATGTAGCAAACGAAGTCGATCATAGTTTTTGGAGAGAGTTCCGCAGTGAAATAAAAGCAATCAATCCTGAAGTATATATTTTAGGCGAAATATGGCACGATGCACTTCCATGGCTACAAGGAGACCAATTTGATGCAGTCATGAGCTACCCGGTTACAAACGCTCTACTCTCTTACTTCGCCAATGAGACAATTGGAGCAGGCGAATTTATGAAACAAATTACAAATTCACTCTATTCTTATTCTATGAACGTAAATGAGGCTGCATTTCATTTATTAGATAGCCACGACACACCTAGAATTTTAACGATATGTAATGGTAATAAAGATAAACTAAAGTTACTCTATGTATTTCACCTTTCTTTCATCGGTTCTCCTTGTATTTATTACGGTGATGAAATTGGCTTAGACGGAGGGATGGATCCTGGCTGCCGAAAATGCATGGTATGGGATGAAAAGGAGCAAGACACCCTATTATTTACACATGTACAAACATTAATTTCTTTACGCAAACAATATAAAGCCTTCGGTGGACATGGAACATTTCAATTTATTGAAGCAAATGATGAGCAAAACTATATTTCTTACACCAAAACGTACAAGGATGAGACTATCTTTTTTGTTTTAAATCCAACAAACAAAGAAATTACAGCCTCCATTCCATTTCATATCACGGGCAAAAAAATTATTAATATATATACAAACGAAGAATTTTCAGCTGAAGCAAATTCCTTACAAGTTGCAATTTCTCCGTATGGATTCTCCATTTTAAAATGGTAATGAAAAACCCTTGTGCCACATGACACAAGGGTTTTTCATTATTTCAATTTGTATACCATCGCTTCATATGGACGTAACGTCATATTTTCTATTATTTCATTTTTCACTTCATAATTGTGTATTAATAATTGTGAGCTGCTATACACAATTTGCTCTGGCAATTCAAATACACATTCAGCTTCCGTGAAATTTGCAATGACAAGAAGTTTTTCCTCTTTATATGTTCTTACATAAGCAAAGATTGAAGGGTGATCTTCTAAAATTAAATCATATGTTCCATACACAATTACTTCATGTTTTTTACGTAATTCAATTAATTCTTTATAGTAATAAAAAATGGATTCTTTATTTTGAAGTGCGTGTTTCACATTAATTTCTTTGTAATTAGAATTTACCGCAATCCACGGCTCACCTGCTGTAAATCCAGCATGTTCTTTATCATCCCATTGCATTGGTGTTCTAGCATTATCTCGTCCTTTAATATAAATGGACTGCATCACTTTCGCTTCTTCTTCACCGCGCTCTATCACTTTTTCCTTATACATATTCAGCGTTTCGATATCTCGATACTCATCAATTGAATCAAAATGAACATTTGTCATGCCAATTTCTTCTCCTTGATAAATATAAGGAGTCCCCTTCATCATATGAAGTACTGTCGCTAACATTTTTGCTGATTCAATGCGATAAGCCTCATCGTTTCCGAAACGAGAAACAACACGTGGTTGATCATGGTTATTCCAATACAAGCTGTTCCATCCTGTATGTTCTAATGCTTTTTGCCATTTTGTTAAATTTCGCTTCAAAGTAAGGAGTGAACATGGTTTTATATCCCACTTTCCGCCTTCTCCAGAATCTAAATCCATATGTTCAAATTGAAATACCATTTGTAATTCTTGACGATCTTCTGCTGTATACAGTTTCGCCTCTTCTGTTGTTACACCCGGCATTTCACCTACGGTCATAATATCATAGTACGACAATACTTCTTGATTCATTTCATGTAAATATGTATGGATATTTGGCCCGTTCATAAAATGCTGATGTCCGGATACATATCCTTCTTCCTCTGTTTCAACAGCTGGTAATCCTTCTTCCTTAGAAATAAAGTTGATTACATCCATACGGAAACCATCAATTCCTTTTTCTAGCCAAAACTTCATCATATCATAAACTTCTTTTCGTACTCTTTCATTATCCCAGTTTAAATCTGGTTGTTTTTTAGAAAATAAATGTAAATAATATTCATCTGTCATTTCGTCATACTGCCATGCTGATCCACTAAAAGCTGCCCCCCAGTTATTCGGTTCTTTTCCTTCTTTTCCAGGACGCCACATATAGTAGTCTCGATATGTATTATTTTTTGATTTACGTGATTCAACGAACCAATTATGTTCATCGGAAGTATGATTAACGACTAAATCCATCATGAGTTTCATATTACGCTCATGCATCGCACGTAATAATTCATCCCAATCATCCATCGTTCCAAACTCATTCATAATTTTACAATAATCACTTATATCATAACCATTATCATCATTCGGAGATTCATAGACTGGTGATAACCAAATAACGTCAATACCTAATTCTTTCAAATAATCTAGCTTTGAAATGATTCCGCGAAGATCACCTATTCCATCACCATTACTATCCATAAAACTACGAGGATAAATTTGATATACAACACTTTCTTTCCACCATTGCTTTTCCATCATGCTACCCCATTTCATTTTTCAAATGTAAAATTCTCCAAGGCGCAAACGTTTTCATTAATGAATGATACCAGATTCTATCCTAATTTAAAATAGCGCTTACAATATTTATTTTCTTTTTATGAAAAAACGTTTTAACTTACACTATATATTCACAAAAATATGAAAACGTTTTATTTTTTCTAGCATTTTTATTTATTTTTTGAATCTATTCGTTTATAATAAACCCAAAGAAAACGTTTGCATAAATGTATAGGGGGAAATATCATGGCAGAACTAAAGTTAGAAAACATTTATAAAATATATGATAATAACGTAACAGCAGTAACCGATTTTAATTTACATATTCAAGATAAAGAGTTTATCGTGTTCGTCGGTCCATCTGGGTGCGGAAAATCTACAACATTACGAATGGTAGCTGGCCTTGAAGATATTTCAAAAGGAGAATTTTCAATTGATGGTAAGTTAATGAATGATGTTCCTCCAAAAGATCGAGATATTGCAATGGTCTTTCAAAACTATGCCCTATACCCACATATGAGCGTTTACGATAATATGGCATTCGGATTAAAGCTTCGTAAAATACCGAAAGATGAAATCGATCGTCGTGTGAAAGATGCAGCTCAAATTTTAGGGCTGGGAGAATATTTAAATCGAAAACCGAAAGCATTATCAGGCGGACAGCGACAACGTGTCGCATTAGGTCGTGCAATTGTCCGTGACGCAAAAGTTTTCTTAATGGATGAACCTTTATCAAATTTAGATGCAAAATTACGTGTAGCGATGCGCTCAGAAATTTCTAAATTACATCAGCGCCTTGGAACGACTACAATCTATGTTACACATGATCAAACAGAGGCAATGACGATGGCTTCCCGCCTTGTCGTTATGAAAGACGGAAAAATCCAACAAATTGGAGCTCCAAAAGAAGTATATGAAACACCTGAAAATATTTTCGTTGGTGGATTTATCGGCTCACCAGCAATGAATTTCTTCCATGGTACATTAACTGAAGCCGAGTTCGTTATAGACAATGCACTAAAGATTAAAGTATCTGAAGGAAAAATGAAACTACTACGTGAACAAGGCTATGTAAATAAAGAAATTGTTTTAGGAATACGCCCTGAAGATATCCATGATGAACTTTTATTTTTAGAAGCCTCAAAATCTACTACATTTACAACAAAAATTGAAGTTGCAGAATTATTAGGTGCAGAATCGATTTTATATATGAAACTAGGAAATCAAGATTTCGCAGCACGAGTTGATGCAAGACATACTTTTGCACATGGAGATCAAATTAAACTTGCATTTGATATGAATAAAGCACATTTCTTTGATAGTCAAACTGAAATCCGTATTCGCTAACATATTACATCGCTACTATATAACACACAAAAAAACCGTCCACACATGTATTGAGGGCGGTTTTTCACTATTATGCTAAGGCTTCTACTGTATGAAATGATTGTTCTTTCGTGTTGATAATTCCAAAAATGGGCAAATCACTGGGCACCACTTCTTCTTGCTGTTTCATAAAAGATGACGTTAATTGTTTTATCTCTATCCAAACGTCATTCATACAAAATACATTGGAATCGTTCCCTTGTTGGCGGGAGAAAATAGAATCTATTTTATATAAACCAGCATTGTGAAAGAGCATATCAATATGACTATATGCTTCCATAGCAAAACTGACAACGCGTTGCCAATCTCCTTGTTTCTCCATATCATAGGATACAAAGAGTGCTTCTCCGCCTAAATTCATAATTTCCTCTACTGTTGCTTGTCCACCGTCTTGATCGATGTCTGTTACAATTACTTTTGCACCTTGTTCTGCCAACAAAAGAGCTGTACTACGTCCAATACCGACGCCACCGCCAGTTACAACGGCAACTTTTCCTGCAAGCTTCATTTTCATTACCCCTTCTGTAAGTCTTACCGTCATTCAGTATACTCCTTTCTCAGATAAGTCTGCAAGCAGGAAAATTTAACATCATTAATTGTTAACGCTTACTTTTTGTTTCTTCTTTTTTCTTACTATTATATTGATCAAAGGCTAAACCAATAAAAATAAGAATTCCCCAAAAGATTAAGCTTCCTCCTGTCATTTCAAATTCCCCCTTGTTATACAACAATATTATTTTTATTCATTGTATCATTTTCTTAATTTTCAATCTATTAATCATAAAAAATGAGATACTAATATTATATTGCTTCTTCAAACTTTCTTCATCATTATAAGGGCTACTACATATTCCATTATAAACACTGAATTTATCGTATCTTACAAAAATAAGGTTTTTCATATGAGAGCACATATGAAAAACCTTATTTTTGTAGATTTATTAAAATATACAACGAAAGAAAGATTGTACTTACACAATGCTCATCACTTTCGTCTTTGTGATTAAATCATGGAAGCCACAATTATCTTTACGGAATAACATCATATACACATTGCATATTAAAGGAATTCCAAGTAACAATATGTTCGGTAATAACAATGCAAAAAATCGCATTATTAATGTTTGCATCGTTAATTTTTCACTTGTTAACGATATAAGCTTTGTTCTTGTTATCTTTTTACCAAGTGTACAACCGTTCCATATAAATGGTACAAAAACAAAATATATAGCCATCAATACGAATACAAGTGTCAAATCATATCGATAGTCACCTAAACTTATATTAAAGCGATTGAAAATAGCACTATAATTTCCTGTGATAATAGCCACTACTGCACCGTACATAACCGAGATTAAAAACATGTCAATAATGGAAGCACCAATACGATTCATTACAACCGCTGGACGATGCATCTTTAACTTCATTTTATGTCGACTCCTTCGTATCCTTCTTTATCCGTTTCATCGTACCATTTCTAAAAAGTATTGTAAACTGGCGTTTCTCCTCCTTTTCTTGTACAATGTGTTACAACAGCATTGTAAAGGAGGTTCCCATATTGAAACGATGGATAATCCTATTTGCCACCATACTATTAACAGGTTGTACAGGTAGTACAAACCACTTAGCATACACTATCAATGATGAATATGAACTCATAAACACTTCCGGAAATGCATTTGAACTTTTCCCAACGCATGATGCTGTATATGCTACACAATACATTCCTGCAAAAGTTACAGAGATAGGCTGGGATGATAAATACATTATCGCAAAACAAGTTGAGGAGAAATCAGATCCAAATAATCCTGAAGCAGCTATAACAAATAAAAAAAATGAGCATTATTGGATTATCGACGTAAAACATAATAAACGATTTGGTCCTTATAACGAAAAACAATTCACTGAACAAAAGGATGCTTTTAAAATTAAGACCAGCTTCCAAACTGTAGAATCGTACGTGAAAGAACTCAAAAAACAGTCAGCATAAACTACATGTTGACTGTTTTTTTTCATAGAACGTTGTCTAATCAAACTACCGCCCTACCCTATAACAAAAACATCTCACTTAGAAAGTGAGATGTTAAATGTTTGTGGCTCTTTAACTATTTCATGTGTATCACCTGCTGCAAGATCATCGGTTGTAAACGTTATGTTCTTTATAGCTTCTTTTCCGTCATCCAGTATTAATCCAATAATTCCTTCTCTTGTTTCGCCTGGTTTATATTCCTCTCTTGATCCACCTTTCGTACCAACAAGTGTATCCTCTTCGTATAAGAAATTTTGCTTCGTTACATTAAATTGCTGTTTTTCATTAATCGTAACATCATTCATAGAGAAGAACTGCATATTTTTGTCTCCACTATTTTCTACTTTATATGTAATTTCAACGTATCGTATCTTATCATTAATTTCTGTTCCGCTTAATGAAGCATATAATTCTGCATCTTCACGGCTCACTTTATCACCTAATCTGCGCTGTACTTCTTCTGGCGTTAGCGCTGTATACACTTTCAATGTATCTTTTGCCTCTTTAGTCATGTCAGATAATGAAATGACTTTTACATCTTGTACATGAATTCTCATTGGAGCGACTTCAAATGTTTGATTCACATGATTGATTTGCTCTAACTTAAAAGTGCCCCACCCTTTTTCTTTAGCACGCTGCCCTACTTTTTTCAAATCGCGACCACCATATTCATTGGTCTCTGGAATAGACTCTTTCTTCTTCGGTTCTGCTTTCTTCTCTTCTTTATGAAAACAACCGCTTAACATAATAAGAAAACTACATAAAATACAAATACTTTTCCATGCTTTCATCATTTAATTTCTCCTAACACATTCATTCATTAATATAATTTATTCTCTCGTTTTATATACTATAGAAACAATGAGAAGCTCACAAAAAGAACTTGTAAGCACAGATACTATTATACTCCCTATCTGGAAAATATGAAAATAAGGATCTAATAACGCATGTACAATAAATACTAATGCCGCCGCTACGATAACTAGAGTCCAATACTTTCTTTTTTCTACATGTAAAGTTTGATCAAAATTCG
The DNA here is from genome assembly GCF_000746925.1 of Bacillus clarus. Lineage (GTDB taxonomy): Bacteria > Bacillota > Bacilli > Bacillales > Bacillaceae_G > Bacillus_A > Bacillus_A clarus. The sequence goes on from NZ_JMQC01000008.1 coordinate 973,947, forward strand.
TTTTGTCCCTATATTTCCATACTATATATGTAAGCAAGAGTATACCAAAGTACGTACTTCCATGTTGCATATATTTATACATTGGAATCGAGTATATCTTTTGCTGCAAAAACGAGTGGTAAATTAAAATAAAAGAATCCTAACCTCGTATATCCAATACTACCGTATGGCCTAAAGTGTAAAAAATATTCAAAATCCGGTGCCATACTACCTAATACAAGAGCAGTTACTGAAATATACGGAGATTGTTTTTTACAAAAAGGGATCACGGCTGCTGGATGCGCAAATGTAAATGGCATTTTTAACTCCTTCCTGTCTTTCCAATAGAACATAATCTATCATAACGATACACATAATTCATATGCAATATTTATTTTCACATTGGAATATGTATACCTTAAATAATATAATCCACATACAATATTTAGAAAATAAGGAGGAGTTCATATGCCATTAGCACTTGTATTTTTTCTTATTGTTATTATACTGTTCATAGTTACCTATGCAGGATTTTCCCACTGGAAACATTTCAAAGCAATAAAGTATATCCTGGTTTTTTCCATATTCATTTTCCTATTAAATAGAACTACTCTTGACTGGAGGGTCTTTGGTTTGGAGCCCTTTGATATACGATACTAGTAGCAAGTTTGCTACTATATTAGAAACAAAATCGTCAATGAATTGAGGTATTTATATTGATTGAACATACAGCATTTTTAAAAAGTGTCTCCTTACAAACAGAAAAAATCCCTAGTTTCTCCGCATACCCATACTGTTTACCTGCCATCCGAACATTACAATCACTCGTTTTACATCCTAATGTAACATTTATTATTGGAGAGAACGGAACAGGAAAATCAACATTACTAGAAGGAATTGCGGTTGCTTTAGGGTTTAATGCAGAAGGTGGCACAAAAAACTTCCGTTTTACTACGCACGATTCACATTCATCTTTACATGAATACATTCGAGTTTCAAAAAGTTTCAATACACCAAAAGAAGGATTCTTTCTACGTGCCGAATCATTTTATAACGTTGCTTCTTATATCGATGAAATAGATGCCGATAAAGAGGGGAGTGGGAATAAAATTATTAATTCATATGGTGGGATCTCACTACACGAACAATCTCACGGTGAATCGTTCTTTTCATTATTTATGAACCGCTTTTCTGGAGAAGGTTTATACATTTTAGACGAGCCCGAAGCAGCTTTATCACCGATGAGACAACTTTCGATGCTCATTCGAATGCACGAACTCGCTGAGCAAGGCTCACAATTTCTTATCGCAACACATTCTCCCATCTTAATGGCTTATCCAGAATCTACTATATATTCTTTAACACAAGATGGGATTCACGAATCTACTTTAGAAGATACTGAACATTATCAAACAACGAAACTCTTTTTTGAAAACCGCGATCGATTATTTCATCATTTATTTGATTCTTAAAAAAAGAAGCAGCGATCGCTGCTTCTTTTTTATAGTGCTTCTATAAATAATGCTACCCCAATACCGCCACCGACGCATAGAGAAGCAATTCCTTTTTCTAAGCCACGTCTTTTTAGTTCGTGAATTAAGCTTACTGTAATACGTGCTCCTGTACAACCAATTGGATGTCCAAGTCCGACGCCACTACCGTTAACATTCACTTTTTCGCGGTCTAAACCAAGTTCTTTCTCTACAGCTAAATATTGCGCAGCGAAAGCTTCATTAATTTCAAGTAAATCAGCATCTTCTAATGACCAATTTACTTTTTCTAATCCTTTTCGAATTGCTGGTGCTGGTCCAATTCCCATAATTTTCGGGTCTACTCCAGCCACTGAATAACCGACAATTTTAGCTAACGGCTGTAAACCTTTTTCTTTAGCCTTTTCTTCACTCATTAATACTAAAACTGCACTTCCATCATTCAGACCAGATGCATTCCCTGCAGTTACTGATCCATCTTTACGGAATGCTGGTTTTAGCCCCGCTAATTTATCTGCTGTAATATCTGCACGCGGATGTTCATCCTTTGTAAATACTACTTCTTTTCTACGTTCTTTTATCGTAATAGGAACAATTTGATCATCAAAGTATCCTGATTCAATTGCTTGAAGCGCTAATGTATGGCTACGAAGTGCAACCTCATCTTGTTCCTCTCTTGTAATTTCATATTGCTCAACTAGGTTTTCCGCTGTTTCACCCATCATAATATGATGCAATGGATCTTCTAAAATTTCCCACACTGTATCACGAATTTCTCCATGTTGTAGGCGTTGTCCCCAGCGGTGTTGTTTTAATGCATAAGGGCTCGAACTCATTGCTTCTACTCCACCTGCAACAACAATATCACTTACACCTAATTGAATTTGCATTGCAGCTGACATAATCGCTTGCATACCTGAAGAACATTGGCGCTGAATTGTATAACCCGTAACTGTGTCAGGAAATCCTGCCGCTAATGCAGCTGTTCTCGCCGTATTTGCTTCATCAGTTCTTTGAATACAATGACCTAAAATCACTTCATCAACTTCATGTGGTTCTACTCCGCCTCTTTTTACAGCTTCCTGAAGTACAGGAACAGCTAACTCTACTGGCGTTACATTTTTTAGCGCTCCCCCAAAAGTTCCAATTGGTGAACGAACTGCAGCTGTAATGACAACATTATGCATCTTACACTTGCCCCTCTCTCATGTACCCTAGTAAGTTTTTGGTTGGAATTACATAAGATGTATATCTGAAATAATTATACTACTAACATACTAAAAAATCAAAATATTTAATATAATAAAAATAGAAGGAATACACCTTCTATTCTGTTAATGCATATAAAAATTTTTGTAAAATCTTCTCTGTTGTTTTATTCAAACTTGGTAACTTATCTACTGGGAAATATTGAATTTGTAATCCTTCATGATCAAGCTTAACTTCTCCACTTACATGATGCGCCTGATATAGATGAATTACATTAAAGATTTCATCTCCATTTGGATAACGGAAATACACTTCTTTTCCCGAAAGAACACCGAGAAATTGCATTATTTTCGTCCTTAGTCCTGTCTCTTCAAACAGTTCTCTGCGAGCAGTTTCTTCCGTCGTTTCTCCTAGCTCCATCGCTCCGCCAGGCACACCCCAATCGTATGTATCTGAACGATATTGAAGCAACACTTCTTGTTTATCATTTAATATAATAACCGCTGATCCTACAAGAATAAGTGGCCTCGTACCAACTACTTTTCGTAACTCTTCAATATACCCCAATATATAAACTCTCCTTTCCTCACCCATCCTTATCATAGCAAAATTCTCTCTCTTTTGTTCATATAAAATACAACTAAAAAATAATATTCTTCGGCTAACCTATTAAAAGAAGCATTACAGCTTTAACAACAAAAAAGGGAGCATCCGCTCCCTTTTTTTACCTTCATTTTCGAAAACTCTCATATTTAACGGTTTCAAATGCCTCTTCAATCTCATCATTTCGATAATGAACATATGTAAAACGCCCTAATTCTACTAATCGAGCAATTTCTTGTAACGCTTTTTGTTTTTCGTATGTTTCTTTAATTGTGACATGCACATAAAATTTCATCAGTGGATGTTCGTATAAAGGTTCTCCCACCTCTACATGCACATCCTCTACCCCTTGAACAACTCTTACGTAACTTGCAAATTGATAAAGAGCTTCTCGATCTGATACGATTTTTAATGTATACATATATTCTCCCCCTTTCCTTTACTATACCAAAAAGAATCCGATACTACTTTATAGAACTATGAATATTTTCTGACTTTTATTCTATATATTCCTATGAAAAAATTTATAAAAATATCCCTACTAACCAAATTCCCCCTCGTCTTTTTAAATGCACTTATATATAGATTTTTTTCTGAATAAATACTAACAGAAATGACGATGCACAGGGCTTTTATCCATACATATCATCCTTTTATCACATATAGTATAAAAAGAAATTGCTTTCCATTTGAGGTGTTTCTAATGGATCCATACGTCAATATATGTATTTGTGTTACTCCGGGAGCCGATATTTCAGATGACCGTATAGCAAAAGATTTAGCAGTTGCGGAGTCAATATGGCATCCCATTACATTTCAAATTAAAGATGTTATTACATTAAACGAATCATTCCGCTTTTATGATGCAGAGATTAGTTATAAAAGCTCCATTCAAACGCAGCCAAAATTATCCTCTTTTTTTTATACTTGTGCATCTCAAGTCCCCGATTGCGATCTTTATATTTGTTACATCGGCAGTGACTATTTCAAAGAATGGGCAGTTATTGCTTGTGCTTATTCTTTAGCGAAACAAAACCAGCTCACCGGCTATATCGTTCTAACAAATTCAGCTGCTCCAATGAAAAATATATATACCCTCGCTCATGAAATTGGGCATATTTTATTTACAAGACGTATTCATGGAAAGCTTACCCACGCAGATCCTCACTCCCCGACTGGTTCTGAGCATCACCCTTCTCCAACAAATCTTATGTATCCTATCGTTCCTCGTCCTGATAATGTTCATATTGATTCACTATTAACAAGCGAACAAAAAAATCTCTCTTTACAAAGTCCTTTATTACAAAGAAAAGAACAGTAACGGCATTGTTACTGTTTAAAATAGTATATTCCAATCAACAAACCAAATACCGGCTGCAAGGAATACAAATATACAACTAAAAGAAAGCGTACTCCCTCTAAAAATCCCAATATAATATTTCTTTGGAAATAATTTTTGATATATCCAAAACAGCCCTTTTCCTATTAAACCGAACATTGAACTCCCACCTACTCATCGGACCATGTCCTATACATTCCTTAAGGTGGGAGTCTTCTGTCGGGAAATGATAAAACTCCTAATTTACACTTTTGCGCTCTTCCATTTTTATAGACCATCTCATTAATCCATATAAACTACCATATAGAAGTAAAGGTTCTAACACTCCCAAATATGGGTTCTGCTTTCCTAATTCTTTAAATACAAACATAATTAATAACGGTACAATGATAGCCAATATTCCAATCCAGCCAAGTATATAAGCTTCACCGATCAAAAGTACTAAAAAGACAACTCCAGCTAATATATAACTTTGCATAGTAGAGAGTTGTAACACAGGTGTCCCATACCATTTATTCATAAACATTAATAACACTAGTAATAAAATTGGCAGCAAAGCTGCTACATAAATAATGCTAAATTCTTTTACTTTACTTTTAAACGATGATATTTTAAAGGCAAAAATAATTCCTACAATAGTAATCATTAAAACAATTGGGTACCCAATCAACTGCACATTCGTTAATGTAAATTCATGATTAGGACTTTCAAATAAAATATTTGTGAATAACCAATATCCTCCGATTCCAATAATCATTCCTAAAATACTCTTTATACTCCCGCCTTTATCCTTCTCCATCTCGTTCGCTAATTCTTCCGCATACGCTTTTGGTGAATCACCAAATATATCGCTTACCGTCTTTCCCTTTTTCGCACCTTCAATTAAATGGAGTTTTGCATCTTCTAAAAAATTTTGAACATCATTTTCTTTAACACCCTTTGCAGTCAAAAATAACCTCATATCCAATAAGAACTTTCGCGCTTCACTTGATAGCATTATTTTCTTCTTCCCTTCCCTTCAAGTAGACGTTCTACACTACTTTGCATCGCTTCCCAGCGATCCATAAATTCATCTAGTTCATCTTCTCCCTTTTCTGTTAACGTATAATACTTCCGTTTCGGACCAGATGGAGATTCCTTCATTACACTTGATATTAGCCCCTCTTTTTGCATCCGTATTAACAACGGATAAATACTTCCCTCACTCGCCATTGTAAAACCATACTTTGCTAGCTTTTCACTCATTTCATAACCGTATATTTCACCTTCAGAAATAATAGCAAGTAAGCATCCTTCTAAAATCCCTTTCAGCATTTGACTTGTCGACATAATTCAAATCCTCATTACATTTTTCCAAATCTTTGCAGGATTTTCATTACCTTCCCTCTAAATAGAGCAATAAGAGAATTTTCATATGAAGGAGTGTTTGTCATCATGGTTACAAATCGAGTTGTCTTTTTAACAGGTGCTGCAAGTGGAATTGGTTATGAGATGGGCAACGCTTTTGCAAAAGAAGGAGCTAAAGTTGTTATTAGCGATCGACTTGAAGATCGTGCAAAAGAAGCTGCTGAACAGCTACGAGAAGAAGGATTTCAAGCAATCGGATTAAAATGCGATGTTACATCAGAAGAAGAAATTGCAGCTGCCATTTCTCAAACGGTTACCCATTTCGGATCATTAGATGTATTAGTTAACAATGCCGGAATGCAGCACGTTTCACCAATTGAAGAATTTCCAACTGATAAGTTTGAACTTCTTATTAAAATCATGCAAATTGCCCCATTTATCGCTATTAAACACGCTTTTCCTATCATGAAAAAACAAAAGTATGGACGGATCATTAATATCGCTTCCATTAACGGACTTGTCGGATTTGCGGGGAAATCTGCTTACAATAGCGCAAAACATGGGGTAATTGGATTAACAAAAGTGGCCGCTTTAGAGGGGGCTACTCATGGAATTACTGTAAATGCTCTTTGCCCTGGATATGTTGATACTCCTCTTGTACGTAATCAACTGCAAGACTTAGCAACTACACGAAATGTACCGCTTGAAAATGTTTTAGAAGATGTCATTTATCCACTCGTACCACAAAAACGATTGTTACAAGTACAAGAAATCTCAGATTATGCTTTATTTTTAGCAAGCGAAAAAGCAAAAGGAATAACTGGCCAAGCTGTTGTCATCGATGGTGGTTATACTGCTCAATAAGAAAAATAAAGTTTGCTCGCGAAGAGCAAACTTTATTTTAATTTCTATCGCGAGGATCATCATACTTTAGTAATTGCTGCGGGAGTTTTTCTATTGCAACAATTACTCCATCTAATTTACTTTCAATACGATGCAGTAAATATAATGTTACAACAATCGGAAACCCAACATTACCAATCATCGAGATCCATTCTTCCATCCTGCTCTCCTCCCTTCATTATATAAATAAGTAAACGAGGAGAGTCTTGGGCATAAAAAAACAAGCTATTATATATTAGCTTGTTTTTTTAAATAATGAAGCGATTACTAGTCTATAATCCCCACGCAAAATACCTTTCTCAGTAATAATACCTGTAATTAATTCATTAGGTGTTACATCAAACGCAGGGTTATATACAGGCGTACCTATTGGCGCTACTTGTTTCCCAAAAATTTTCGTAACTTCCGTTTCATCTCTTTCTTCAATTACAATTTCAGTACCTGTTTGTTTTGTAATATCAAATGTAGAGCGAGGAGCAGCAACGTAAAAAGGAATACGAAAATACTTTGCTAATATAGCTAAATTCAATGTTCCTATTTTATTTGCCGTATCACCATTTGCTACAATTCGGTCTGCACCTACAATAATTGCATTAATTTCTTTCGTTCGAATTGCATGAGCTGCGGTATTATCCGTAATGAGCGTTACATCAATATCGGCTTGTTTCAACTCCCATGTCGTTAAGCGTCCCCCTTGTAAAACAGGTCTCGTTTCACAAGCATAAGCATGTAAATGTATCCCTTTCTCTTTTCCAATATAAAATGGAGCTAATGCCGTTCCATACCGCGCAGTTGCAATACTTCCTGCATTACAAATCGTTAAAAGTGTATCGCCATCTTTAAAGCATGTTAAAGCATGCTCTCCTATACTTCGGCATACATCTTCATCTTCTTGCTGAATGCGAAGCGCTTCCTCTTCTAATATTTTTTGTACATCTTTAATCGTAGTAATATCTTTACTAACTTCTCTCATACGATCTATCGCCCAAAATAAATTAACGGCAGTCGGGCGCGATGTTCCTAAATAGTTACAATCTCTATTAAACTTTTTTTGAAACTCATCGATATTCGTAACATTATATTTTTTCGCTGCAAGTGCTAAACCGAACGCAGCTACAATTCCAATTGCAGGCGCTCCGCGTACTTCTAACATAACAATACTTTTCCATACGTCTTCAATATTTGTTAATGTTTTATATTCAGTAACATGTGGTAACTTCGTTTGATTTAATACTGCGATTGTATCCCCTTTCCAACTTACGGACCTCGGAACAGTAACGATTGTACTCATGCTTTTACTCCTCCTGAAACAGTATGTTGAAATAGCGTTCGGAACAACTGAATATCCGCACCTTTCGTTTCATGCTTTAATAGTTCTCTACCTAAGTAAACTGCTTGTTTCTTGACTTGTGTTCTTCTTTCTTTATCTACTATTTCGTCTAAATCAGCTACATGTGCTAGTCCAATCGTTCTACGAATCATTTCACATCCAGCAAATCCAACTGCATCATTGAAAATATTTTGCAAAATAATTGGTAACCACTGCTTTTCTTTCGTATATGTTTCTACCCCTTCACCGATCCATAACTGCGTAAAAGTATCTACAAAATAGTTCCATGTCTTTTCTATATGGAAAAATAAAACACTTCGTTTTTCCTCTTCTCGCGATAATGCATTTAATAATAAATTTGCGATAAATTGACCGAGATCAAATCCAAATGGACCATAAGTTGCAAACTCTGGATCAATTACTTTCGTTTCAGAAGGTGATGAAAAAATGCTACCAGTATGTAAATCTCCATGAATTAATGCTTCTTTTCTTGTTAAAAATTTATACTTATACTGCGCTACTTTTAATTTTAACGTTTTATCACTCCAAAGCTCATCAACAACTGATTGCAGTTCTATCTCATAATCATTCGTATCATAATGTCCAAACGGATCTGTAAACACTAAATCTTCTGTAATTTTACAAAGATCCGGATTCACAAGTGTGCCATCTAACACTCTTTTTTCTTCTGAACATAATCCAAAATCTGAAGTGTAAAATAAAATATGTGCTAAAAATCGGCCGATATGTTGTGATAAAAGCGGATATTCTTCTCCTTCTATTAATCCCTTTCTTGTAATTGTAAGCCTTGACAAGTCTTCTATTACTGTCACTGCCAACTCTTCATCATGATTGTATACTTCCGGAACATATTCCGGTACATACTTCGCGAAAATTTGCAACGCCTTACTTTCAATTGTCGCTCTTTTTAACGAAAGTGGCCAGCTCTCGCCAACTATTTTTGCATATGGAAGTGCTTGTTTTATAATAATCGCACGTTCTCCATCAGATAGTTTGAATACATAATTTAAATTACCATCCCCTATTTCATGACAGATTACGTTTGCTTCCTTTTCAAAATAGCCATGTTCTTTCGCATACTGAATTGCTGTTTCTTCTGTTAATGAATAATATCCCATATTCTTCTCCCCCTTTTTTTATTTCAGAGGTTTTTCATCATAAGAAAAACCTCTTTCCACGAAGAAAGAGGTTTGAAGTGTATCTTCTCCCCTCTCATCTGCCAGAAAGTATACTTTCTGCTGGAATTAGCACCGTGCCTTTTTGGCGTATAAACGCCCCATTTCACAATGGTATTACGGTCGGTTGCTGGGCTTCATCGGGCCAAATCCCTCCACCTGCTCTTGATAAGAGTTGCATAATTTTTTTGAATTTTTAACTTTATGATGAAGACTATAACAAGAATAAAAATCATTTGTCAATATTTTATTTGTATAATTCTGGACGACGATCGACGAACACCGGAATTCCTTTACGCACTTCTTGAATTTTATCTAACTTAAGCTCTGCATATAAAATCGCTTCTTCTTCATTTGCCTCTACTACAATTTCCCCCCACGGATCCACAATAAGAGAATGACCAGCGAATACATTATTTGGATCTTCCCCCACTCTATTACATGCAACGACATAACATTGATTTTCAATTGCTCTCGCTTGTAAAAGTAAACGCCAATGCGCTAAACGAGCTAACGGCCACTCTGCCACAACAAATAAAACTTTTGCACCTTTAGCTGTATGAACGCGCATCCATTCTGGAAAACGAATATCATAACAAATTGTTCCCGCGCACTCTACATTATCTAACATAAATTCACTCGTTCCATCACCGGCGATTAAATACTTATGCTCATCCATAAGCTGGAATAAATGTACTTTACTATACTCATTTAACAACGTCCCTTCTCGATTAACAACATACATCGTATTTGTAACACCTTGCTTCGTTTGCTTTGCTATCGAACCACCAACAATATTTACACCATATTGCTGTGACCATTCTTTCAACATTTCTTTCGTTTCTATTCCATCCCGATCTGCAATTTCTGAAAGTCTCGTTAAATCATAACCAGTTGTCCATAATTCAGGTAAGACGATAACATCGGGTTTCCCCTTCATTGCTTCTTCTATTTTTTTTCGTGCATTTTCAATATTTTGTTTCACATTCCCAAAAGCAATATTCATTTGAATACATGTGATTTTCATTTTGTCCGCCCCATTCTTAATTTTTCCTTTACAAAATACTGGAAAGATTATATCATTTGTCACTAGAATTGTAACAACTTTCAAAAGAGGTGAAAAGTATGAAAAATTTCAAACCTTCCAAGGTGGTAACATCATTGCCTACACAATTTTTCGCTTCACTTGTTGCAAAAGTTAACAAAGTTATTGCAGCTGGTCACGATGTTATTAATCTAGGTCAAGGCAATCCAGATCAACCAACACCGCCGCATATCGTAAAAGCCTTACAACAAGCGGCAGAAAAGGCCATTCATCATAAATATCCGCCATTTCGCGGACATGAGAGCTTAAAAGAAGCCGTTGCGACGTTCTATGCACGTGAATACGAAGTGACAGTAAACCCAAAAACTGAAGTTGCTATTTTATTTGGCGGAAAAGCTGGACTCGTTGAATTACCACTTTGTTTTACAAACCCTAGTGATACCATTCTTGTTCCAGATCCAGGCTATCCAGATTATTTATCCGGTGTCGCTTTAGCAAAAGCAAAATTTGAAACAATGCCACTTGTTGCAGAAAATAATTTTTTACCGGATTATACAAAAATAAATGATTCCATTGCGGAACGAGCGAAATTAATGTTTTTAAACTATCCAAATAATCCAACTGGCGCTGTTGCACCAAAAGAATTCTTTGAAGAAACAATTCATTTCGCTAATAAACATAATATTTTAGTCGTTCACGATTTTGCTTATGGTGCAATTGGTTTCGATGAAAAAAAACCCGTTAGTTTCTTGCAAGCGAGTGGCGCTAAAAATGTCGGAATCGAAATTTATACACTATCAAAAACCTTTAATATGGCAGGATGGCGTATCGCTTTTGCTGTTGGTAATGAAAGTGTTATTGAAACAATTAACTTATTACAAGATCATATGTACGTTAGTATTTTTGGTGCTGTGCAAGATGCTGCTCGTGAAGCCCTACTAAGCTCACAATCTTGTGTAGTTGAACTTGTAAATCGTTATGAATCTCGAAGAAATGCTCTTATTGAAGCTTGTCACTCAATCGGATGGAATGTAGATATACCAAAAGGATCATTCTTCGCGTGGCTTCCTGTACCAGATGGTTTTACATCTGAGCAATTTGCTGACATCCTACTTGAAGAGGCACATGTTGCAGTTGCCCCTGGCGTTGGATTTGGTGAACATGGCGAAGGATATGTTCGAATCGGTCTATTACATACAGAGGAACGGTTACAAGAAGCAATTTATCGAATCGAGAAATTAAAAATTTTCAAAAAGTCATTGACAACACAAAAAATATCTGACAAAATTCAGATATCAAAAAAATTTAAACATTTCTAAATACTTCTTATCAAGAGCAGGTGGAGGGACGAGCCCGATGAAGCCCGGCAACCGATCTACAATTGTAGACACGGTGCTAATTCTCGCAGCATTATGCTGACAGATAAGGAGCTGGTTGTAAAAAAACCTCTCCTTAGCTGAGAGGTTTTTTTATTTAACTAGGAGGTTATGAAAATGAGCGGAATAATAGCGACATATTTAATCCATGATGATTCACACAACTTAACAAAAAAGGCCGAACAAATTGCTCTCGGTTTAACAATTGGTTCATGGACCCACTTACCACACTTATTACAAGAACAATTAAAACAACATAAAGGCAATGTCATTCACGTGGAAAAGTTAGAAGAACAAGAGCACGTAAATACTTATCTTGAAAAAAAAGTAACACGTGGCTTGATTAAAATTCATTATCCATCACTGAATTTCAGCCCAGACTTGCCAGCCATTTTGACAACAACATTTGGGAAACTCTCGCTAGATGGTGAAATTAAACTAATTGATTTATCATTCTCAGATGAATTAAAAAAACAATTCCCTGGACCAAAATTTGGTGTTACTGGTATCCGAAACCTTTTACAAGTTCATGATCGCCCTCTTCTAATGAGTATTTTTAAAGGGATGATAGGACGGAATATTGGATATTTAAAAACGCAACTACGCGATCAAGCGATTGGCGGCGTAGATATTGTAAAAGATGATGAAATTTCATTTGAAAATTCATTAACACCACTTACAAAAAGAATCGAATCTGGAAAAGAAGTATTACAATCTGTATACGAAACATACGGTCATAAAACTTTATATGCAGTTAATTTAACAGGACGAACTTACGATTTAAAAGAAAATGCAAAACGCGCTACAGCGGCTGGAGCCGATATTCTTTTATTTAATGTATTTGCTTACGGATTAGATGTACTACAGTCCCTTGCAGAAGATGAAGAGATTGCTATTCCAATTATGGTGCACCCTGCTGTAAGTGGTGCTTACGCTTCATCAAAACTATATGGATTTTCTTCTCCATTACTACTTGGAAAATTACTACGTTACGCTGGTGCTGATTTCTCTTTATTCCCATCACCATACGGTAGTGTTGCATTAGAAAAAGAAGAGGCTCTTCTTATTACAAAAAGATTGACCGAAGAAGACACATTTTTCAAGCCTAGCTTTCCTGTTCCATCTGCTGGAATTCATCCTGGTTTCGTTCCCTTTATCCTTCGTGATTTTGGCAAAGATGTTGTTATTAACGCTGGTGGTGGTATACATGGTCATCCAAATGGAGCACAAGGCGGTGGAATGGCTTTCCGGGCAGCAATTGAAGCTACTTTACAAAACATACCGCTTCATGAAGCAGATGACAGAAATCTACATAGCGCACTACAAATATGGGGAAATCCATCTTATGAGGTGAAATTATGAGTATTCAGGTGTTTTGTGATTTCGATGGTACGATTACAAATAATGATAATATCATGTCCATTATGGAAAAATTCGCACCACCAGAAGCTGAAGAAATAAAACGAAGGATTTTATCACAAGATCTTTCTATCCGAGAAGGTGTTTCTCAATTATTTCAATTGTTACCGACTACTTTACACGACGATATCATTACATTCCTAAAAGAGACTGCCCAAATCCGTACGGGTTTTCAGGAGTTTATACAATTTATAAATAAAAATAATATTTCTTTTTACGTAATTTCTGGTGGAATGGATTTTTTCGTCTATCCACTCTTGCAAGATATCGTTCCAAAAGAACAAATTTATTGTAATACAACTGACTTTTCAGGAGAATCTGTCGAAGTAAAGTGGCCTCATCCTTGTGATAAGCATTGCAATTACAATTGTGGCCTTTGTAAATCATCATTAATTCGCAAACTAAGCTCTGAAAATGATTTTCATATTGTAATAGGAGATTCCATTACCGATTTACTAGCAGCAAAACAAGCACACAAAGTATTCGCTCGCGACTTCCTTATTACGAAATGCGAAGAAAATCATATTGCTTATACACCATTTGAAACATTTCACGATGTTCAAGCTGAACTACAACACTTGTCGGAGGTGAAATTATGAAGCAACTTTTTCGCCAATGGTATAACTTAAGTGAAATAAAAAAAGAATTAACAACTCGAAATTGGTTCCCAGCAACAAGTGGAAATATTTCTATAAAAGTTAATCACGATCCGCTTACTTTTCTTATTACAGCAAGCGGTAAAGATAAAACGAAAACTACTCCAGACGATTTCTTATTAGTAAATCATCAAGGAGTTCCCGTTTTAGAGACTGAGTTACGACCTTCAGCAGAAACAATATTACATACACATATTTATAACAACACGAATGCTGGGTGCGTACTTCATGTTCATACAACCGATAATAATGTCATCACAAATTTGTATAGCGATGAGGTCACTCTTCGAAATCAAGAAATCATTAAAGCTCTTGATATTTGGGAAGAAGGTGCAACGATTAACATCCCAATTATCGAAAATGATGCTCATATTCCAACCCTTGGAGAGAACTTCCGAACGCATATACATGGAGATTCAGGAGCTGTATTAATTAGAAACCATGGTATTACCGTTTGGGGACGGGATAGCTTTGATGCTAAGAAAAGATTAGAAGCATATGAGTTTTTATTCCAATTTCATATAAAACTATTATCAATTCAAGGAGGCGTTTCTAATGGCGCAAATTCGTATTCATGAAGGAAATACTCGTATTGAAAATGAAGTGGAAGTAGCAAAATTTTTACAAGGAGAAGATGTTTTATATGAGAAATGGAATATTTCTAAACTTCCTGCTCATTTAAAAGAAAACTATTCCTTAACAGATGAAAACAAAACTGAAATATTATCTTTGTTTTCAAAAGAAATTGCTGATGTTTCAGAGCGTCGAGGTTATAAAGCACATGATGTGATTTCTCTTTCTAGTCACACACCTAACCTTGACGAATTATTAATCAATTTTCAAAAAGAACATCATCATACTGACGATGAAGTTCGCTTCATTGTCAGCGGTCATGGCATCTTTGCTATTGAAGGAAAAGGTGGTCAATTCTTTGATGTGGAACTTGAACCTGGTGATCTTATATCTGTACCTGAAAATGCAAGACATTATTTCACATTACAAGATGATCGCCAAGTTGTAGCGATTCGCATTTTTGTTACAACAGAAGGCTGGGTTCCAATTTATTAAGGTAGTTAGTTGAATAAAAGGATTTGGATCCCCTTTTCCACCCTTTTGTTCACTCTACATATATACATCCTCCTATGGAACAGGATTATGTCATTACGGTGACATAATCCTGATTTTTTGTTTATCAAGTGTATTTCTCAACATTTTTTGAACATTTTTTGAACATTTTTTGAATTTTTTCTGAAAATTCTGTTTTAACTGTGATATACTACAAATAATAGAAAAGGAAAAGAAAACTGCAAATAGAGGGGGAGAATCATGAATTTAATTATGGCACTTATATTGGGGGTTACATGCGGAGCGATTCCTGCCATTCTCGGAGCAATTATGGAAGAATTAGAAATAGGCGTTTTAGGTTTTGTTGCATCTTCTGTAAGCGCTTTATTGTTTGGTTTATTCGGTGCTATTCCTGTCGCTATTCTCTTTGCATTTTATATATTACGTCACGCACGCTCAAAACAATTCAAGCCAAATCATATTGCTCAAGTCATCCCTTTTCCAATTGAACGGTCTCGTCGCGCCTCCAGTTTATAATTCATTATAATTGAAACTTTACTTTGTCCTCTTACACATAACTATCCAACTATCTTTTACTCCCATACATGTTTCATAATAAATAAAAGTCCTCAAGCGAGGACTTTTATTTATTATCTTCTAAAAACTGAAATAGTTCCTGTAAATGAAGAGCATCTTCCCCGTAGCTAACCGATACATAACATGCCCCATCAATTTCAGCATGCATATAAAGGTCAATTCCGTCACGATCATATTTTAAGGCTAAATAAAATTCCATTTCTTCTAGCATTTTCTTTGAAGTTCGAATTACATAATGTCCATTCTCATCACGTCCGTATTCAAACGCTGGTTCAAAATCATATTTTTGTTTAAATGCAGCTTGTTGCTTATCATTAATTGACGTACAAGTTGTACGTTGAACAGCATCAATCATTCCATCAAACTTTTTGAGATTCACCTCATTTACCCCCTTATGTATTTTTTATATAACACTTGTGTCCCGCTATCTTCTTCTCCATCCTCTATTAATTCTTCATATAAACTTTTAGCTAACGTTAAGCCTGGTACAGGCAATTGTAGCTTTTCAGCCTCATCTAAAGCAATTTTCATGTCTTTCATAAAGTGTTTTACATAAAAGCCAGGTTCAAAGTCTTCTTTCAACATGCGCGGAGCTAAATTACTTAATGACCAACTACCGGCAGCTCCAGTTGAAATGCTCTGTAATACTTTATCGGGATTAAGCCCTGCTTTTTTCGCATAAGCTACCGCCTCGCACACACCTATCATGTTAGATGCAATTGCAATTTGATTACACATTTTTGTATGTTGCCCGCTTCCTGCTGGTCCTTGCAATTGAATATTTGTTCCTAGTTTTTCAAATAAAGGTAAACAAATTTCATACACTTCTTGCTCACCACCAATCATAATGGCTAGTCTTCCTTCTTTGGCGCCAACATCCCCTCCAGATACCGGTGCATCTAGTGTATATACAGCTTTTTCTTTTCCAGCTGCATATATACGTTTTGCTAGCGTTGGTGTAGATGTTGTAAAATCAATTGCAATTGTTCCTTCATTTGCATGTTCTAAAATTCCATCAGCTCCAAAATAGACCTCCTCTACGTCATGAGGATATCCTACCATCGTCATAACAACATCAACATTTTCAACTAATTCTTTCGGGGTACTGCACCAATTTGCCCCTTCTTTTAATAAATCCGCCGCTTTTTCTTTTGTCCTATTATAAACATGTACCTTATAGCCACCTTGCATTAAATGACGTACCATACTTTTCCCCATAACACCTGTACCTATAAAACCAATTGATGAAATTTCACGTTCCATTTCCTCATCCCCTTTGTTCTAATAAATTACTTACCATCTTTCGGAATTCTTTATTAAAATTATCATCCATACTATTTTTCACATTTGAAAATAAAATAACAAACGTTCCTTTTTCTTTATTAAAATTATTGAAAGTATTCCACCCAGATAATACACCATGATTATGAAAATAATCCGGATATATATAGAAACTAAATGCATATTTTCGTTCTGCTGGAGGTGTAAACATCGCTTGTATACTTTGCTCGGAAAGAAGTTTTCCATTAATAATCGCTTCATCTAACTTCTTCATATCTCCAACTGTCGTATACATCTCCCCACAACCGTATAACCAATTCATTCCCAATTTCTGCGCAGGTACAAGTACATTATCTTTCTTTACATATCCTTTAGTAAAGTGCTGATCTCCCGGGACCATATTTCCCATACCTGATTCGTGCATTTCTGCTTTAGCAAATATATTTTCTTTTATGTAATCTCCTAAAGGTTTTTTCGATATACTTTCTATAATATAAGCCAGCACCATATAATTATAATCTGTATATCTCCACCCAGTTCCTGCAGGAAATTCTACATTTTGACGTCCAATCCAATTAATTAACTGTAAGCGCGAAGCAGCATTCACATTTCCCTTTGCATGCTCTGGTAAACCAGAGGTATGCGTTAATAAATGATATAGCGTAATATTTTTATTTACTGGAAATGAAGGAATATATTTATTTACATTATCATGAATGTTTAGCTTCCCCTGTTCTTGTAGCTGTAAAATAGATGTCGCTACAACAGTTTTTGTTATAGAACCGATACGGTATTTTGTTTGTGGCGTATTTTCAATTTTATTTTGAACATCTGCATATCCGTATCCCTTGTTCAATATAACATGATCTTTATCTGCAACAAGAACCGTACCATTAAACTCTTTATCTTTTAAATATTGATCTAATTTTTGAGATATGCTAGCATAATTGACTTGCGGTTCTTCCTTTTTTTCCAAATTATTTTGTAACTCAGATTCAACAGACGGCGTTGCTCTTGATGTTAATACCTTTTCTTTTTCTGGAGTGTAAAGAAAGTAGTACGCACTCCCACATACTATAAAACAAATTAAAACTGTAATTACTATTTTTTTTATCATTATTAAACCTCCACGGCTACTTCGATATCACTGGCCCCCATCTACTATTATCAGCTAATAAAAAAAAATCGCAACACTTTGTTGCGAAAAATCACATTTTTTCTTTTCTATATATACGAACTTGATTTTTCCCGTTTTTTTTCGCTTCGTATAAAGCGACATCTGCTCGTTGTACTAATTCTTCCTTCGTAATTCCCTGTTCATATAGTGCAATACCGAAACTAGCCGTTAACTTAGAAATACCAGAGAATTGTTTTGTTTCAATAAAAAAACGTAATGACTCTGCAACTTGAAAAACTTCTTTTTCCACCGTATTCGTTACTAATATAATGAACTCTTCTCCTCCCCACCTTGCGAAGGTATGTTGCGATTCAACTTTAGATTTCATAAGCTCTACTAATTGAACTAATGCTAAATCACCAAAATCATGGCCGTATGTGTCATTTATCTTTTTAAAATCATCTATATCAAACAAGATAAGTGCCATGTTTTGATTATTTCGCCTTAGCCCCTCCCATTTTTCTTCTAATATTTGTTTAAATTTCAAGCGGTTGTATATTTCTGTTAAAGAGTCTATTGTAGCAAGCCGTTCTTGCTCCTGATACACTTCGTCTAATTCCGTAATATCTGTACACTTAACAATGAACCTGGACAAATCTTCTGGCAGTGGTATCGCGCGTAATAAAAATACAAACTCTTCTCCTTCATAATT
Organism: Bacillus clarus; assembly: GCF_000746925.1. GTDB lineage: Bacteria > Bacillota > Bacilli > Bacillales > Bacillaceae_G > Bacillus_A > Bacillus_A clarus. The sequence goes on from NZ_JMQC01000008.1 coordinate 992,611, forward strand.
ATACATCTTAATTTTTCTCTCATTTGATAACGTATCATCTAACCAAGTAATATCATGATTCGTTGCATAATATCCATTCTCTTCAATAAGATGTTCCGCAAATACTAGATGCTGTTCACGATATGCAAATAAATCTTCATATCCAAAAAAACTTAAAAAATTTGTATTACAATCAACAATTTCATCATCTTCTACTATAAATAGTAAATCATTTTGAAAATCAAAAATCATTTGAAGTAATTCTTGTTGTAAGCTTACTTGCCGTAATAAAGATAATTGATACAGACTCTTATTTATTTCTTCAAACACAACTTGGGGAGTGACAGGAGCTATAACAATATTTCGTATTCCTAAATTCAGTACATCTACAAATTCAGTTTTTACTGGCTGATCCCAAATAACAATAAAAGAACTCTGTGGATCATATATATTCTTTATATATTTTACTTGTGTGCAATCAGACACATACATAATGACAATCTGCGGTTGCACCCTCTTAAACAATATTTCTCCTTCTTCAAAACTACTTGCTATAAACATACATTTTGGATGTACATCCTCTATTGCACGTTGATGTGTACATCCATCTTCTATATAAAGGACATTTAACTGGAGGTCTTGTAATACATTTTGAAAAACCGTATTCTCTAATAAAAAATGTAGTATGTTCATCACTGATCTTCACTCACTTCATATATCTTGTTCTACTGAATTCCTCACGATCCTTTTATAAGGGATTGTCATCAAAAGAACCCGATTGGTGAGGGATACATATCATGGGACATAAGCTCGCCTACTAATAGAAATGCTATTTTACTCTACGAATTCCCTTTTTAGTGTATGATTACATGAATAATATTGTTTGTACGAATGCCCTACCTTTCTCCTCAAAAACTTGACAATCAAAATAAAGATATTATATTCTTTACAGTGACAACTTACAAAATGTAAGTAGAATACATTTTTTATATCTTTTATAAAATTGACATGTAATTTGGAGGACATATAATGACAAACAAAGACTTTTTTAATGTTTTATACGAACGCACATCTACACGTGCATTTAATCCTGAGAAAGAAATTGCATCTACAGAACTACAAGAGATTTTAAAAGCGGCTGCTCAAGCGCCTTCAGCTTGGAACTTGCAACACTGGAAATTCCTTGTTTTCCAAGGTAAAGAGGTACAAAGTCGTTTACACCCTATCGCTTATAATCAGCAACAAATTCTTGATGCCTCTGCAGTAGTCGCTATTTTAGGAGACTTAGAAGCTTATAAAAATGTTGAACCTGTTTATGGTCCAATTGTAGAGCAAGGATTTATGAAAGAAGAAGCAAAAGAGCGTTTAGCTCAAAATATTGAGTCAGCATATAACCGTGAACAATTTCCACGCGATGCAGCCTTCTCAAATGCATCTTTAGCAGCGATGCAACTTATGCTAGCAGCAAAAGCAACTGGATGGGATACTTGTGCTATTGGCGGCTTTAATCCACAAGCATTAACGGAGGAATTCAACGTTTCTTCTCGCTATGTACCAATTATGCTTATTACAATTGGTGAGTCTACTTTAAAAGGACATCCTGCACCACGTATGAGTGTTGAGCAAGTAACTGAATGGGCTAAATAATTCTTTATCCATTAAAATATTTATTCGTATCAAAAATAAAAACGAAGGTAATTAAATACCTTCGTTTTTATTTCCCCTTGTCATACGTCCGTAATATCCCTATTTATAATTCGACATCATTATGTATAAAATCCCCCAAAATATTTCCCCTCTCCTAACAAACATGACGTTTCGTGTCGAATTTTGTTAAACCTTTGAAATATAAGGGTGTTTATTTGTTACAATTATGATACAATAGTAACAAATAGATAACAAGAGAGGGATTTTCATTGAATGCATATGGAAGCTTTATTGCTTTTTTAAGCTACACCGTAACTGTATTGCTTCTATACTTTATTGGTGATGCCACAAATATTCCGTTATTACAATTTCCAAAAGAAGAATCATTTCAATTAGAAGAAGGGTTACATACCTCAAGATCTATCGTGCCATTACTTTTAGCACTTCCCGTGTATGTCATCGTTTTATATAAAAGCAAAAAAGTGTAAAGACTGCCTATTTTATAAATATTGGTGGTCTTTTTACATGCTTTCATTTCATCCTCCAATTATAAACTTTTATTACTATGATATTTCCCCCACTCTAAACATCATAAAACACCAAACACCCATCTAGTCATTTAAAATAAGGAAATCCCCCAGAAAAAATTCCACGCTCTGTCCAATCACCAAATACCAAACTTACATACATTATAAGTGTGAAGGGGGTGATGAGGATTATGTTTGGATCTTTTGGATGCTGTGATAACTTTAGAGAATGTCATCATCGTGAAAGAGAGTGCCATCATCGTGAAAAGGAAGAAGTTAAAGAACAACGACCTGCTGTATGTAACGTACTTGCGAGCATTTCAGTAGGAACAGAGCTTTCTCTTTTAAGCATTAGAGGAAATGGAACTTTCCGTAATGTAATTTTTGAAGGATTCGCTAACGGTGTTGCTCTTTTCTCAGCTTTAGCGATGAATGACAAAAATGATAATAAAGACGATAAAAACAACCCAAACACAAATACTTTTACAGGTATTTTACGTGTATGCCCAACTGATATCGTTGCTATCGCTATCTAACTCTTCTTTTAATCCTCTATAAAGATAGAACAAAGATTTACTTTTCTTATAAAAAAAACCTGAGACCGATTTCAAATCGACTCAGGTTTTTTATTTATTATATGCTTTTAACCAATTCAACAACTTCTTCAGCAGTTGACATTGTTAATGCTTTTTCTGCTAATGTTTCCATTTCTGCTTTTGACAACTTGCTTAGTTGTGTTCTTGCAGGAAGGATAGATGTTGCACTCATACTGAACTCATCTAAACCTAATCCTAATAATAATGGGATAGCCAGTGAATCTCCCGCCATCTCACCACACATACCAGCCCATTTGCCTTCTTTATGAGCAGCATCGATAACCATTTTTACAAGACGTAAAATTGATGGATTATATGGTTGGTATAAGTAAGATACACGTTCGTTCATACGGTCTGCAGCCATTGTGTATTGGATTAAGTCATTTGTTCCGATAGAGAAGAAATCAACTTCTTTTGCGAATTGATCTGCTAATACTGCTGATGCTGGAATTTCAACCATCATACCAACTTCAATAGAATCAGAAACAGTGGTACCCGCCTGGACAAGTCTTTCTTTCTCTTCTAATAAGATCGCTTTCGCTTGACGGAACTCGTCAAGAGTTGCAATCATTGGGAACATAATTTTTAAGTCACCGTATACGCTAGCACGAAGTAATGCACGAAGTTGTGTACGGAACACATCTTGTTCTTCAAGACATAAGCGAATTGCGCGGTATCCTAAGAATGGGTTCATTTCTTTTGGTAAATGTAAGTATGGAAGCTCTTTATCTCCACCGATGTCAAGTGTACGAACAACGACTGGCTGGCCTTCTTTTACACCTTCCAGAACTGCTTTATATGCTTCGAACTGTTCTTCTTCTGTTGGAAGATTGTCACGGCCCATGTATAAGAATTCTGTGCGGTATAAACCAACGCCTTCTCCGCCATTATCGATAATACCTTGTACATCGTTTGGTGTTCCGATATTAGCAACAAGCTCAACGTGATGCCCATCACTTGTTACAGTGGCTTGATCTTTTAATTTTGCCCATTCAGATTTTTGCTCTTCAAATTTTGCTTTCTTTTCTTCAAAAGTACGAAGAGTTTCTTCAGATGGGTTTACAATTACCTCTCCATCTAAACCATCGATGATTACGATATCGCCGTTTTGGATTTTTTCCATAACAACTTTCGTACCAACAACAGCTGGAATTTCCATAGAACGAGCCATAATTGCAGAGTGAGATGTACGTCCACCGATATCAGTTGTGAAACCTTTTGCATACTTACGGTTTAACTGAGCAGTATCAGATGGTGTTAAATCTTCAGCAATGATGATTACTTCTTCAGAAATTGTACCTGGGTTTGAGAAGTTAATTCCTAGTAAATGTGCAAGAACGCGTTTTGTTACGTCGCGAATGTCCGCAGCACGTTCTTTCATATACTCGTTATCCATGTTTTCAAACATAGTAATGAACATTGTTGCAACTTCATCCATTGCAAATTCAGCATTTACTTTTTCACTATTTACTTTATCTTTTACTGGGTTTACTAGTTCTGGATCGTTTAATACTAATAAATGTGCTTCAAAGATCGCAGCTTTATCAGCACCAAGCTCAGCAAAAGCGTGGTCTTTAATTGCTTCTAATTCAGATTTTGCTTTCTCAAGCGCAGCGTCTAAGCGTGCAATTTCAGCAGCTTCGTTTGTAATTGATTTCTTTTCAATCTTAAATTCAGGATTTTCAAGTCTGAAAGCCTTTGCAATAGCAATCCCACTTGATGCAGCGATCCCTTGGATATTAAGAGTCATTATTCTCCTAATCCTTCGTTTTTCATAGTTTCTTCGATAGCTGCTAGTGCTTGAGCTGCATCATCACCATTTGCAGTGATTTTAATTTCTGCGCCTTGTTGAATACCTAAAGACATAACACCCATGATTGATTTTAAGTTAACGTTTTTTCCGTTATACTCTAAGTTAATGTCAGAACCAAATTTGCTTGCAGTGTTTACAAGTAGAGTTGCTGGACGAGCATGAATTCCTGAGTCGCTAGTTACTTTAAAGATTTTTTCCATGATAATTTATCTCCTTTAAATACAGTATTTTTTTAGTTGTATAGACGTGAGTACTACACCATCTATTGTATATAATAGGCGATGTTCGGTCAACCACATCGCCTATTATAATTATAAACATTTTGCGTCAAATTCTTACTGAATGTCAATAATAGCGTTTTCGCCCTTCTTAACATTTCCATCTTTTTTCAATTCGACTTGTTGTCCTTGTGGTAAATTCGTAAAGACAATCGGCGTAATAATAGATGGTGCATTTTCTTTTACAAATGCAAGATCTACTTTTAGTAATGGTTGTCCTTGTTTCACTTTATCTCCTTGTGCTACAAGTGCTTCAAAACCTTCACCATTCAATTTTACAGTATCAATACCGAAGTGGATTAAAATTTCTTTTCCACCTTCAGACTGAATACCAATCGCATGCTTTGTAGGGAATACATTGACAATTTCACCATTAACTGGAGAAACTACTGTTCCTTCTGTTGGCTCAATCGCAAATCCATCTCCCATCATTTTCCCTGAGAATACTTGGTCAGGTACTTCTGTAATCGGTAAGATTTTTCCTTCAATTGGTGATACGATTGTTTCATTTTCATCAACTTTTTGAGGAACTTCTTCTACCTTTACAGGCTCTTCTTTTTCAACATGAGGTGTACGACCTGACATAATATCATGAATTTGTGATTTCAATGTGTCAGATTTCGGTCCGAAAATAGCTTGAATGTTATTTCCAATTTCAAGTACACCAGCTGCTCCAAGTTCTTTTAAACGATCTTTGTTTACATTTTTTTGTTCGTTAACTTGAACACGTAAACGTGTGATACAAGCATCTAAAGAAGCGATGTTTTCTTTACCACCAAGCGCTACTAATACTTCACGAGGAAGCTCGCCTGCTTCTGTTTTTCCTGCACCATCAGCATCTGTTGTTACTTCACGACCAGGTGTTTTTAGATCCCATTTACGGATTGCAAACCGGAATCCGAAGTAGTAAATAACTGCTAGTACAAGACCAACAACAATTACCCACCACCATTGCGTACGACCCGGTAATACACCAAATAACATAAAGTCAATTAAACCACCAGAGAACGTCATACCAATTTTAACACCTAAAATTTGCATTGTCATAAATGATAAACCAGCGAATACTGCATGTATTCCGAATAATACTGGTGCTACGAATAAGAATGAAAATTCAAGTGGCTCTGTAATACCTGTTAGGAAAGTTGTTAATGCGGCAGATCCTAAAATACCTGCTGCTAATTTTTTATTTTCTGGACGTGCTTCATGGTACATCGCTAGCGCTGCTGCTGGAAGACCGAACATCATGAACGGATACTTACCAGTTGTAAATGTACCGGCTGTTAATTCTACGCCATCTTTTAACTGTGCCATAAAGATTTTTTGGTCACCACGGATTAATTCGCCAGCTGCATTTGTATACTGACCGAATTCGAACCAGAACGGTGAATAGAAAATGTGATGTAATCCAAATGGAATTAATGAACGTTCAATTAAACCGAATATAAATGCTGCTAACGTTCTATTCGCATCAATCATTTGATGTGAGAACGTATTTAAGCCACCTTGAATATATGGCCAAACGAAACACATTAAAATACCTACTAATAAAGAGAATGTTGCAGTTGCGATCGGTACGAAACGCTTACCTGCAAAGAAACCTAAGTATGATGGTAATTCAATATTGAAGTATTTATTATAACAATATGCCGCTATTATCCCGACGATAATACCACCAAATACTCCTGTTTGTAGCGTTGGAATCCCTAATACGTTTGCATAAGCAGGATCTGCAAAACCAATTTTCACTGGATCAGACCCAGTACTTGTTACTTTCACTAGCTTATCTACTTCTAAGAACACACTCATTGTTTTGTTCATAATTAAGTAGCCGACGAATGCTGCTAAACCAGCTACTCCGTCTCCACCAGCTAAACCAATCGCTACCCCAACTGCGAATAATAGCGCAAGGTTAGCGAAAATAATGTCACCAGATTGCTCCATGATTTTTGCAACCATTACGAACCAATCTGCTTTTAAAGCAGGAATAACATTTGTTAGCTGTGGATTTTGAAATGCATTACCAAATCCAAGTAAAATACCTGCTGCCGGCAAAATCGCTACTGGAAGCATAAGCGCTTTTCCGACTTTTTGAAGAACACCAAAGATCTTCTTAAACATGGAAACCCTTCCTCTCTTATCTATATTGATACTTTTCGACAAACGCCAAAAAGGCATGAGGAAAAAAAGATAGAACGATAGCTATACAAAGGGTAGTATGTCCCTTTCTTTAGCTTACATTCCCAACTTTTCTCCACTCATGCCTGATCGAATCAGTAACACGTGTCAAAAATAGGATTACGTATAAGTTCACGATTTTAAAGCAAACGTTTTCGTTATTCGCCCTAATTTGTTTGTCGAATCTTGTATAACTTTGCAAGATTTATTATACATAACAATTGTAAGCGATTCAATCATTTTTTTTAACGTTTTCATTTTAGACAAAAAATAAATGTCTTTTACACCTGCTCCGCTTTCACTAACCTTTGCAAGTGCATCGTTAAATAAATGCTTTCCGCTTCATATACAGATAACTGCAATTCTTTCTGCATTACCTTTACAAGCTTCCAAGCTAAATTATAACAAACTGGGTACTCTGCTTTTAATAAATCAGCAAACCCTTGTGCTTCTTCTACCTGTTCTCCCTTTTTTACACGTTCAATTGCATATTGCAAATGACGAATAAGACGTAAATAATGAATGCTTTCTGGATCTAATGTAATGTGTAAGTTTGTTTCAATTAAAGATACAAGCTGTGCAATGAGACGGGAGTTTTGATTAACAGAAGATAAATCAGAGTTCGTAAGTGAACTATAAATATGAAGTGCAATAAAACCAATTTCTCCTTCTGGCAATGTAATTTGCAAACGAGAATTTAAAAGCTGTACAACTTCTTCAGCGATTTTATATTCCTCTGGATATAGCATCTTTGTCTCAACTAAAAAAGGATTATCAATTGTAAATCCTTGTTTCAGCCTTTTAATTGCAAAAGAAATATGATCCGTTAAAGCAATATGAATATGTTCATTTAATGGTGATTGTGCCTTTTCTTGAATATACAACATAATATCATTCATTAATTCGATTAGTTTTTCACTTACATGTGGTACTAAAAGTTTATATTGTTCACGATCACGTTCATTTTTCAAAACGAACATTTTTTCAATTTGTTCTGACTCCAACACATCTTTTGCTTTTTTTCCAAATCCAATTCCTTTACCGATCACTACTACTTCCTCATGTTCAGAATGGCTAGCAATGATGACATTATTATTTAAAACTTTTTTAATTTCTAGATAATTATTCATATAACACCACCCTCGTACTTAAATAGCCTACTTTTATGTTACAGAACATTCTTCTTTTTCGTCAATGCAAAACATCTACCATTTTATAAAAATTCATTTTTTAGACATGATTGTGTATGATGCGTATAATGTAAGAGCAAATGTACATAGAAAGGAGCAAGCAACATGATTAAAATGTTTGTAAGTGATATCGATGGTACAATGATGCAACACGGAGGCATTATCGATGAACAAGATATTGCGGCACTCCGCAGTCTTGCAGATCAAAATGTAATTCTTTGTTTCGCTTCTGGAAGACTTGATAATGAAATTGCAGACTTAATGAAAGCAGTAGATACAAATTTCCACCGCATTAGTGTAAACGGTGTTTTCGTATACACGCATGCCAATAAACAACTGTTGTCTGCAACATTCGATTCTAGTATCTTACCTGAGTTATTAGCGATGACAAAGGAAGAACCTTACTTCCGTTATGTAAGCGATGAGCATAATTACTATATCGAGGAAAAGACACCGTTTATTCATGAACTTGAACAACAAGTAACTATGACTTCTGTTGAAGAACCAAATTTATTACAAAAAATTGACGATACAATTTTCCCTAATAAAATTTCTGTCGGCGGGACAAAAGAAGAATTACAAATCCTTCAGAAAAAAATTGATGAAAAATTCCATGGAAAAGTTAGTACTTTCATTTCAGCTGAACAATGTTTAGATGTAATGCCACCAAATATTAGTAAAGGTTCTGCAATTTCTGTTTTATTACAAGAGTTTCAAATGAAACCGGAGGAAATAGCATGCGTCGGTGATTCTTACAATGATATCCCTATGTTTGCCTTAACACCTCATAGTTTTGCTATGGCTCAAGCAGACGACGCAGTAAAAGAACACGCACATTATGTCGTAAACGCAGTAAAAGACGCTGTCACACACGTACTTACTTACAATGCAAAAGAAAATAAAAATACGACTCACTCCTTATAAGGATGAGTCGTATTTTTATTTCTTTACATATTGAACAAGTTGAAGTTCACTGTACTTCACAAACTGAAGTATACTACTTGTTACGTGAAATGCTCGTAATAAACTTATAACGGTCACCACGATAAATACATTTCACATATTCAAGCGGTAATTCCCCCTCCGCATATGACCATTGACGCATTACAAGTACAGGCGCCTTTTTTGGAATATGCAGATGCTCAGCCTCATTATCCGTTGCAATTGACGCTTCAATTGATTGAGTAGCTCGAACTAGTTTAAAGCCTAGTTTTTTCTCTAAATGTTCGTATAAAGATTGTTGCAAAATTTCTTCGTTAATATCTTTTACAAGAGTTGGCGACAAATATGCCGTCTCAAAAGCAATTGGTTCATCATCAGCTAAGCGAATACGCCTCACTTCATAAACCGATTCCCCCTCTTGTATTCTAAGCCGGTCTGCTATTTTAGCAGTAGCTGGAACTAGGCGGAAGTTAAGTAACTGGCTGCTCGGTTTCATACCACGAGAAATCATATCTTCTGTAAATCCCGTCATCCCTTGCAGTTTCTGCTCCACTTTTGGAAGTTGGACGAATGTTCCAATTCCACGTTTTCGATATAAATACCCTTGTTCCACTAAGTTATTAATTGCCTGTCTGATTGTCATACGACTCACTTCAAACTTATCACAAAGTTCATTCTCAGATGGAATTTTATCTCCCGGCTTCCATTCACCGTCCTCAATTAGCTGTTTCACCCACTCTTGAATCTGATAATAGATCGGAAATGGTGAATACTTGTCGATGTTCATCAGCAATCGCCTCACTGCATAAAGATAGAGCTTCTTGATCAGCGATTACGGTTACATTCGGATGACGTTGTAAAACTGTAGCAGGACACGCTTCACTATATTCGCCTTGCAATAACTCCTTAACAGCCTCTGCCTTTTTAGGTCCCATAGCAACAAGTAGAATTTGTTTCGCTTTCATAATGCTTCCAATTCCCATTGTAATCGCATGAGTTGGCACATCTTCTTCGTTTTCAAAGAAGCGAAGATTTGCTTGGCGTGTAGATTCCGTTAATTCTACAATGTTAGTTGGAGAATTAAATAGTGTTCCTGGTTCATTAAATCCGATGTGACCGTTTTCACCGATTCCAAGAATCTGTAAATCAACTGGGTTAGCTGCTAGAATGCCTTCATAACGCTTGCACTCTTCCTCTAAATTACTTGCCATCCCATTCGGTACATAAGTTTGTTTAAATGGAAGATGATCAAACAACTGTTCTTGCATGAAATAATGATAGCTGTTTTTATCTTCATGTGGTAAATTTACGTACTCATCTAAGTTTACAGTGGTTACACGGCTTGTATCAAGTTTATTTTTTCGTATTTCTGCATAAATACCTAGTGGAGAGCTTCCTGTAGCCATTCCTAATGTTGGATTTTCTTTTGATTTTACAACTTCTTCAATTAATTTATAACCTGCTTCTGCTAATTCTTCTGGAGTTTTTACAACAAGAATATTCATCTAATTACTTCCCTTCCTTCATATGGATTCCTAAACGAACCGTATCATATACATGTAAATCTTCAGTCATTACAACAAAATCTGCATCTTTCCCTACCGCTAATGCACCTTTATTATTTAATCCAAACTCTTCTGCCTGGTTAACTGACGTCATAAGCACTGCATCCTCAATTGAACATCCTGTAAATTCAATTACATTTCGGAAAGCTTGATCCATTTTCAAAATACTACCAGCTAACGTTCCATCTTCTAATCGAGCACTGCCGTCTTTTACATGTACTGGCTGTCCGCCAAGTTCATATAATCCATCTTCAAGACCTTTCGCACGCATTGCATCTGTAATAACACTTACTTTTCTAGATCCTTTTAATTTATATGCTAATTTCACCATATCTGGGTGAATGTGAATACCATCTGTAATTACTTCAACCATTACATCTGGATTTAATAACACATGACCAACAACACCTGGTTCACGGTGATGTAATCCGCGCATTTGATTGTATAAATGTGTTGCATGTGTAATTTTTCTATTTTTTAATTGTGCATCCATCGCATCTGTATGGCCCATTGTGCCAACAACACCAGTTTCAGCAAGATACTTTTCAAACTCTATCGCACCTTCTTCTTCTGGCGCATACGTTACTAGTTTAATTAAATTGCCGCTTGCTTCTTGCCATTGTTTAAATTGTTCAATATTCGCAGGAACGATATGCCCAAGCGGTTGTGCACCTGCACGTTTTTTTGAAACATATGGTCCTTCTAAATGAATATATTCAAAATGTGCTCCTTTTTCTTTCGCCTCTTTTGCAGCACTTAAAGCTGCCTCAATTGCTTCTGGAGCTTGTGTCATTGTTGTTGGGAAGTAAGTTGTAACTCCTTCTTTTAACATTTCTTTACCAAGAGTTACTAACCCGTCGCTATTTGCATCCATCGCATCAATATCGTATCCACCATGAATATGAACATCAATCATACCTGGGATCACAATCTTCCCTGCTGCATCAAAAACAGTTTCATTTTCTTGTGATACATATTGAGCCATCAAACCAATTTCTTTAATTGTTTCTGCGTAACGAATAAATCCGTTTTCCACTACTTCTTGACCTGTATAAATTTTGGCATTGATGACAACTTGCGTTTTCATTTTCATCGATCCTTTCCCATGAAATACCTACTTGTTATTATTACCTTATTCGCCTAATTCCATCTTAATATACACACAAGTAGTTGTCTATACATTCTAATGAAATTTCCTCTTCATTCAGCAAAAAAGGAAATTTATTGTTTCTTCATCCATTATAATATATGTTATTCATTTTTCCAAAAGGAGACAATGCATCTTTTCCCATATTACTTATTTTAATAAAGGGAGCGGGATATTTGACCACATTGCAATGTGGTCTCCGTCAGTTTCCATCTCCACTGTTCGTTTATTTGTTCCATATATCATTACACCATGTCTTTTTAACCTTTTAACTACACTTTGATGAGGATGCCCATACGGATTTTTACTGCCGTAAGAAAGAATGGAAAATTGCGGCTCTACTTTATTCAAAAAAGATTCGCTCGTCGATGTGTATGAGCCATGATGACCTACTTTTAATACATCCGCATGTACATCATATTGCTTTACTATTGCATCTTCCGTCCGTACATCCGCATCTCCCATTAATAAAAAATCAGCTTTACCATATCGAACCTTTAAAACAATGGAAGATTCATTATTCTCATCTTTTGACTTCCCATTATTCAGCACCTGTATCGAAACATGCGGATCTAGCGGTATATATTGTCCTTCTTTTACACGGACAAACGGAATTCCCCTCTTTTTAATATTGTTCCTATACGTATGATATGTAAAAGAACTATACGTTTTTCCACTGTCCAATACGAGTGAAACCGGCATTTGCTCTATAATTGGAATAAGTCCGCCTATATGATCCATATCAGGGTGAGTCCCTATGACGGCATCTAAATGGTTAATTCCTTTTTCAACTAGCTTTTGAATAATTACCTCTCCAGCTTCATATGGTCCTCCATCGATTAATACTGTTTGACCATTTGGCAATGTAATAAGTGTAGCATCACCTTGCCCAACTTTAAAAAAGCTCACTTTCATTTTCCCTAAATGCTGGCGCTCTATCTGTAAAGAAGACGTGGCATGAATAGACATCATATATCTTTTAGCTGATGTGCTGTTTAGTGAAAAACATAATAAAACAGAAACCAACAATAGAATAATCCGTACACTTTTCATAACATGTCTCCTTTTTTCATTTAGTATGGCACGCTATGTCTTTCATATACAAAAAAGCTTAGCAAAGTGCTAAGCTTTTATTTTGATAACTCCTGTAATGAACCAAAGAATAAATCTGCCTCATTCATTTGTTCATTCTCTTCAGAAAGAGGAGGTAAATCCTCTAAAGTTTGTAATCCAAACGTATCTAAAAATTCTTTCGTAGTCCCATATAATATAGGACGTCCTGGCCCTTCTGCTCTACCAGTTTCTTTTATAAGTAAATGTGAAACTAACGTTTGCAATGCTCGGTCCGTTTTCACACCTCGAATCTCTTCCATCTCTGTTCTTGTAATCGGTTGACGATATGCAACGATTGCTAATGTTTCAAGAGCTGCTTGAGAAAGTGAAGCCGCTGTTGGGGTCTCAATTAACTTTTGATAATATAAAGCATGCTCTTTCTTTGTTGCAAAGCGGTATACTTTTGCAAACTGTACAATTTGTAACCCACGATGTGAACCTTCATATTCCTTTTGCATTTCCTCAATAAGATGTATTACATCTTCCTTTTTAATTTCAAGAACTTTTGCAATTTGTTCCGGGTAAATCCCTTCATCTCCTGCAACAAATAAAAGTCCTTCTATAATCGCTATTTGTTCTTTCCTATCCATTTTACGAACTCCTTTCTCCTATCTTTTCACAAAAATAACCATAAAAAAACCGAATCACAGTAAATGCGTTCGGTTCAACATTCCTTTTCTTGTTCCAAACGATACACTAAAACTTTAATGAGAGGGAAACCTTCTCTCTCATTATCCATCTTAATAAACAATCTTTTTGCTACATATGTAAGCTGCCATACATAGCTGAATAAAACAAATCAACTCTATGCTGATTTATTGGATCGTGATAAAAAGATTTCATCAAAATTATGCTCTTGCTCAATAATAATTTGTTGATTCTTCATTAATTCGAGCACTGCTAAAAACGTTACAACCATTATTTCACGCTCTTCATTAGCAAATAAGTCATAAAAACTTTGACGACCACCTACTGTTTCTAACTGTTGTAATATATCAGTCATCCGCTGTTCAATCGGTATTTCCTGACGAGTAATTCGCGTTGTTACTGGCTTCTTTGCTTTTTTACGGCGCATTAGTTTTTGAAACGCTGCCAACATATCATATAAAGTAACATCAAGAGGTAAGCTTGTCTCCTCTTCTTGCTGAAGTGATGTAAAATCGATTGGTGGACGTGTATATAGCTGCGCTCTTTCCTGCTCTCTTTCCTTTAATTCAGCAGCAACTTGTTTATATTTTTTATATTCAATTAACCTCTCCATCAGTTCTTGACGAGGGTCATCTATAAAGTCTTCACCATTGTCAGGTACATCTTCCTCTTGTTTCGGTAACAACATTTTACTTTTAATTTGTAATAGCGTTGCAGCCATTACTAAATATTCACTTGCAACATCTAATTGTAATTCTTTCATCGCATGAACATAAGATAAATACTGCTCTGTAATCTCTGCTACAGGAATATTATATATATCGACTTCATAACGATGTATTAAATGTAACAATAAATCTAAAGGCCCTTCAAAAGCCTCTACTTTAAAATTATATTGCACAAAGCATCCCACCACATTTTTTCTATAACAACATAAGTATAGAACATACTCATGTTCTATCCAACCTTTTTAAGAAATTTAATTAAAAATAGACGCCTGCCCATTCCATAATGCCCACCACTTCATATGATAACAGTGTAGTAAGAACAATGTAGGAGGTCAAAAAACTATGGGTCACGTTGATTGTGGTTTTAGCGGTGGGTTCGCTTTACTTGTTGTGTTATTTATTTTATTAATCATTGTGGGAGCAGCTTGCTTCTGCTAATGTAAAAGGTAATAAACGACTAGAGGCAATTCTCTAGTCGTTTATTATTTTCTATGTATAAATGGCTGCCTTAAAGTAATAGCGATTCATCTTATATGATAAACTGTACATATAACTGTTAGACAGGAGAGAAAAGAATGTATTCTACAGCATACATGCAATTTTTAATTCATTTTCACGGGGACTACGATTATTTCGAATGCCATGAAGTGCTCGAAGAATATTGGAAATTAAAACCGAGGGGAGAGCGTGATAACTACTGGGTAGGTTTTATTCAAATCGCGGTTTCTTTATACCATCAAAGACGTTCAAATTGGAACGGTGCATCCAAAATGATGAAAAGTGCAATAACAATTTTAGAAAAAGAAAGCCACCACGTAGCTTTACTAGGAATAGATCATAAACAACTTATATCTTTACTGAAAGAACAATTACAATTCATTTATAGGAAAAGGCCTTTTTCACCGATATTTTTACCCTTTTCAGAAGCTTCTTTAGAAAAACGATGCATCGAATTATGTACTGAACAAGGCTTATCTTGGAAAAACATAACTGCCTCCCCTAGTGAATACATTATTCATAAGCATACATTACGTAATAGAAACAATATAATTTCAGAAAGAAACGAGCAACTAAAAAAAAGAAAGCAGGGATAACAAGCTGGCTATCTCTGCTTTCATGAATGTATATTTTGTTCAAAACCTTTACACTTTTCGCAAAAACTTGCTGTTTGCTCATTTCCGCAAATTGTAACTTCAGGAAACTTATTTTTTAATTCTTGAACCATCTTTGTCCCAATTCCCATATGACGATGAGATGGGTTCACGCTCAAATGTTGAATCTCTAATACATGATCCTCTTTTTTCACAATCCCCATTATCCCAACAAAATCCTCATTTTGCTTCCACAAATACAATTGCCATTGATCTTTTGAATCGTAGTCTTTCATCGTCAATTGTAATGTTTTTACATCTTTTTCAGTTGGCATAAATGACAGAAGCCCCATTGCAATCTTTTCATAACTTTTTTTAAAACGAATTAACATAACCCTTATCCCTTCTTACAAAAGTTACAAACTATTTTTCCCCTCAAGCCACTATTTCATATCACATCTATTTTACAATATTTTCATTGGAGTGAGAAGAGCCGAAAAAACAACTTGATAATCATACAAAGAGAACCGTGGAAAGTCAAATATATATATAACCCATTATTACACTATCTTTTTGTATAAAAATTTTTCATATAGTCATATAATCTCTGCTATATTTTATATGTTTTTTAAATCTTTGTTCCCACTGCAACATGTTTTGAATCCAGAAAAAAAATCACTCTTAGTTCTCTCTTTATCATTTACTTCATTCCATTCACAAATTCCTGTTTTTTCAAACAAAAAAAGAGAGCAAAATCGCTCTCCTTCTCTCACAACTTATTCTTCCCAAACTTTAACTTCTTTCATTACATCGCCTTGACGCATGTTTAATACCGTTTCAATACCGCTTGTCGCTTTACCAAATACAGTATGTACACCATCTAAATGCGGTTGTGGCTCATGAACAACAAAGAATTGGCTACCACCTGTATTACGGCCAGCATGTGCCATAGAAAGTGAGCCAACAAGGTGTCTATGAGGATTTCCATCAGTTTCACATGGAATAGAGTAACCTGGGCCACCTGCTCCTGTTCCTGTTGGGTCTCCACCTTGGCTTACGAAGCCAGGAATAACGCGGTGGAATGTAACACCATCATAAAATCCTTGCTCTGCTAATTTTTTAAAGTTTTCTACAGTTTTTGGTGCCTCTTCTGGGAAAAATTCTAACTCGATTTTTTCACCATTTTCCATTAATATGTATCCTAAAGTTTTCATACGTTATGTCTCCTTTCAACTATCTCAGCACTATATTACCATATTCATCGCCAGAAACAAAAAGAATCCGACAATCTACATACTTCTTTTTTGAAATGTGGAAGAAGTCAGGTGACAAATAAGAAAAATATACTATAATAACTGTGTTGCCCGAAAATTCTAGAAAGAGAAAGGGAGCGATTTTTCGTGAAAACGAAATTATTAGCTCTGCTATTAGCTGTTACGGTATTTATGATGCCAGCAGCTTCATTTGCAGACATAATCGAGGGAGAATCAATTGTTACACTAGGAGAAAATTTATCCGAACAACAAAAACAAGATCTTTTGAAAGAAATGAAAGCACCAAAAGATGCGCAAATTATCACTGTATCTAATGCGGAAGAACATAAATTTCTAGAAGGTGTCGTTCCAAAAGCACAAATTGGTACGAGAGCCATTTCCTCTTCTATGAT
This sequence comes from Bacillus clarus, assembly GCF_000746925.1. Lineage (GTDB taxonomy): Bacteria > Bacillota > Bacilli > Bacillales > Bacillaceae_G > Bacillus_A > Bacillus_A clarus. The sequence continues at coordinate 1,009,719 of NZ_JMQC01000008.1, forward strand.
TACGTACACAAAACCAGGATCTGGTCTCATTGTACGCTCAAAAAACATTAATTCGGTAACAGATGCAATGTACACAAACGCGTTAATTACAGCGGGTGTGAAAGATGCGGAGATTCAAATTACTGCACCATTTAAAGTTTCAGGAACTGCTGCTTTAACAGGTCTAATGAAGGCTTATGAAACAACATCAAATAAAGCAATTCCGGAAGATGTTAAAAAAGTAGCCAATGAAGAAATGGTACAAACAGCTAAACTTGGTGATAAAATCGGTGAAGAAAAAGCGGTTCAACTTGTTGCAAAAGTAAAAGAAGAAATTGCGAAAGAACAACCGAAAACAACAGAAGATTTACGTTCATTAATTAAAAAGATTGCTGATCAACTCGGTATTACATTAACAGATGAGCAATTAGATGACTTAGTTTCTCTATTTGATAAAATGAAAAATTTAAATATTGACTGGAACCAAGTTGGTAGCCAATTAAACAAAGCAAAAGATCACGTGTCAGCCTTCTTAGGATCTGAAGAGGGACAAGGTTTCCTAGACAAAGTAAAAGATTTCTTCTCCAGTATCATTGATTTTATTAAATCATTGTTCAAGTAAAAAGAAGCTCGTCGCTGACGAGCTTCTTTTTATACAAGTAACGGTAATTTCATAACAGCTTCTTCGACAGAACGAACAACATGACTCGCTTTCTCTTTAACATACGGATGAGCATGATGAAGTGTGAACGAATGCGGAGTTACTTCAAACATAGAAATATCATTAAAAGAATCTCCAATACAAGCAACTTCATTTTCCTTTATTTTCAAATGATCTATTAACCGTTTCAACGCGCTCCCCTTGCTTACCCCCATTGGCATAATATCAACATAACGTTTTCCTGATATAAAAATCTCTGCTTTCCCATAAAAGGTGTTCCGTAATTCTTTATCCAATGGTACAATCTTTTCCTCGTCTCCGTATACAAACAATTTAGCTGGGTGAACTGTGTTACCAAACTGTTCTTCTAACATTTCTATCTCAGCAATATGTACCCCCATATACTCTTCAAAAATATGATGGTGTTCGTTTTTCTTTTTTGTATATCTCTGCTCCTTTGCACAAACAATATCAGCTAACCCTTTTTCGTGTATATATCGATATATTTCCTGGGCAATCCCATTATCAAATGTTGATTCGTGAAATATTTGTCCATCTGGCAATAACATAGTAGCTCCATTCAAACCAGTCGTATAGTATGGGAATGAAAACCTCCTTACTACCTCATGAATTCGATGTGTAAAACGGCCAGAAGCAAAGCAAATATTTGTCCCCTTTTCAGCCAACCAGCAAAGTGCTTGTTCATCTTCCTTATACATATGGCTCACATTATAAACGAGTGTATCATCTAAATCACTTACAAATAGTTTAATCATGCTTTCTTCCCCTTTCATACACAATATCTACTCTAAGTGTACGAAAAAAATGTTTGTTTTTTGTTAAAAAACGATAAATTTTTTAATAAAAAATAAGCAGGAGAATCATCCTGCTTATTTTTGCCTTCTTATATTTTGCGGGCGCACAATACTTGGGCGCACTTTTAAGCTAGACATAGTTGGGCGGAGTAAAATTTTTATTAGCGCTCCCCAATCAAACGGTAAAAAAGGCCATAAATATGGTGTTTGTAAACTCTTAATAGATGTTAAAAATAAAATTAACATCGTCATTCCGATAACAAATCCCATTTCATGAAATAGGCCGGTTAAAATAATAACAAATAATTTTCCAATTTTATTCCCAAGTCCTAGTTCATAACTTGGTGTTGCATACGATCCAACCATTGAAACCGCTACATATAAAATAACTTCTGGTACAAATAGCCCTACATCAATCGCAATTTGTCCAATTAATATGGCTGAAATTAAACCTGCCGCTGACGACAACGGTGTCGGTGTATGAATCGCGGCCATCCGTAAAAACTCAAGCCCGACTTCTGCCATCAGAACTTGTAAGAGAATCGGTAAGTGTGTCATTTTATTCGGTCCAATGAAAGCTAGTTTTTCTGGTAACAATGTTGGCTCAAATACAAAAACTAACCAAAATGGCAATAAAAATAAAGAGAATATTACACTTAAAAAACGAATCCATCGTAAAAATGTACCGACAGCTGGGTTTTGTCTAAATTCTTCCGCATGCTGCAAATGATGAAAATAAGTTGTCGGCGTAATCATAACACTTGGCGATGTATCAACAATAACTAATACATGTCCTTCTAACAAATGATTCGAAGCTACGTCTGGCCTTTCTGTGTAACGAATGAGCGGAAAGGGATTATAGCTTTGCTTTACTACAAATTCTTCCACTGTTTTATCCGCCATTGTAATGCCATCTACTTCAATGTTATTTAATTCTTGCTTTATAATCTTTACTAAATCTGGATTTGCCACATCCTGAACATAAGTAATACAAATATCCGTTTGTGACCTATCTCCTACGCGAATAATTTCGTTTCTCAGGCGTGGATCGCGAATTCGTCTACGAATTAAAGCTGTATTTACAACAATATTTTCAACAAATCCATCTCTCGCCCCACGCACTACTTTTTCTGTATCTGGCTCTGTCGGTGTCCGTCCTGGATAACTACGAACATCTATTACAAAGGCCTCAGTTTCGCCTTCTACAAAAATAACGACAAGCCCTGATAATACTTGTACCATTACTTCATCCATCGTTTTAACTTTACTTACTTGTTGATGAATTAATCGATTTTCTAAAAGCTTGACCGTATCTTCCTCAACATTCCTTATTTCATTTGTATCCACCGCTTCTTCTAAAATAGGGATAATATAGTTTGTATCACAAAGTCCATTTACAAATAGCACACCAATTTCTTTATCAAGAATTTGAAATTTACGGATTCCGACATCAAATGTAACACCGAGTCCGACTGTTTGTTTTAAATAATTTTCGTTATCACTCAAAAAGGATGAAATCGGGATGTTAACTTTCTTTTGTTTTGTCATAAAATCCACTCCTTTCTAAAATTAACTGAATTGCTTTCTTTGTAATTGGTGATCCTCTCTCCCATTCATCATTCCCATACATTTTCCCAACATCACCGATTCCAACAATTATTGGGACATTTAATTCATCTAAACAATAAATTGTATCTCCACTAATTCTGCCTATTTCACCATCTGGAAGTCCAAACTTATCAACACCGTATTCTGTTAAGTTACCCTCCCGATCTACACTGACATCTACACGCGCCCACTCCCAATGATGCGTATTGGATGCTACTGCTAAAATACCAAGAACATCAATTTGTTTATGTGTTGCCACGTACTTTAACGCCTTTTCACCTGAGCCTTCTCCAATAAATCCGCTGTCATCAAACATGACAAATACAGGGTCATATGGCGTTTGCATAATAAGCTCAACAATTTTCTTTCCTGTCAATTTGGTCGGATTGCTTTGCGATGCTGAAATACACCTTCCCCCGAATTCCTTTGTTAACAGCTCAATTGTCCGCTTTGCATATTCATCTCCATCTGTCACCAAAATAACCCTTCGTCTCATTTGATTTATCCTTTCGGTTTACATATAAGTGCTACAAAAAACGCAAATAATATCGCTGCTGAAATACCTGCAGAAGTTAAACTAAACATGCCAATACCAATTCCTAAATATCCATGTTTTTCTGCCGCTTGCATTGCTCCGTGTAAAAGTGAATGTCCAAAACTAGTAATAGGGACCGTTGCCCCAGCTCCTGCAAATTTTATCAGTTTATCATATAATCCAAATCCATCTAAAATAGTCCCCACTACTACAAAAGTTGCCATTAAATGAGCTGGTGTTAATTTTGCAAAATCCAATAATAGTTGCCCTATGACACAAATAGCTCCTCCTACAATAAATGCATATATGAAATCCACAATTCACCCCCCTTTAACTCTTTCGAATACAACACCGTGTGCAATCGTCGGGATCGTTTCCTTTTGTTGCATCATCATCGGACTTAATAACGCTCCAGTCGCAACGACAAAAATACGTTGTAAATTCCCTTTTTGCATTTCACGTAATAAATGACCGTATGTGACAACAGCTGAACAAGCACAACCACTCCCACCCGCAAAAACCTCTTCTTGATTTGAATCGTAAATCATTAGCCCGCAATCATTGTATATATGTCCTAGGTCATATCCCTCTTCAAGTAAAAGTTGTTTCGTAATTGGCGTTCCAATAGCTGATAAATCACCAGTAACAATAAGATCATAATCAGCGGCATTTCTCCCTAAATCTTCAAAATGCTGTTGAATCGTATGAGCTGCCGCTGGTGCCATCGCCGAACCCATATCAAAAGGATTCGCTATCCCTAAGTCTTGTACTTTTCCAATTGTCGCAGCTGTTATTTTAATAGCACTTTTCTCTTTGCTAATTAAGATTGATCCCGCTCCAGTAACAGTTGAAGTTGCTGTCCCTGGCCTTTGTCCCCCGTACTCCGTGGGATAACGAAATTGCCTTTCCGCAGTTGCGTTATGGCTGCTCACTGTAGCAAGTACGCGATTAGCAAAACCACCATCAACAAAAGCTGAACCAAGTGCTAAAGTTTCCATTGAAGTCGCACAAGCACTAAACATTCCTAAAAAAGGAATTTCAAGTTCACGAGCGACATAATTTGCTGTTACCGTTTGATTTAATAAATCTCCTGCTAGGAAGAAATCGATTTCCGAATTTTTTATATTTCCTTTTTGCATCGCTTGTTGAATTGAATCTGACATTAACCTTCGTTCAGCAAGTTCCCAATTTTCTTCTCCGCAGTGTAAATCTGCATATGAAATATCAAAACTTTTTCCAAGAGGGCCTTCTGCTTCTTTCGGACCGACAGCCGTACCCATTGCATTTACGAAGATATCATTTTGAAATACCCACGTTTGCTTCCCTGTCAATCTCATATTACTCCCCCTTTACGACATTAAAATTTTAAAAGTATATCGAATTAAACCAATAATATATGCGCTGGCGACCCCAAATACAATGACACTTCCAGCAAGCTTAAACATATTGGTAGCAAGACCTAAGACAATCCCCTCACTGCGGTGCTCCATTGCCGCACTGACCATCGAATTAGCAAATCCAGTAACAGGAACTGCCGAACCAGCCCCTGAAAATTGCCCAATTTTGTCATATACACCAAGCCCAGTTAATATCGCTGATAATAATACAAGGGTTGCGATTGTAGGGTTTCCTGCCTCTTGTTCACTAAAGTGAAAGCAATGTATATAAAACTTCATCAGTACTTCTCCGACTGTACAGATAAGCCCCCCTACAAGAAATGCTTTCACACAATTCATCAAATAGTTAGGCTTCGGATGATAATCTTTTACTTTATTTATGTAATCCTCTTTTAATTTCTTTTTTGCCATTCGTATATCACCTCCTACTTTACGAAGTAAATCCAGTGAAACAATGAGCCTATTACTTTTCCAAGCACAAGGGCAACGAGGAGAATAACAATTTTGCCATCTACCCCTACTCGTTTCGCTAAAATAGGTAATACATTTAAGACTTCTGTTAATGCCGCTGCTAGCATTCCAACAAAAGTGCCACAAAATATACCTAATACAACAAGCCAATATTGAGATGTTTGAAACGTGATGTTCTTTAAGCTGCACCATGATCCAGTTAAAGTGCCAATAATAACTGCCCACTCGAAATATTTCATACGATGACCACTTCTTGTTAACTGTGCTAAACGAGGAATTACACCGAGAACTGCCAAAAACGCAACATACCCACCACCCACTGCAATCCCTCCAGCAAGGCCAATTAAGATAACCACTCCATACTCAATCATCTGCAATTTTTTTTGTACTCTCCTTATTCTCATGCACGATGACATATTGATCGAGTGACTGTTGATACTGAAACATTTCAACCTCTAAGGGACTCGGTTCCTCATTAATTCGTTTTTGAAATACATGATTAAAAAATAAGACCATACCTAATCCAAGTCCTAATGAATAAGGGATTTGGAATAAAAGCGGTTGTTCATTAACTTCTCCCGTAATCATGTAATATAAACGTTGATGCACTTGTTGCATACTTACATCTTCATGAAAATAAATGATGGCAAGAGCGGCACCAACAAAAAGTAATGTCCAAACAAGTCCGAAGAAGATAGGATTCACATTCTTCCTGTCATATATAATTTCAACAAGAGTTTGTCCAGAACCAAGTAAATTAATTTGTATGTGCTCCATCTTTTGTTGAATAATCTCAATTACTTTCATCACATCAATGACAACATGCGTCTTATCACGTGCGGTAATTTTATAAACAATCTCATTTTGCACAGTTTCAACCACACTAGAATCTCCAACGATTTGAGCGATATCTTTAAGTCTCACTTCATATGAAGGAGAGACCTTTAAACGATTTCTCATTTTGAGGTATATTGTTTGTTCCAAGCTATAGTCATCCTTTCACTCTTCCTCGTAGTTGTAGTATGGTTATTGGATTTTTTTCTAATACAATTTTTTCATAAAAAAACATCTGTACCGTTTTGATACAAATGTTTTGAACTTATGCTTTCTTTTTCTTAAATAGGTTTGCAATACTTAATGCGAGTCCTCTCCAAATGACTACCATGCCTATAATCATCATCATAATCGCTGATCCGCGATGACGATGGCCAAGAGCAAATTCGAACGCTACTAATGAGATACCAGTCGTTAATAATGCAAATAAGTACGGTAAAAAGAATGTGCCTCCCCTATTTTCCTATGCTGTATAAGGAAAACGCCATATGTTCCCTAATTCAACGGCAGAACCAATTGCTATGAAAATAAAACCAGCCCTCGTCCTCCATTGTTGCCTCGTTTCCTTATTTCCTTCCCCTTTATGACAAGTTTACACTCGGATTTCACTCCAAATTTTCCTAATTACAAATGAATTATGTGAATTTAGTTAATAATTGAGATAATCTCATTTGAGGCAAAATAAAAAATCGAATAGATGCTATTCATCTATTCGATCTTTCATCTGTTTTAATATTTTCTTTTCAAGCCTTGAAACTTGCACTTGTGAAATACCGATGCGCTCTGCTACTTCTGATTGTGTTTGATCTTTATAGTAACGCAAGTATACAATTAAGCGTTCTCGTTCATCGAGCTCCCTAATTGCTTCTTTTAAAGCAATCTTATCAAACCATTTTGTTTCGGTTTGATCCGCAATTTGGTCCAAAATTGTAATGGGATCTCCATCATTTTCATATACAGTTTCGTGTATGGAAGATGGCGCCCGACTTGCTTCTTGAGCAAGAACCACTTCTTCTGGTGTTAGTTCGAGTGCTTCTGCTACTTCATTAATCGTTGGAGCCCTTCCAAACTCTTTCGAAAGCTCATCTTTCATCTTTCGAATTTTATTGCCGGTTTCTTTTAAAGAGCGACTTACTTTGACAGATCCATCGTCACGTAAAAATCGCTGTATTTCTCCAATAATCATTGGAACTGCATATGTTGAAAATTTCACGTCGAAAGATAAATCGAATTTATCTACCGATTTTAAGAGTCCGATACATCCAATTTGGAATAAATCGTCTGGTTCATATCCTCGATTAAGAAAACGCTGTACAACCGACCATACGAGACGCATATTATTTTGGACAATCGTGTCTCTCGCCTGTTGATCTCCATCTTGACTTTTTTGAATTAACGCTTTTAACTCTTGGTCCTTTAGCTGAGGCTTCTTCTTCTCATTTCTGACCTCAATGTCCATAGGCAATTCTCCTTAATTGCATAGAGCGTTACTATTTGATAAGTATTTTGTCAAATGGATTGTTGTCCCGAAAGATTCGTTTGAAATAACCTCTACTTCATCCATAAAATTTTCCATGATAGTAAATCCCATTCCGGAACGCTCTAATTCAGGTTTAGTTGTAAAAAGTGGTTGTCTTGCTTCATCCAGGTTAAAGATGCCAACCCCTTCATCTCGAATCGTGAGTTTCACCATTGCTTCTTCCAAAATCACCGAAATATAAACAACACCTTCTGCATTTCCTTCGTATCCATGAATAATTGCATTTGTAACTGCTTCTGACACAACTGTTTTAATCTCTGTCAATTCTTCCATCGTTGGATCCAATTGTGCAATAAAAGCAGCAACTGTTACACGAGCGAACGATTCATTTTGACTTAACGCTGAAAATTGAAGGTTCATTTCATTTCTCATTTATGCCACCCCCAACGTCGCGAGCGCATGCGCTTCACTTTCTTCCAAACGAACAATTTTAAATAGACCCGACATTTCAAACAGACGCTTAACAGGAGGTGAAATTGCACAGACAACCATCTCCCCGCCTAATCCCTTAACATGCTTATATCGTCCTAATATAACGCCTAAACCAGAGCTATCCATAAATGTTAAATTCTCTAGGCTTAATACAATATGGTGCACACCATGCGTCTCAATCATATCAGTTACTTTCGTTCGCAACTCTTCAGCGGTATGATGATCTAATTCACCCGCTAGCCTTACACATAAGACATCACGCTTTACTTCTAAATGCATGGAAAGACTCACACGATTTCCTCCTTATGCTCAAACTTTACTCATTTACATAAGATTTTCGTGATATAAAATAAGAATCCTCCCTACTGACAAAAGAAGTACTATTTCGCCATAATGTGAAGCTTTCAGCAATTATTCTACAAATACGCACACAAAAGCGGCAAAATCTTTGCCGCTATTTTGATGTTGAAAACATCCCAAAACTTCTTTTAAATAACTCCCACCAGCTTGCCGCCTCAACATCTTCTTTTGCTACAATTGTCTGCTTTAATAAAACATTTTTATCTTTTTTAATAACAAGTGTCCCAAGCGCATCACCTTTTTTAATCGGTGCTTTCACTTTCTTTTCTGCGATAACTTCCTGCTTTACTTTGTCCATATTTTCGCCTTTTTTCATAAGAAGCGATACATTATCTGATGCAACTAAATCTACTTTTTCCTTCTTACCTTTTCCTACTTGTACAGTCTTGATCTTTTCACCGCGTGTATACAATTTCTTTGTCATATATTGTCCGAATGCATAATCAAGGAGCTTCGTCACTTGATTATTGCGTTCTTTTGATGTAGGTGCACCCATTACAACTGAAATAACCCGCATTCCATTTTTCTCAGCTGATGCCGTTAAACAATACTTTGCTTCTGTTGTAAAACCCGTTTTTACTCCATCTACTCCTGGATAGAAACGAACTAACTTATTTGTATTAACAAGCCAAAACTTTTTATCCGTATTTTCACGTAAATAATCTTCATATTTTCCTGTGTATTTTCGAATAAGCGGATACTTCATTAATTCTTTCGCCATAATTGCCATATCATTTGCTGTGGAATAATGATCTTTCGCTGGAAGTCCTGTTGGATTTTGAAAATGCGTATTCTTCAGTCCCAAATCCTTCGCTTTTTTGTTCATCATATTGACAAAACCTTCTTCTGAACCGGCGATATGCTCAGCAACCGCGACAGATGCGTCATTTCCAGATGCAATCGCAATTCCCTTCAACATTTCATTGACTGTCATTTCTTCCCCAGGCTCTAGAAAGATTTGCGACCCACCCATTGAAGCTGCGTGTTCACTTGCTCGTACTTTATCGTCTAGTTTTAATTTCCCTTTTTCAACTTGTTCCATGATTAATAACATTGTCATAATCTTTGTCATACTAGCAGGTGGTAATTTTTCATTCGGATTTTTCTCAAACAAAACTTTACCCGTATCTTGCTCAATGACGATTGCTGATGATGCTTGCTCAGCTAACTTCGGCGTTGTTTCCCCTTCTGTTTTCTCCGTTTTCGTTTTCTCGGATTGTGCGAAACTAACTGAAGTACCAGAAAGCAATAACATGAAACAAACAAGTATTCCAAAAACTCGCTTCATGACTAACCCTCCATTCTATATCAAACCTATTTTTTCCATTTAATACGTTTTTATACCATATTTTTCTATTATTTTCTGTTGACAACGGAGATTAATGTCTTTATTGTATTAAGTGTATTACACACAGTAGTACACTTAATGCATATTAGGAAGGAGACATTGCTCTTGCATATTCAACTTGATCCAAGAAGCAACACTCCGATATGGGAACAAATTGTTCGAAATATAAAAGAACTCGTATTGAAAAACATGCTAGCTCCAAATGATAAGCTTCCTTCTGTACGCGAGCTCGCTTCATTGCTCGTTATAAATCCAAATACAGTTAGTAAAGCGTATCAAGAGTTAGAGCGACAAGGGATTATTGAAACGTTACGAGGAAAAGGAACATTTGTATCCCAATCGATTACCCCAACATTAGACGAAAGGAAAATCGCTATGGTTGAAAAGCAATTTCATCAATTATTACTAGAAGCCTCTTATCTTGGGATTACGAAAGATAAAATTCACGATTGGATAGATTCATACTACAAAGAGATTGGAGGAAGTACAGATGCTGAAAGTGACAAACTTGAAGAAAATAATTGATAATCAAACAATTTTAGACGATGTTTCTTTCACATTACAAAAAGGTAGTATCGTCGGATTGCTCGGTAGAAACGGTGCAGGGAAAACAACTTTATTACGAACGATGGTTGGAATTTTAGACCCGGATGAAGGAACTATTACATATGAGGATATAGATGTTCATAAACACCCTGAGATTAAGCAAAAGGTTGTTTACGTTCCTGATTCTACTAACATACTGAATGGATATACAGTAAAAGAGATCGTGAAGTTTTACAAAGCCGTTTATACAGCATTCGATGAGCAATATTTCTATCAACTATTAGAACGCTTTAATTTACCAAACAAGCGAATTCGTAGTTATTCAAAAGGAATGAAAGCATTACTTGCTATTATTTTAGCTTTCTCTGCAAAAGTGGAATACATCATTTTAGATGAACCGACAAATGGACTTGACCCTATTGTTAAAAGACAAATCCTACAATTTCTCGTTGAAGAAGTAGCTGAAAAAGAGATTACGATTTTTATCTCTACTCATCATTTAGATGAAGTTGAAAAAATCGCAGATACAATCATTATTTTAAAAGGACATACAGTAGCTTCTATTACATCACTAGACGATGCAAAATCACGCTATGCCAAAATTCAAGTCGCTTACGAGCGATCACTACCTCAAAAACTTGAAAACTTAAGCAATATTAAAATATTAAATCAAACGGGAAAAGTATATACGATTTTAATTGAAGGAAACGTAGCTGCAACACTGGAGAAGTTTTACAAGGAACAACCAATACTCATTGAAGAATTAGCGATGTCACTCGAAGATGTCTTCGTTACGACACTTGAGGAGGATGGGTATGTTTCATAGGGCGTTGTGGATGTCGAATTGGAAGCGCGGGAAATATGCGATACTAATACTGTTTTTAGTTTGTATGTATGTCTTTCCTTATCAATACTATAAGGAATCTCAAAAACAGATGAACTTTTTCTATAAATATAATCCAACTGGAGAATTTTATTACGATTACTATTTTTCAGATGACAAATCTATCATTATCCTCTCTATCATTACACTAGCTTGCTTAATGATTGGATGGGAACGTAGCAATATAAAGTTGAGTGACTCTTTAATGGCAATGCCTTTTAAACGTAGCACCATCTTCTTTTCAAAATGGTTATTTGGCATTATTCACATTGTCACATGCTTTTTGCTATGTTGGGCTCTAATGTACTTTGTATATAGAACGACAATTCACTTTGAATTTCAGTCATTCAGCTTTTTCCATAGATACTTTTTCTATGCAATTATTACTTATATTGCACTCTATACTACAGCTTTGTGTATTGGAACTTTTACAGGAAGTATCATTTCTCAAGGTACCTTCTGTGTTTTATATTTAATCAAAGGGTATGGGATTTTTTCTTTGCTCTTCTCTTTTTATGATGCACATTTAAATATGGATACAGCACATTCTTCAAATAAATATGAAGCAGTCTATCATTTAGACAAACAAACAGAAATTCTTGCTCCCATACATAATTTTAGTATTCGATATAATTATGATATGAGGAACCAAACAAATAAAGAGAAAGGACCTGTATTTTATAACTATAGTTCCCCTAAAATATTGCTAGTACCCATTCTATATACAATATGCTTCTTATTACTAGGATTTATTTTATATAAGCATTCACCTAATGAAAATAATAAAAAAGTATTTTCATTTCAAAAGAAACAAAAACTATGGATTTTTGGGACAACTTTCTATTTCGCTTTAATCGGTGGGAGCATGTTGCACTATTTTGATTTGATATTTAGCTATTATTTCGGGTTGATTTTATTTGGAAACATCAGCTATTTTGCACTCTCACGTCTTACAAATTATAAAGTTTTATAAAGGAGAGATCCTATGTTTCAACAAGCATTATGGTTACAAAGCTATAAACAAGGAAAATATTTCATTTGGCTTTTTTGGATTACTAGCTTCTATACACTATCTTATAAATATTATTTAGATGCTGCGAAGGCCTTTCATTTTTCACAAACTACCACGAAAAAAATCAAATACTATTATCAATATTTCCTTAGCCCTGAAGACCATTTACTTGTACAAGGAATAGTAATTATTGCTTTAGCATGCGTGCTAATTGGGTGGGAGCGCCATAACCAAACCATGGAATCTTTATGGTCAATGCCTTTTAAGCGAAGAGATATATTTCTTACAAAATGGTTATTAGGGGTTTTTAACATTATTGCTGTCTATACAATAAATTGGGGACTTTTCACAATTTTAAAAAAGACGACCTTTCATAATAAATACCAGTTATTTTCGCCATTTCATTCCTATTTTCTTTATACAGCCATTGTGCTAATCGCTATTTATACTTTAGCATTATTTATGGGAACAATAACTGCCAACATATTTTCCCAAAGTGTACTCACTGGTATTATGTTTATTTTACCATACGGATTGGCATTGCTTTTTGCTGGGGTTATTTCAGTTCACCTGTACGGAACTCACGAGAAAACTTATAACATTGAAAATCAATACGTATCAGCTTCATCACATGTAGGTATACTTTCACCTATTGAAGACTTAGAGATTAGATTCGATTATGATCCACAATCAGCTTATACAGATGAAAACGGAAAACGAATAAATGAACCTAATTTTTCAAAAATACCTTCTGCTTGGAACTTATTAAGCACAATTATGTATATACTTGTTTTATTACCTTTAGGTACCTATTTATATACACGATCACCCAATGAACAAAACGGTAAATTACTTTTATTCTCAAAACTCCACAAGCCTTTTATAGTATGTACTGTAGCTTGCTTCGCCCTATTTGGTGGGCGTTTAATAGGAGGAATAAACTCAATAGTTGGGTATTATATTGGCTTTTTCTTAACTGGTCTAATTAGTTACCTCGTGTTATCTCGCATATTAAAGAAAAGATTTTCTTTAGGATTAAAATAAAAAAATCATTACTCCATACGAAGTAACCTCCTCACTTAGAGGAGGTTACTTCACATTCTCTCTCCTATCCCCATACACCATCTCTTCTTTCATTCCAAATCCATCACCATTTTGTACAATTTGCTCTGTTGGTGCGACTACACTTTCAGTAATTTTCCATTCTCCGCGCTCTTTCAGAAACACTTGTAGAAAATAGTTCATGCCATTTAATTGATACGCATTTTCTTTTTTCACATTATAGTGCACCGCAATGTAGTACACTTGAATATTTTCTTTACCAGCTTTTGATACATATTGCGCTAATCTTGGAATGTAAGTAGCTGCTTTCTTAAACGGCAATTGCTTCGCTTTAACGAGCGATGAACTTGTTACATTACGCAATGTATCTTGCTTACGAATATTATCACTGTGGTGGAATAATACTGCATTTTGCATGGAACGAACCCATAATTTTGAATATAAGACAGTGTTATCATTTTCAATGTACTTTACTTCTTTTTGTACAACTTCAATAGGTGTATCAGCATACGTGAATGTATTAAGACAGAAAAAGATTCCAACTCCAACAGCAATTACAATCATGTATTTCATAATTTCCCCTCCGATTCTTTTTAATTAAAGTATCGGAGTTTCAAAATATTTTTATTCAAAAGAAAAAGGATAGGAAAGCTTTTGCTTCCTATCCTCATTTATTATAATACGCGGCCAAATAACTCTAAAACCATTTCTATTTCTTGGTCGCTCCAACCTTTAAATCTCTCTTTATAATATTCTTTACGCACAGCTTCAAGTTTTTCCGTTACTTCTCTTCCGTGTTCTGTAATTTCTAAATACACGATACGACGGTCTGAATTAGAACGCTTTCTCTCTACAAACCCTTTTCGTACGAGACGATCTGTTACAGCTGTAATATGACTGGAGGTTACGTTTACTTCACTCGCAATTTGCGAAGCCATTTGTGGACTTTTTAAAAACAACGCACGTAATACAGAGAATTCATTATATGGCATATGCTCTGAAAAACGTGTATTAATATCATTTTGTAATAAACGTATCATCTTTCGAAATGATGCAGATAAATCTAAAATCAGTGTTTCTCTTTTTTCGTTCACTAGCCTCGTCCCTTTTTTATCATATTTATACATATTATAATCTATAAATACCTATGTTGTATATGCTTTCTTTCCTCTTGATTCTCATTTATGTAACTTTTTTCATACGATTTTCTTTTTTGTTCACACATATACATATAAAAAAGGATGGTGAGCGTAAATGCAAGGTGGAATGAATCCGTATTTACATAATGCCCGTACGACGAATACTGGTAAAGAAGCTACTATTACTGTACAAGGTGAAGGCGTTGTAAAAGCAAAACCAAATGTTGTTATATTAACGCTTGGAATCCGAACAGACCATAAAAACGTAAAACAAGCGCAAGAGGAAAATGCAGTGCAGTCTAGACAATTACTTGATGCGCTGAAACAGCTTGGTATTGCCGATAAAGATATAGAAACCATTTCTTATACGATTACTCCACAATACGAATATGTAAATGATAAAGCATTACTGCAAGGCTACCGTGTGGAGCATTTGTATGAAATTACCGTTTTAAATGTGCAAAAAGCAGGGGAAGTATATGATATAGCTGTTACAAATGGAGCAAATGTAGCAAAAGGGTTACGTTTTCGAATATCTCATCCAAATAAGTATTATGAGCAAGCTCTCATTCAAGCCCTGCAACAAGCAGTAGAAAAAGCTCGTACAATTGCGAATTCATATAATTTAAACATTAATCCTGTGCCACTCTCACTCGTTGAAGAATCTGCTCAATTGCCAAGAGAAATTACATCCTATGCTACTTTACATGCTCAGGCAGCTCCCCCCATTCAATCAGGGGAGTTAGAAATTATCTCTTCAATCCGAGCTGTTTTTACGTATTTATAATGTATTTTAATTTTTAAGTAACCGTTATCATTTTCATTGTTGTAAAAACATCATGTTCTGATATAATAAAGGACGGTGAGCTCTTACAAAAGGGATATCACGGGTGGGAGAGGGATATGAAAAAGAAGGTTTAACATGAAAGGAATACTTGAAAGAACATTTAAATTAGACTTACACCAAACATCACCAAAACAAGAAATTTTAGCTGGAGTCACGTCATTTTTCACAATCGTTTATATTATGATTGTAAATGCGTCAATCTTATCAGATGCCGGCATTCCTCTTGAAGCAGGAATTTTGGCAACTGTTTTCAGTTCATTTGTCGGATGTCTAATGATGGCGTTTTGGGCAAATGCACCTGCTATCCTTGTACCTGGTATGGGTGTAAATGCATTCTTCACGTACACTGCTGTGCATACGCTCGGTCTAGCTTGGCAAGAAGCATTAGCAGCTGTTTTTATCGCCGGTATTATTTTTGCAATTGCCGCGTTTACACCGATTGCTCGCGTGCTTTCGTTATCGATTCCAAAGTCATTAAAGGAAGCCATTACTGTCGGCATCGGTTTATTTTTAGCTTTCATCGGTTTGCAAAAAGGTGGTTTAGTCGTTTCGAATCCGAACACCGCTGTTGCAATGGGGAAATTAAGTAACCCTGTCGTTCTTGCGACATTACTTACTCTAATTGTTGCACTTGTGTTATTTATTCGTAATGTACGTGGAAACTTTTTATGGACGATTGCAATTGGAACTGGTATTGCATGGCTATTCGGCCTTGTTGATACAAGCCAAGTAGGAAATAGCTCATTTTCATTTACTAATTACGGAGATGTATTTGGAGCTATGTCATTTGGGAAACTTTCTTCCTTACCGTTTTGGATTGCAACATTCTCCTTAAGCATGGTGCTTATTTTTGAGAACATGGGACTTTTACATGGTTTATTAGAAGATGATCGTAAATTCCCACGTGCTTACCAAGCAAATGCTATTTCAGCAATGACATGTGGTCTATTTGGCACAAGCCCTACCGTTTCAACAGTAGAAAGTGCCGCGGGTATTACTGCAGGCGGTAAGACAGGTCTGACGTCTATCGTTACAGGGATGTTATTTTTCGCATCACTGTTTGCTCTTCCGTTTGTCAAACTAATTCCTGATAGTGCCATTGCACCAATCTTAATTATTATTGGCGGTTTGATGATTACAAGCATTCAACAAATTCCTTTGAACGATTTTTCAGAAGGATTCCCAGCGTTTTTAATTATCGTTATGATCCCGCTCACATATAGTATCGCTGATGGTATTGCGTTCGGATTTATTGCTTATCCTCTCTTAAAAGTTGCTCTTGGAAAGCGTAAAGAAGTCGCACCATCTATGTATATCATTACATGCCTATTTTTAGCCATGTTTGTATTACACGCTATTGGTTAGTAAAAAACACCGAGGAATCCCTCGGTGTTTTTTTACTTAAACCATCCTTTTTTATAAAACCAAGCCATCATGCCTCCGCCAATTAGCGCCATAATCATTAAACAAATAAAATAACTATACTGTCCGCCGAGCTCTGGCATATGAGCAAAGTTCATTCCGTACACTCCGGCAATGAATGTTAATGGCATGAAAATAGTCGAGAATACAGTTAATGTTTTCATAATATTGTTCATATGGTGCGAGTTCAGTGAAAAATAGCTGTCCCGAATATCTGCTGTTAATTCTCGGCTTGCCTCAATCATCTCCGTCAGTTTGAGCAAATGATCATGTATATCTTTAAAATAAATTTCATGATCGCTTATACCATAAAAACGAGTGGAATTTAAAATACGATACAATAAATCGCGCATCGGAATAATGGTACGTCGAAGCTTAGATAAATCCGTACGAATATCAAATACTTCTTCTAGCACACTCCCTGCTGTCTCACCTGTTAAATTATCGTCGATTGCATTTAAATGATCTTCAATATAGTAAACAGGTGCAAAATAATCATCCACGATTTGATCAATAATCGTATGTGCTACATGTAAAGGACTCTTCTTAATACGTTTCTTCTCACCGAGTGTTTTCCATACTCTTTCAATCGCATTATTATGAGAGAAATGGAAAGAGACTATATATCGATCACTAACAAATAAATCGATTTCATGTGGCTCTAATCCATCCTCTCCAAATGCATGGAGAACTAAAAAATTATATCCATCATAGAAGTCTACCTTTGGCCTCTGTACATATTCTACGCAATCTTCAATTGCAAGGGGATGGAATCGAAAATGGTCTTGTAAAATATATGTATACTCTTCTTTCGTTGGCTTATATAAATCAAGCCAATACCATACGATGTTTTCTTTCTGCATTTCTTCTAGGGAAACATCATATAACACTTCATCTTCTTTCGTTATTGCACAAATTCTAATCATAATTTCACCCATTATTATTATAAACAAAAAATAGTAAAAAAAGCCAAGGAGAAGTCTCCTTAGCTTTTTTCATTACTTCGTTACAATACCATGCACTAACGTCGGTGCGTCCACATGGTCTTTAGCAATCTTCATGTTCTCATAAATTTTCGCTTTTACATCTTCTACGTTTTCGCGGTTCGCGTAAATTGTAACAAGTGAGTCACCTTTTTTCACGCTATTGCCTACTTTTTTACGAAGCATTAGTCCAACTGCTAAATCGATTTCAGATTCTTTCGTTGCACGTCCTGCACCTAAAAGCATTGCTGCTGTGCCAATTTCATCCGCAACAATTTCAGATACGTAACCGTCTTCTTTTGCTTCAACTTCAATTTTAAATGCTGCTTGTGGCAATTTAGAAGGATCATCAACAACAGAAGCATCTCCGCCTTGAGCCGCTAAAAACGTTTTAAACGCTTCTAATGCTTTTCCGTTATTCATTACTTCAATTAATTTCTCACGCGCATCTTCTAAAGAAGAAGCTTGTCCAGCAAGGTATACCATTTGACTGCCAAGCGTTAAGCATAACTCTTCTAAGTCTTTCGGCCCCTTACCTTGTAATGTATCAATCGCCTCTTGTACTTCAAGTGCGTTACCAATTGCTTCACCTAGTGGTTGACTCATATCTGAAATAACTGCCATCGTTTTACGACCAACATTATTACCGATACGTACCATCGCTTCTGCTAAACGCTTTGCATCTTCATCCGTTTTCATAAATGCACCTGCACCTGTTTTTACATCAAGAACAATTGCATCTGCGCCTGCAGCAATTTTTTTACTCATAATAGAACTCGCAATAAGCGGAATAGAGTTTACTGTCGCCGTTACGTCACGAAGTGCATATAACTTTTTATCAGCAGGTGTTAAGTTTCCACTTTGTCCGATAACAGCAATTTTATTTTCATTTACAAGACGAATAAATTCGTCATTTTCAATTTCCACATGGAATCCTGGTACTGCCTCTAATTTATCGATTGTACCACCTGTATGTCCTAAACCACGGCCTGACATTTTAGCAACTGGTACATCTAAAGCAGCTACTAATGGACCTAACACAAGTGTAGTTGTATCACCAACGCCACCTGTTGAATGCTTATCTACTTTTACCCCTTCAATTGCTGATAGGTCAATTGTATCGCCGCTATTTACCATTGCCATCGTTAAATCAGCACGTTCTTGTTCATTCATATCTTGGAAGAAAATCGCCATTGCGAGTGAACTCATTTGATAATCTGGAATATCACCTTTTGTATATCCTTCAACAATAAAGTTAATTTCTTCTGTCGTTAATGCATGTCCATCACGTTTCTTCGCAATTAGGTCCACCATTCTCATTGTGAACTCACCCCTTCATTTGCTTTACGATTGCTTTTACTAATGCTAAGAAATTAGTTTTAACACGTTCTGTCGTTTCAATTACTTCATCATGATGAAGTGGTTGATCTAAAATACCAGCAGCCATATTTGAAATACAAGAAATACCAAGTACTTTCATACCAGCATGACGCGCTACGATTACTTCCGGTACTGTTGACATTCCGACTGCATCTCCGCCAAGTGTACGAAGCATACGGATTTCAGCAGGTGTTTCGTATACAGGACCTGTCATTCCAACGTATACACCTTCTTGTACTTTAATATTTAAATCTGCTGCAACTTGTTTCGCCATTTCGCGAAGCTCTTTCGTATACGATGTAGACATATCAGGGAAACGTACGCCCATTTCAGAATCATTTGGTCCGATTAATGGGTTCGTTCCCATGAAGTTAATATGATCTGAAATTAACATAAGGTCGCCTGGTTCAAATGATGTATTTACACCACCAGCTGCGTTTGTTACAACAACTGTTTCTACACCTAGTTCTTTCATAACACGAACTGGGAATGTTACTTTTTGCATGTCGTATCCTTCGTAGAAATGGAAACGTCCTTGCATCGCTACTACAGTAACACCTTGAAGTGTACCGAATACAAGCTGACCAGCATGACCTTCTACAGTCGATACAGGGAATTCAGGAATTTCGCTGTATGGTACTGTTACTGCGTTTTCGATTTCATCTGCTAATACCCCTAATCCGGATCCTAAGATAAGTCCCACTTGTGGTGTTTCTTGAAATTTGTCCTTTAAGTATGAAGCTGATTTTGTAATAAGTTCACGATTCATTTTTTTATCCCCCTATTTCTTTAGCTCATTTAAGAAGCTTGTTCCGTATTTTGGCATTGTTACACCGAAATTTTCCGCTACAGTTGCACCAATATCAGCAAATGTTTGGCGAAGTGGTAACTCTTGTCCGCCTTCTTTCATGCTTGGGCTATATGCTAATAATGGTACATATTCACGTGTATGATCAGTACCATGGTGAATTGGATCATTACCGTGGTCTGCCGTAATTAATAATAAGTCATCTTCTTTTAGTTTCTCGAATACTTCTGGAAGACGTGCATCATATTCTTGCAATGCTTCACCATATCCCTCTGGATCACGACGGTGTCCGAATAATGCATCAAAGTCAACTAAGTTTAAGAAACTAAGGCCTGTAAAGTCCATATTTAATGTGTCTACAAGCTTGTCCATTCCGTCCATGTTAGACTTTGTACGAAGAGATTCTGTTACTCCTTCTCCATCGTAAATATCAGAGATTTTACCAATAGCAATCACATCATAATCGCTATCTTTTAATTCATTCATTACTGTACGACCAAATGGTTTTAACGCATAGTCATGACGATTTGGTGTACGTGTGAAGTTTCCTGGTTCCCCAACGAACGGACGAGCAATTACACGCCCTACCATATACTTCTCATCTAATGTTAATTCACGTGCAATTTTACAAATTTTATACAACTCTTCAAGTGGTACCACTTCTTCATGAGCTGCAATTTGTAATACGCTATCAGCAGAAGTATATACGATTAGAGAACCTGTCTCCATTTGTTCTTGACCTAACTCATCTAGAATTTCTGTTCCAGAAGCTGGTTTATTACCAATAATTTTACGGCCTGTTTTTTCTTCTAATTCGTCAAGTAATTCTTTTGGGAATCCTTCAGGAAACACTTGGAATGGCGTATCAATATATAGACCCATAATTTCCCAGTGACCTGTCATTGTGTCTTTTCCTGTAGACTTCTCTTGCATTTTTGTATAGTATCCAAGCGGTTTCTCTACTTTTGAGATTCCTTTCATTTCGCGAATATTACCAAGCCCTAATTTCACCATATTTGGCATTTTTAATCCATTCATATGTTCGGCAATATGACCAATTGTATCAGAACCTACATCACCAAATTGTTCAGCATCTGGTGCTTCTCCGATTCCTACAGAGTCCATTACGACTAGGAAAATACGTTTATATTTATTCATAACTGCACAACCTCCTATATGTTCAGTTCTACTTCTTGTAGTATGTTCAAAACGTTGTAAAGTGAAACTGTTATCAATGAGAATTCTCTTT
Source organism: Bacillus clarus (assembly GCF_000746925.1). Classification (GTDB taxonomy): domain Bacteria; phylum Bacillota; class Bacilli; order Bacillales; family Bacillaceae_G; genus Bacillus_A; species Bacillus_A clarus. Next base: position 1,031,030 of record NZ_JMQC01000008.1, read on the forward strand.
CATTCCCCTTATCAAAAAGCACTTCTTTAAGTCATTCTCTGATCTTTTTCGTTCTACTTTCAAACGAATCAAAAACTTTCCAGTTTTCTCTAAGTCAGATGTCAGACATCTGATGCTAATATCATAACATGTTTACGCTTTCTTTTTAATACATTTTCGTAGAATTTCTCATTTTCCTTACACTTTCTATTGTAATCCATTCTGCAAAGAAGTGCTAATCATTTTGTGACTTATTTCGTAATATAAAAATAAAAAGTAGCTCCAAGGAGCTACTTTTTATTTTACTTCTACTGTTTCTTCTTTATGTTCGTGTAGTTCACCTTTTCTTACATGAACTTTCACTTTATAAGCACCATTCTCTTTAAATGTATGTTTACTTACATACTCTCCTTTATCCCCTTCTTTTGCAGGGATAAATTCATGTTTTTCAACGCCATCTTTCCAAATTTCAAGCTGTACTTCAGCGCCAGTTAACGCTTCTTCTTTTTGTTTTAAGTGGACTTTCATCGTTGATTCAGCGTTTGCTTTTACATCACCAGCCATCAGATGAATCATTGTATCGCTCTTATGATCACCATGGCCTGCTTCATGACTACTATTTTCTTTCTTCGCATCTTCCACTTTCGCATTACCTACAGCAACTTTTACTTCTGGCATAACGTGCATTTCACGTGCATTTGTATGTGCAATAATATGGTATACACCATCAGATGGGAATGTTTTCTCTACAGCATAAACACCTTTTCCTTTATGCTTACCATTTAACATTTCATGTTTTTCGTCGCCATCTTTCCAAATCTCAAACTTCACATCGTCAGCATCTGTTACTTTTTCTTTTCCTTGTGTAACAAGTGCTTGTACTTCTGTTTTTTCACCTGGCTTAATTTCTTTCGGATTTGTTTGAACAGCTACTTTTACTTCTTCAAGTTTTTCTTTCTTTGGTTCTTCTTTGTTTGTATTACAGCCAGCCAATGCTAGCATCGCGATAAATAACGTAATAACTAGTTTCTTCATCTTCGTTTCCTCCTTCATACTTTACTTAGTATAGAGGAAATACATTGTAATATTCTAGTCTTCTGCTGAAAACAATGTACGAAATGTTTGTGAAGTTTTTGTGAAGTGCTTACTCTTATTTAATCTATGAAAAAAGAGCATAATTATTATGCCCTCGGGTGGAACTGTTTATATACATCTTTTAATCTAGTTTTTGAAACGTGTGTATAAATTTGTGTCGTTGAAATATCTGCATGTCCCAACATTTCTTGTACAGCACGTAAATCCGCTCCATTTTCTAATAAATGCGTAGCGAAAGAATGGCGTAACGTATGCGGTGTAAGCTCTTTTTCAATATTCGCTTCTTTTGCTAAACGTTTTAAGATTTTCCAAAAACCTTGTCTTGATAACCGATTACCGTGATGGTTTAAAAAGAGCGCATCCACCGCCTTCTTTCCCATTAATTCTTTTCTACCTTTTTCAATATACCTTTGAATCGCTTCCGTCGCTAAACTGCCTAATGGAATAATTCTTTCTTTATTCCCTTTCCCAATGCAGCGAACAAATCCCATCGTTAAATGTACATCATCTAAATTTAGCGCAATTAATTCTGAAACACGCAATCCTGTCGCATATAATAACTCTAACATTGCTTTATCTCGAATTCCGAATGCACTCGTCGCTTTCGGTGTTTGAAGTAACGCTTCTACTTCCCCCACTGATAATACTTTTGGTAATTTCCGTTCCCCTTGTGGCGTTTCAATATGTACAGATGGATCATGCTCCACTGCTCGTTCACGAAGTAAAAATTGATGGAACGAGCGAACGGATGCAATATGTCGTGCTAATGTTTTTGAAGATTTTCCATTCTCTTTTAAATACTGCAGAAAATTAACAATATGCACACGCGTCACTTCGTGAAACGTTTTCGTTTGCTCCACATTTTGCAAATACTTTACATAACTTTTCAAATCTCTTTCATAAGATACAACTGTATTTTTTGCTAGCCCTTTTTCCACAATCATATAATGAATAAAATCTTTTAATTGATCTTCCAATCTACACTACTCCCCATTTTCATAGAAAAACATCATTCTATTTACGAAAGCATCCTTTGCCGGTTCCTCATTCCCTGATACTTTTTCTACTGTCTCTTCTTTTGGCTTTTCATAACGATGGTAACTTTCATATTCTTCATTTATCCATAGTATAGCGAAATAAAACAAAATCGTACAACTTGTAAATAATAAAAATACTTTCATTCCATCAAAAGTTAACTTTAAAGCTCGGCGCATTGTAAACTCCTCCAAATTATAAGTTATTACAACATATGCCAAGCTTTCATCGATTTATACCTTATTCAAATAAAAAACCTCTTCCTAGATAAATAGGAAAAGGTTATTTTTCATCCGTTTCATTTTCTTGACAATTTTTACAAATCCCATGGAACGTTAAACGATGATCCTTCACCTTAAAGCTCCAGTCTCGTTCTACTTTTTTCTCCACTTCACCAAGTAAATCTTCTTGTATTTCTTGTACAGCACCGCATTGTGTACAAATTAAATGATGGTGGAAACGCTGTGCACCTTCTTGGCGTAAGTCATAGCGTGAAACACCGTCTCCGAAGTTAATCTTATCGACAATTTTTAACTCAGATAATAATTCTAAAGTTCGATAGACGGTTGCTAATCCGATCTCTGGCGACTTTTCTTTTACAAGGAGGTAAACATCTTCTGCGCTTAAATGATCTTCTTCATTTTCTAGCAGCACACGAACTGTTGCTTCACGTTGTGGTGTCAATTTATAGCTCGCTGCATGCAATTGCTTCTTAATTCGTTCAATTCTCTCTTCCATTCGGTACTACTCCCTCCTCGCCACTCTTACACCATTATATCAGAAGAAGGGCTTCTGTCAAAAGAAAAAACAATGAAAATAAGTTGATAATTATTCTCACATAGTATTTATTTTTTATTGATAGCTTCCACGACTTCTTTCATTAAAACTGGTGAGGCATATGCCTCTATACTAGAAGCAAGAGCTAATACTGCTCCAATGATAAGAAAAAAGCAAGTGTAACGAATTAACAGCGGTAATAGCGGTTCCGTAATTTTCCGAATAAATTGATGCCTGATCATCCGTAAAGAAAAACTTGCAGCAATTGTTGTCATGACAAGAAACGCTGGAATAATAATTAAATTTTGTGGTAGTACCGAAACAAACGCTAATAATAACCCGTTCCATCCATGTTGACTCACTAAAAAGCCTACTGTAAATCCAACTACTACTCCTTTTAAAAATAATAAAATAAAAATAAGTGGCAATCCGATAATAGAAATTCCTAAAATCCAAATAAATCCGATGTATTTTAATTGCGAAAAGTAACTTTCTCGGAACATTTCACCCGCAATTGCAAATTCTCCTTTGGAGACTTGTCCAAAAAAACGATTCAAATAAAATGATAAATCTTGCTTTTGATTTATTTGTAAACTATTCACAAGAATCGCTCCAAATATTACTCCCATCAATAATAAAACAGAATTAAATATGTAAAGCGAAGAATTTTCTTGTATATGAGAAATTACACGGTCTTGCCAAGTTTTTCGCCACATTTTGCTTCCCTCCGTTCACACTCTTACTAAAAATGTATGAAAGAAAGGAAAAAAGTATGACGAATTAACATTGAAATTCCGCTCTACTTTGCTAAACTAAATAGTAGAGAATAGGAGGGATTTCTCTTGAAACCATTATTATTAGATTTTCCAACATTATTTCAAACTGAGCGCTTGCAAGTACGTAAACCATTTCCTGGTGATGGTACAGAAGTATATGAAGCAATTCAAGCTTCTCTAGAAGATTTATTACCTTGGATGCCAATTACATCTGAAACAGAGGAAAGTGCTGAAGAAAACGTTCGTAAGGCTCACGGACAATTTTTACTTCGTGAAACACTTGCTTTCCACTTATATGATAAAGTATCTGGCACATTCATCGGAGCTATCACTCTCAAGCCTGAAAACTGGGATATTCCAAAGTTTTCTCTTCACTTCTGGCTACATAGCGCTTATACGAAGCAAGGCTATATGACAGAAGCTGTAAAAGGTGCTGTCCAGTTTGCTTTCGATAAACTAGGTGCTAGACGACTTGAAATCCGCTGTGATGCAACTAACGTAAATGCCTGTACCTTGGCAGAACGTCTTGAATTTATTTTAGAAGGTACGATGGAAAATGATTTCCTTGCGCCAGACGGCAGCTTACGTGATACACGTGTATACGCAAAGATTAATTAAAAAACACTCGCCTAAGGCGAGTGTTTATTTTTGTAATTGTAAATATTGCACAGCAAACATCGTCTTCGCATCATGAATGCGTTGATTTTCCATAAATGAAATTGCCTCTTCTAATGATACTTCCATTAATTCTACGAATTCATCTTCATCTAAAGCTGCTTTATTCTCTTTCTGCTTTAATCCCGTTGCTTTATATACGTACAGGATCTCATCTGCAAAACCTGGTGATGTATAAAAAGATGTAACAAATTCCATATTCTCACATACATATCCTGTTTCTTCTTCTAATTCACGAACCGCTGTTACTTCTGGTTTTTCTCCAAGTTCTAACTTCCCAGCAGGGATTTCCACAATCGCCTTTTCAAGCGCCTTACGATACTGTTCAACAAGTACGATTTTCCCTTCATCTGTAACAGCAATAATAGCAACTGCACCAGGATGATTTACAATTTCACGTTTACTCATTTCCCCATTTGGTAATACTACTTCATCAACACGAACTTTAATAACTCTACCATCAAAAATCGGTTCAGTTTTCACAGTTCTCTCTGCAAGATTACTCACAATACTTCATCTCCCTGTTCTATTTCCTAATCGTTCTTCATACATTTTACCACACTGAAAGGAGCGTGATAAAAATGAAAATTTACATTTTACCAAATCGCATCACGTTGGTCGGTAAAGCGTGGCAGATTCGAAATAAGTTAAAACAGTACGGAAAAGAGTATACAACCGTTCAAGAGTGGATTGCAGCAAAAGAAAAGTAAACGTTTGTCAACCTCCTTTTGCTTTCGTACAATAAAGATAAGGAGGTTGACTTATGAAAAAACGGCAATTAGGAAATTCAGATTTATATGTTACGGAAATGGGACTTGGCTGCATGTCTCTCGGTACTAATGAAACTGAAGCTATGCGTATTATCCATGAAGCCATCGATTTAGGAATTAACTTTTTTGATACGGCGGATTTATATGATTATGGATTAAATGAAGAATTTGTTGGAAAAGCTTTGAAAGGAAAACGTGATCAAATCATTCTAACAACGAAAGTGGGTAACCGCTGGACCGAAGAAAAAAACGGCTGGTCTTGGGATCCTTCTAAAACTTATATAAAGACTGCAGTAAAAGAGAGTTTACGAAGACTACAAACAGATTATATTGATTTATATCAACTACATGGCGGAACGATTAAAGATCCTATAGATGAAACAATTGAGGCTTTCGAAGAGTTAAAACAAGAAGGTATCATTCGTTATTACGGCATTTCTTCTATCCGCCCAAATGTCATTCGTGAATATGCGAAGCGTTCAAATATTGTCAGTATATTAATGGAATATAGTCTCTTAAATCGCCGTCCAGAAGAATGGTTCTCCATGCTTAAAGAACATCAAATTAGTATCATTGCACGTGGACCACTTGCAAAAGGATTGTTAACTGACAATAATGAAACAAAGATTGAAAAAGTAAAAGAAAAAGATTATCTTTCCTATTCTTATAATGAATTAAAACAAACATTAACCAATGTAAAAGAAATTACGAAAGAAAGATCTTTAACTGGGGCGGCGATTCAATATTGCTTACATAACGAAATAGTTGCAGCTGTTATTCCTGGCGCTAGCTCTACAAACCAACTAGTAGAAAATGTACAAGCTAGCAATCAATCTCTGTTAACTGTTGAAGAATATAAACAACTTCAGACAGCTGTTAAACGTGATACATATGCATTACACCGTTAAAAAGACGCTACTACATTTGAACTGTACCCTAAAAAATCAAGCAATAAAAAAATGGTTTCGGTATTCTAACGGAGCCATCTTTTTTTATGTCAACTGATAACAGTTATAATTGTAATTTCCGTATAATGTTTTATAGCGATCTAAAGAGATCCCAATGTTTGACAACCTTTACAATCTAATTCATCTTTCATATGACACAGAAAGGGATTCCATTGGCGCATTGTCTAAACAATTGCCTCTACGTGACATAGATGGTCTGATTCCCATTTCTTTCACTCGTTTCAGAAATTCAGAACGTGTATAGTGGACACTTTGATCTGATTGTAGAAACGATTCAGAAAGAAGAAGAAAGGAATTCCACTGTCTTTCTATTCTTTTACATTATTCTTTCATCACGAGATGTAAAATTTTATTTAAACAAATACGCTTGCAGCAAGATTAATTTATGATCTAAACAGTACGAATACGACGTTACAACGATATAGCTTACATATATCATTTGTATAATACCAATCATTAAACTAAAAACGGAAACCACTTTTAACAGTAAAAAATAAATAGTAATTTTTTCCAAACGAATGTGCTACAATAAAAGAAAATATAAGTCATTTACCCTATAACAAAAGAGACCCTGGAATGGAGTCTCTTTTGTTATTTCTAATTAAATTGTACAGCCAGCCAATGTTGTTACGAACACGTAAAATCAATTCTTCTGCGCCTTGTTTTTGAAGAATATCGATTGCAGCTGTAAAATATTCCTCTGACTCTTCGTATTGCTCCAAATATACACAAATACCACCTAGTAAGTTTTTCCACAGTCCCACTTTGATTTCGTGCCCTGGGTGTTTTTCAAAAATATCTAAAGCCAAATTTCCATATTTAATAACTTTAAGTGGTTTATACGTATAATTATAAAGCACAGCGGTTCTATTATAAAATTCCCCAAGTTCGTCCCACTCTCACGTAACGATAAAAACTTCAAAATATTAAAAATATTTAAAAGGGAAGATTCATCAATCTTCCCTAATTCTACTAGAAAACATCCTCGAAAAGAAACCTCTTTTCTTCTTTTTGTTCAAGGGATTTGATTGCAAAATCATGGATGTTTTTATAGCGTATCATATTTATCAGGATTTGTTCCAACATGTAAATTGCGATCCAACGTATCAATTTGTTTCATTTCTTCTTCTGTTAGTGCGAAATCAAAAATAGTAAAGTTTTCTTGAATGCGAGATGGTGTAACAGATTTAGGAATCGTTACAATCCCACTTTGAATATCCCATCGTAAAATAATTTGTGCAGGTGTTTTCCCATATTTCCTAGCAATTTCTTGAATAATCGGATGCTGGAATACTTCGCCGCCTCTCATTAACGGACTCCATGCTTCCATTTGAATTTGCTCATTTTGACAGAAATTACGTAATTCAAATTGCGCAAGCATTGGATGAAGTTCCACTTGGTTCACCATCGGCTTCACGTTGCAATTTGGCAATAACTGTTCTAAATGATGCCTATGAAAATTAGAAACACCAATTGCACGTACTTTCCCCTCTTCATATAATTTTTCTAATGCACGATATGTATCTACATATTTTCCTCTTATCGGCCAATGAATTAAATATAAATCTACATAATCCATTTGTAATTTCTTTAAACTTTTATCAAACGCTTGAAGTGTTGTCTCATACCCTTGATCATCATTCCAAACTTTAGTCGTAATAAATAATTCTTCTCGCGGAATTCCTGATTCATGAACGGCTTCCCCGACACCGCTTTCATTTTCATATACAGTCGCTGTATCAATAGAGCGATATCCAACTTCTAAAGCCGTTTTTACCGCTTCTTTTACTTCTTCACCTTCTTTTGCTTTATAAACACCTAAGCCAATCATTGGCATTTTTACGCCATTATGAAGTGTTGTTGTTGGAATATACACCAGAGTTCCTCCTTCTTCTTTCCTGTAAGTTCTATAGCCTCACTTTATTTGAACAAGTTTCATGAAAAAAGTCAAAACATACGTACAGTTTACATAATAATTTTATAAAACTTTTAAAAACTTCCCTATTTGAGAAGACGATTTAAAAATAATCACCTCTTTTTCAGAAGAGATATCTTGCATTTTTTTAAAAATAGCTGGACGCTGTTTTTTCGGATACATCCATACCCACTTCAAAAAACTAAAATCTAATCTTTCCTCACACCCTTCGCCCATATCAGGACGTGTTTTATTATGATATTGAACTCTTCTTTTTATAACTCGATATAAACACTGTATTCTCGGCAAGTCGATAAACATAATTGTATCTGCATTCTCTAACCTTACATCCATAGTACCGCCATAATTCCCATCAATAATCCATGAATCCCTCTTCACCAATTTCTTTTGTAATGCTATTTGCTCTTCACGGCTTGCTAATACCCAATTCTCTTTCCAATTCAAAGCATCAAGATGATAAACTGGAATTTGTAACCTCTTCCCTAATCCCCTTGAAAAAGTCGATTTACCAGATCCACCAGAACCAATAATCATAATCTTTTTCATGCCTTCTCCCCCCTTTGCCTAAAAAAATAACGTGAACTCAATCATTCACGTTATTTTCTATCCACTCTTTCGCTTTTTCATCAACGTTACGTACAAACTCACTTTTTCCTTCTGTGTACTGAGTTCCATCATATGTATATTTTTCTGCTAGTTCTTTCTTTAAAGCTGCATATGCCTCTGCTTCTTCGCAATGTGCCATCATATAATCACGAAAAGATAAATGTCTCGTAATTTCTGGGTTTCCTGTTTTAAATACGTGCAAGTGATACGATCTGTTCTCCTCAGTTCCATGAATGAAAAAGCGACGCCCTGGAATACCGTTTTCCCCTTTTACAATATATCCTAGATCTTCAAATTGTTTGTTCCAATGATCTACCTTCTCAATACTCTCTACTTCCATTATCATATCAACGATTGGCTTTGCTGCGAGCCCTGGTACAGATGTACTACCAATATGATGTACTTTAACGGATTCTGGCATTGCTTCCTTTAACCTTTTTGCTTCTTGTTGAAACTTCTTACCCCAATGATTTTCATACGGAACTACTACAATTTTTCTCATTCCAATTCCCCTTTTCTAATTAAGCCGTCAAAAAAATCATCAGTACAATTTCACTGATGATTTTTTTATTATTTAAAGTCTTTCCAAGTAAGGTTACTTTCACTTAATAGCTCTTCAAATGATTTATTCTTTTCACGTTCTCTTTGTTCTTTACGCTTTCTTTCTTGCTCTTCTGCCTCTTTTTTCTCTTCTCTCACTTGCAACTCTTTCTTCTTATTCTTTAATTGTTGCATGAGAGAAGCATTTAATTGATCACCAAGTGTAAGTGATTCTTTCTCCGGCTGATTCATTTGCGATTGTCTTTGCATTTGTCGTTGTTTCTTTTTCTTCATACTGCTCACCTTTTACTTTTTTCTCCATTATAGTAGAAATACTATCCACTCGACAATAAAAAAGACTGCTCACTCTTGCTTGTCTATGTATTTAGGAATTGTAAATATGTAAAATTTAAAAAATAATAAATTTTCTTATAGATATAATACTACGAATCTATTAAAATTATGTCGTATGATGTCAGATTATATACAAAAGGGAGAGAACAATTATGTGGAAAAAAATTATTCCTGTTGTCGCAGTTTTAAGTACCATTACTTTTTCAAGTGTCTTCGCAGCTCCTCCATCACAGACACTCACAGAACAAAATCGTTACATAGACGTACAAATGCTTGGTATTAACGATTTCCATGGTCAACTAGACACCGTGAAGAAAATTAATAACAAAGAAGCAGGTGGCGCTGAGTACTTAGCTGCTTATTTAAAGGAAAGAGAAAAGCAAAATCCCAATACATTACTTGTACATGCTGGTGATATCGTTGGTGCAAGCCCTCCAGTTTCAGCCTTATTACAAGACGAACCAACTATCGAGTTTTTAAATGATTTAGGATTTGATGTCGGTACAATTGGAAATCACGAATTCGATGAAGGTATTGATGAAATGCAGCGTCTCATTTATGGTGGACACCATGATAAAACAGGGAATTTCAAAGGAGCGAACTTCCCTTATGTCGCTGCAAACTTCTATAATAAATCAACTGGTCGCTTATTTTTACCACCATTTACTGTAAAAATGGTAGACGGAGTTCCTGTTGGTTTTATCGGGGTTGTCACGACAGATACTCCGAATGTCGTTATGCCTACGATGCTTAAAAATGTACAAATTACAGATGAAGTAGAAGCGATTAATAAATCTGCACAACAATTGAAACGTCTAGGCGTCAAATCGATTGTCGTTCTTGCACACGTCGGAGGTACAACTGACGATACTGGCGTAACAAACGGCGATCTTACCCGTATTGCAAATGAAACAGATCCAGAAGTTGATGTTATTTTCGGTGGACATAGTCATACGTATGTAAATGGTACTGTAAATAATAAACTCATCGTACAAGCGAATTCTTACGGAATGGCTTTCGCTGATGTAGATGTAAAAATTGATAGAAAAACAAAAGATATTGTTGAGAAAAAAGCGGAAGTTGTCACAACTTACCATGAAGGCATAGAGCCTGATAAACAAGTAAAACAAAAGCTTGATCAATATCAAGAGAAAATCGCTCCACTTGTCAATGAAGTTGTTGGTAAATCTACAGCACCGATAGATCGTAAACAAAACGATGCTGGCGAGTCCACTCTTGGAAACTTAGTTGCTGATGCACAGCGTAAAACGATGCAAGCGCAAATTGCACTTATGAATCCTGGTGGCATTCGTAACGACTTAAACGCAGGCGATATTACATGGGGAGAATTATATGGTATTCAGCCATTCGGAAACCAATTAATTAAAGTAGATTTAACAGGACAAGATATTCGTGATATTTTAAATCAGCAATGGCAAAAAGGAATAACACGAATGCTTCAAATCTCCGGCATTCAATACACTTGGGATGCAAATAAACCGAATGGAGAAAAAGTGACAAATATCCATTTAACAACTGGAGAAGAGTTGATTTCCTCTAAAACATATAGCGTTGTTGCAAATGCATTTCTAGCTTCAAGCGGTGATGGATTTGTATCCTTTAAAAATGGTAAAAATGCTGAAACAGGTCCGAACGACTTTGAAGCATTAGTCGATTATATAAAACAAGTGAAAGAACCAATTCAGCCTATCATTGATGGACGAATTCAAAAAGTAAATTAAGTTTTTTATAAATTTATTTGTTCATTTCAAATAGAGCAGAAACGAAAAAGCTCCCTGCATGTAACTTCATATACAAGGAGCTTTTTCATTTATATAGTGCACTCAGCCCCAAAATCGCATTTCGCATTATAAAGAATTTGCACATACCCTCTAAATTCCACGTAATATACATGAAACTACACGAGGAGGTTAACATATGCATTTCTATCCAAATGATTATAATTTGCTATATAGACAAAAGGAGAAACTCATTCGTGATATCGAAAAATCCATTAACGGAGAGTATAGTGCTATTAATTGTTATGCAAAATTAGCCACTTTAGCACAAGAAGTAGGAGAGCGAAATCAAATTCTTGAAATTCGTCAAGATGAAATAAAGCATTTTCAACACTTTGTACAAATTTACATTAATTTAACTGGCAAACAACCTCAACCAAAAATTATTGAAGAATGTCCAACTCTTTATTTGAGTGGATTAGAATTCGCTATACAAGATGAGCAAAAAACTGTTGATTTTTACTTAGAAATTTCAGATGAAACGACGAACCAATATGTGAAAGAAACATTCCGTAGAGCAGCGGCGGATGAACAAAATCATGCTGTTTGGTTCCTATATTATTTTGCTAAAGCAAAATAATAGGCTAATTAAATCTTTTAACGAAAAAGGATACTCGCTCTTATTATGAACACAGTATCCTCTCCTTTATCTATCTAAATGTGATGTATCATGAAAATCATATCGTTGTAAAAATTCTTTTAATGCCTCTTCTACAATTTTAGATTTTTGAATACCCTTTGCTTCTGATATAGCATCTAAGTTTGCTAATACTTCCGTACCAATAGAGAACGTTCGTTTCTTCTTCTCTGTACTTTTACTTATAATCGCAAAATTGAGTTCTTCTCTTTTTCTTAGCAGTTCATAAATACTTTGCAATTGCTCATAAATTAATAATTGATAATCAGTTTTTGCATATTGAAGGGCAGTAGCTTCTTGGAGCTGTAAATGCCGTGGCTCTTCTCCATCTCCTATAAAGATGCGTTTCTTCTGCTCTCCATCATATTCATATCCAATCATCCTTAATTTTTTCGACAATGTGTATGGGCTCATTTCAAGGCGTTTGGCTATAATAGCAATTGATTCACGTCTATTTAAGCAGTCGATAATTTCTCCAATCGTCACATTTTCCCTCCTCTCTCGCTTTCCTAAGCTTGAAATCAAACCAGTATGTTATGATACAATGATTTTCTAACAGTATATGCAAACAAAAGAGCCTGTGCGATTCATACCATTTAAGAAAAGGAGGTTTTCCAATTGCTTCTCCGTAGCCATACCCCTAAATTTTATAACGAAAATATGCAACCGGTTTCCAATAGTATCGCTACGATAGAAAGCGTTATGATTAATGATAGAAAACAATCTTTACTTATACGTGGTCAAAACATAAATCAACCTATTTTATTATGTTGTCACGGCGGACCTGGTATGGCACAAATCGGCTTTATCCGTCACTTTCAAAAAGATTTAGAAAAACATTTTATTGTTGTCAATTGGGATCAACGCGGTGCAGGAAAATCCTTTTCATGGCAGGATTTTAAAACGACTTTTACAATCGACCAATTCGTTTCAGATGCAAAAGAAATCATTCAATACCTTCTGAGACGCTTTAAAAAAGAGAAATTATTTCTTGCGGGACATTCTTGGGGAAGTATTATCGGACTACAAATTGCTAGTAAATATCCAAAATATATAGAAGCTTATATCGGTATCGGGCAAATTGTACATATGAGGCAAAACGAAGAATTACTTTATCAACATTTAATTAACTCTGCAAAAAAACATGAACATACACGGGCTTTGGCTTCTCTTTTAAAATTAGGCAAACCACCTTTTCTAGACATGAGAAAACTTATTATTCAAAGAAAATGGCTAGGTACATTCGGAGGTGCAATTCAAAATGGATCTTCCTTCTCTTTTATCCGAAAAGGTTTCTTTTCTCCGGAGTATACATTGCTAGATTGGTTCAAATTTCTTGCAGGAAATTTGAAGTCTGGATCTTTATGGGAGGAAATGCTGAAAATCGATTTCTTTTCTTCCATTTCAAGTTTATCTGTTCCTGTCTATTTTTGCTCTGGACGTTTCGACTATCAAACACCCTATGCGCTCGTTCAACAATATTGTGACGTTGTTCAAGCTCCTATTAAAAAAATGATTTGGTTTCCGAACTCCGCACATTCTCCTGATTTAGAAGAACCTGAACTATTTGCAAAATCTTTAAGCTCTATTAAACAAGAGTTATCTTTTCCACATAGCTAGGAAAAGGTCCTTTTACATTTTAAAGAAAACATTTTATAATAATATGTCGCAAGCATGCTTGCCTTAACAGAATAAAGATTAGGGAGATTATATTTATTATGAACGCTGTACTCATCGCAGTAGCAGTCATGCTACTGCTTAGTTTGTTACGTGTCCAAGTCATTGTCGCCATTATTGTTGGCGCCTTAACAGGCGGGCTAATCGGTGGACTTGGTATTTCAGAAACAATTAACACTTTCACGACAGGTCTTGGAAACAGTGCTCCTATTGCCTTAAGCTATGCCATGCTTGGTGGATTCGCTATTTCCCTTTCTAAAACAGGCCTTCCAGACGCTATGATTCAAACAGCATTGAAATGGATTGGGAACGAACAAGACACGAAAAAACAAATCTATTCAAAAATACTTATTTTATTCATCATTTTAACGATGGCTTGTTTTTCACAAAATATTATACCTGTTCATATCGCCTTTATTCCCATCTTAATTCCAGCACTTTTAAAAGTATTAAATGAATTGAAGGTAGATCGTAGGCTTGTTACATGTTTGATTACATTCGGCTTAATTACACCCTACATGTGGGTTCCAGCAGGATTTGGGAAAATTTATCATGACGTATTGCAAACAAACGCTGAGCAAAGCGGTCTTACATTTGATGTTGCACTTATTCCAAAGGCGATGACAATTCCAGCAATCGGTATGATTATTGGATTATGTATAGCAGTTTTCATTACGTATCGAAAGCCACGTACTTATGAAATAGAACCGGTTCATGCTACATCTAATGAAATCGTTCCCTATACGAAAAGAAGTATTACTTTCGGATTGCTATCTATCATGGCAACATTATGTGTTCAATTAACAACAGAATCAATGATTTTTGGAGCTCTAGCAGGGATTATCGTATTATCGGTTAGCGGCAGTCTCCCTCTTAAAGAGGCTGATGCTATTTTAACAAGCGGAATGCGTATGATGTCCTTCATTGGTTTCGTTATGATTTCTGCCGCTGGATTTGGAGCTGTTCTTCGAAAAACAGGACATGTTGAATCGCTTGTGCAAACAAGTGCACACTTAATTGGAAACAGCAAACCACTTGCTGCATTCCTCATGCTCTTTATCGGTCTTCTCGTTACGATGGGAATCGGTTCTTCTTTCTCTACCATCCCAATTTTAACAACTATTTTCGTTCCATTATGCATTCAGCTTGGCTTTAGCCCAATGGCAACGATCGCAATTATCGGTACAGCTGGTGCATTAGGCGATGCTGGTTCTCCAGCATCTGATAGTACACTCGGACCAACCTCCGGCTTAAATGCAGACGGGCAACATCACCATATATGGGATACGTGTGTTCCAACTTTTCTACACTATAATATTCCATTACTCATATTCGGTTTTATTGCCGCAATTACACTTTGAAAAGGTGCGTTTTGTAAACGCACCTTTTACTTTGTTGATTCCCTCTCAATCAATGTAAACTCTTTTTCCACTTTACCTCTCTTCACTTGTTTCTTTTTTATTTTTCCAATTAACTGCTGCACTACGAATACTCCATTTTCTTCAATCGAATTTCCAACAGTAGTTAACGAAGGTGTCACCCATTCACCTTGCAGGCTTCCATTACATCCAACAATTTGCAACTGCTTTGGTATATCAATATGAAGAGCCTTTGCAGCCCGAAGTACGGATATTGCAACCTCATCACTTGAAGCTACAATGCCATCTATGTAAGGATACTTCCGCAGCAATTCAATGAACTGCTTATTTGTATCCCCTTGTACACTTTCTTCTCGATAAGCAATTTCTTCTTCCCAAACAGTATCTAAAAATCCTGTGACATGTTCTTCCATTTCCTCATTTTCTATTCCTTCTCCTATATAAGCAAGAAATTGACAACCTTTCTCTTTCAATAAAACGACGGATTCTCGTGCAATCTCATAATAACTCACAAAGGAATTCCCTTCATCAAGTACAACAAATGGAAGCGACATAGCTCCTACACTTTGAAAAGCATCCCTCGTCATAATAACGCCCGCGATATTATTTTGCATGAACATATCTATATATCCATTCTTCTTCTCTATATTACAAACAACTACTTGATATCCTTCTTTATATGCGGCTTCCTCTATGAAACGAAGCAAAGTTATGTATGATGGATCACGTAAATTTGCTACAAGTAGTGCAATCATTGTTGAAGAGTTTTTAAATAAAGGCTTTGCTACAGCATTCGGTCTATAATGTAACTCTTCAATTGCTTTTTTTACTTGTTCTACTGTATCTTCGTGAACATATCCTTTCTCATTAATAACTCGTGAAACGGTTGCGACTGAAACACCGGCCAATTTTGCAACATCACGTATGGTTGCCACATCGTCACCCCTTAATATGGTAATAGATTACAATTTTAAATTAAACCAAACTATTACATTCGTCAAGAATATTATTTTAAATTTCTGAAAATTGTTACATAAATCCTATTATACTTACAAATTACAATCTAGTTGTATTTCATGTGAAATCGCGATATTATCATAACCAACAAATGGAATCTCTTTCTTAATCTTTCTCGCTTCTTTTACAGCATCAATATATAAGTTTGTCATCACAAAATCCCGTTTTTGGTAAAAACGAAGTGCATTCGTATTATCATTCGTTGTAATGAGCCACACCTTTTTACATCCTTGCTCTTTTGCGACTCGCAATACACGCTCCACAAGTTTTGTTCCAATGCCTTTTCTTTCCTCAATGCTATCCAATGATACAATTTCACACATATTTTCTGTTACTTCATACGTTATAATTCCTACTATTCTGTCATCTTCAGTTGCAATAAATCCAGGTAACGCTGCTAATTGATGCACTCTGCCGCGCGAAACCATCATTGAGCTCCCCCAATTTGCACACATGAAAATTCGAATTGTTTCTTTCATTTCCGGTGTAATTTTTTGTATATGAACCATCGGCTATTTCTCCCCTTTTTATATCATTGTGATACAATGTAAGTGTATCACATGTAAAGGTATTTGGAGGTTGAGGTAGAGTATGAAACGTTTTTTTACAGCATTGTTAACTATACTAGGTGCATTAATTGCCATTGGAATTTTCTTTACAAATAAGGTTATGTACTTAAAGAAAAAAACAGAGGAAGAAATTTTAGAGCGCGAAACGAAAAAACACTTTCGTTTAGACGATTTTGAAGCTATTCCGAAGGAAGAGATTCATATCCCTTCTCAATTCGGATACGATATTCACGGATATTACATTTCTCCTGGGCATTCGAATAAATTTATGATTTTTTGTCACGGTGTAACTGTAAATAAAATAAACTCTGTCAAATATGCAAACTTATTTTTAGAAAGAGGATATAACGTATTTATTTATGATCATCGCCGCCACGGTAAAACAGGTGGTAAAACGACAAGCTATGGCTATTATGAAAAGCATGATTTAAAGTCAGTTGTTGACTGGTTAAAAAATCGTTTTGGAAAAGATATTACACTGGGGATTCATGGAGAATCAATGGGAGCTGCAACACTTCTTCAATATGCAGGACTCGTAGAAGATGGTGCTGATTTTTATATTGCGGACTGTCCTTTCTCCGATTTTTACGGGCAACTGCAACACCGCTTAAAGGTTGAATTCCATTTACCAAAATGGCCGTTATTACCTTTAGCAAACGCCTTTTTAAAAGTTCGCGACGGCTATACGATTCGTGAAGTTTCACCAATTGATTGTATAAAAAACATTAATAATCCGGTTCTCTTTATTCACAGTAAAGATGATGATTATATTTTAAGTGATATGACGAAATCACTTTACGAAGCAAAAGAAAATAATAAACAGCTTTATATTGCAGAACATGGTGCACACGCTTGCTCTTATAACGAAAATAAAGAAGAGTATGAAGGAGCCATTGATCAATTTTTAAACACATATGTGAAAGAAACAAAAAACAGGCTTGCATAAGCCTGTTTTTTTACTGTGCTAAAACATCTGTAATTTGTTCCATATTTTCAGAAATCCACTTTACTGCCTCATCAAGTGTTTGAAATTCTGTTGTTTGAAAAGTTACCTCATCTTGAAGTAACCAAACGTCTTTCGGCTCTTGTCCTACACCCGCAATCGACCAATGAAGTAAACTATATGGATGATTATCATTCAAAAATGATGCCCATGTGCGCTCATTTGCAATATTTTGTAGTGTACATAATTGTTTATCCATCTTTCGTCACCTTACTCTAGTCAGTTATAACAGCTATTATAACATTCTCTCTTATTCCATACAAAGCACTCTTTTTTATTGTCAAGTGCTTCTCCTGATTATATGATGAAATTAAGCGTTTGGAAAGGAGGGATAACGTTGGCAAAAGTACAAATAAAAGTAAATGATAATGGCTCATTTCGTGTTACAGGGGACGTGGAATTAGTCGACTCACAAGGAAATGTATTTCCAGCAAAACCAGCATTTTCTTTATGTCGTTGTGGTCTATCAAAAAACATGCCTTATTGCGATGCTTCGCATAAAGGAAAATTCGAATCTGTTGTCAGAGCACCACAGGCAGACTAAGTTTGTAAGAAACATGCACATTTTTTTGTGCATGTTTTTTTCATGCTGCCATCCCTCTAAACAGCCCATATTGACAACCTTTCTACGAATTTCATCTTATTTAAAATCCATCTATATTTTCACACAATTCTTCACATTCGAATATTTTTTACTATCCTTTTTTCTTTTTTGTGCTATAATGTGAGCAAACAACATCCTTCGGGGTCGGGTGAAATTCCCAACCGGCGGTGATGAAGTGCAAACTTCTAAGTCCGTGACCCGTTTTCAACTCGAAAACGGTGGATCTAGTGAAACTCTAGGGCCGACAGTATAGTCTGGATGGGAGAAGGATATGTTTTCTAGTAATTATATATAGCGAATACACTTTTATTTCCGCATGCATATTTTTATAGATTCGTTTTGAGTCTCTGTATATGTTTTATTTCGTATACTTATGTTTCTATGCTGAAATAAAAAGATACGACTAGCGTATGAAAAATTCGATATTTTGCTAGGTTTTTTCCTTATGCAAAAATATCAACATCGTTAGGTTTCTTTCCTATACTTTCGTATTCGAACTATATTTCTAGAAATCACGTCTCCCAAACCCCAAGGATCTTATATCCTTGGGGTTTTTTGATTTTTTCAGGAGAGGTGAAGAGAATGACAGATCAAGAATATATGAGGGCTGCCTTACAGATAGCACAAGGAACGTCAGGGCAAACAAGCCCAAACCCAATGGTTGGTGCTGTTGTTGTGAAAGATGGAAACATCGTCGGAATGGGTGCTCACTTGCGTGCTGGTGAAGAGCATGCTGAAGTTCACGCCCTTCACATGGCTGGTGAGAAAGCAAAAGGAGCTACCATCTATGTAACACTTGAACCGTGTAGCCACTTTGGAAAAACACCACCTTGCTGTGAATTGCTAATTGAAAAAGGAGTCAAACGCGTTGTAATTGCTACCCTTGATCGCAATCCGCTCGTTTCTGGTAATGGAAGAAGACGCTTAGAAGAAGCTGGTATCGAAGTAACAACCGGCGTCCTAGAAGCAAACGCAACTTTATTAAACCGATATTTTTTTCACTATATGAAAACGAAACGCCCCTTTGTAACGATAAAGACAGCAATGAGTTTAGATGGGAAAACAGCAACTATGACTGGTGAAAGTAAGTGGATTACAGGAGAAAAAGCACGTGCAGACGTTCACCAGTATCGTCATACTCATGATGCGATTCTTGTTGGTGTGAATACTGTTATAGCTGATAATCCGCATTTAACGACAAGGATTCCAAACGGAGGCAAACATCCAATTCGTATAATTCTAGATACAAATTTACGAACGCCACCGTCTTCTCATGTCATAACAGATGAAATTGCTCCAACATGGATTATTGTTGGAAAGGATGCAAGTAAAGAAAAAATAGCAGCCTATACATCTGAAAATGTAACTGTATTCCAAATGAAAACGAAGCAGATTAAAATACATGAACTCCTTTCCCTTCTTGGAGAAAAGCAAATTCTTTCTCTCTTCGTTGAAGGTGGCCAATCAGTTCATGCAAGCTTCTTAGAAACAAATAATTTTAATGAAATTGTGACCTATATAAGTCCGAAATTAATAGGCGGAAAAGAGGCACCTACTTTATTTGGAGGAACTGGCTTTTCAAAATTACAAGATGCACTTTCCTTGAAAATTCAAGAAATGAAACAAATTGGCGATGATATAAAAATCGTTGCGAATGCCCAAAGTGAGGTGACAGAATGTTTACAGGAATTGTAGAAGAATTAGGAACTGTATCAAATATGACCCAAAGTGGGGAAGCAATGAAGTTAACCATCAATACTCATCAAATTTTATCAGATGTTAAATTAGGCGACAGCATTGCTGTTAATGGTATTTGTTTAACTGTCACTAGTTTTACCGCATCTTCATTTACTGTCGATGTAATGCCAGAAACAATGAAATCAACGTCACTTCGTATGCTTAAGCCACGCTCAAAAGTAAATTTAGAACGAGCGATGGCTGCAAACGGACGCTTTGGTGGACATTTCGTCACAGGACATATCGATGGCATCGGTACGATTTTAAATAAAAAACAACATTACAATGCTATTTATTACAAAATAGCAATTTCTGATCAATTACTCCGTTACTGTTTACAAAAAGGCTCAGTATCTGTTGATGGTACAAGTTTAACAATATTTAATATAGACGAATCTTCTATTACAATTTCGCTCATTCCGCACACAGTAAGTGAGTCTATTATTGGAGAAAAAGAGGCCGGAGACATTGTAAACATTGAATGTGACATGATTGGTAAATATATTGAACGTTTCATTTCAAAACCAGTAAAACGAAGCACTTCAGTTACAGAAAGCTTTTTACAAGAAAACGGATTTCTATAAGGGGGAAGCACAATGTTTCATCATATTGAAGAAGCTCTAGAAGATTTAAAACAAGGAAAAATCGTTATTGTATGCGATGATGAAAATCGTGAAAATGAGGGCGATTTTATCGCTTTAGCAGAGCACATTACGCCAGAAACGATTAATTTTATGATTACACACGGCCGTGGCCTCGTTTGCGTACCGATTACAGAGCAATACGCAGAGCGTCTTCAGTTAGAGCCTATGGTGTCTCACAATACAGATTCACATCATACTGCATTTACAGTAAGCATCGATCACATTTCCACAACAACAGGAATTAGTGCTCATGAGCGTGCTACAACAATACGTGAATTATTGAACCCATCCGCTAAAGGAACTGACTTTAATCGTCCCGGGCACATCTTTCCGCTAATCGCGAAAGAAGGCGGCGTCCTTAGACGCGCTGGTCATACAGAAGCTGCTGTTGACTTAGCAAAATTGTGCGGAGCAGAACCAGCTGGGGTTATTTGTGAAATTATAAATGAAGATGGCACAATGGCACGTGTACCTGACTTATTACAGTGCGCAAAACAATTTGACATAAAAATGATTACAATTGAAGATTTAATTGCTTATCGCCGCCACCATGAAACGCTCGTAACGAGAGAAGTGGAAATTACATTACCTACAGATTTCGGTACTTTTCATGCAATCGGCTATTCTAACTCATTAGATACAAAAGAGCATATCGCCCTCATAAAAGGGGATATTTCAACTGATGAACCAGTACTTGTACGTGTTCACTCAGAATGCTTAACAGGTGATGTATTTAGTTCATGTCGCTGTGATTGCGGACCACAACTCCATGCTGCACTTGCTCAAATTGAGCGAGAAGGAAAAGGTGTTCTTCTCTATATGAGGCAAGAGGGGCGTGGCATTGGGCTTCTTAATAAACTAAGAGCATATAAGCTACAAGAAGAAGGATTAGATACTGTAGAAGCAAATGAAAAGCTTGGATTCCCAGCTGATCTTCGTGATTACGGTATCGGTGCTCAAATTTTAAAAGATTTAGGTTTACAGCAATTACGATTATTAACGAATAATCCACGAAAAATAGCTGGCTTACAAGGATACGATTTAAAAGTAGTTGAGCGTGTACCATTGCAAATGCCAACGAAAGAAGAAAATAAAACATACTTACAAACAAAAGTAACAAAATTAGGTCATTTATTAAACTTATAATAAAGGGAGAGATATATTATGGTATTCGAAGGTCATTTAGTTGGTACAGGATTAAAAGTTGGGGTTGTTGTTGGACGTTTCAATGAATTTATTACGAGCAAGCTACTAGGTGGAGCATTGGATGGATTAAAGCGTCACGGTGTAGAAGAAAACGATATTGATGTCGCATGGGTTCCTGGTGCATTTGAAATTCCTTTAATCGCTAAAAAGATGGCGAATAGCGGAAAATACGATGCTGTTATTACATTAGGGACCGTAATCCGCGGGGCTACAACACATTATGATTACGTTTGTAATGAAGTTGCAAAAGGTGTTGCTTCTCTATCACTACAAACAGAGATTCCAGTTATATTCGGTGTATTAACAACGGAAACAATTGAACAAGCGATTGAACGTGCAGGTACAAAAGCCGGCAATAAAGGATATGAATCAGCAGTTGCCGCGATTGAAATGGCCCATTTATCAAAACAGTGGGCATAAAAAAGGAGGCTTCGGCCTCTTTTTTTATACTCTTACTTCCCCGCTTTCTTTCTCACATCTTCTATTATTTCATTCATCGTTTTCCCTTCTGTTTGAATACGAAGATTTTGAGCGATTCTCCAAACATTCTCACGCTTTTTCTCTTCCTCTACAATATGAAGTTCTTTCCGCACTTCCTTCAAGCCTTTCCCTTCCGTTTCAATACCGAAATGCTCCGCTTTCGTTCGAAAATGTTGTTCAATTCTTTTTTGCATTTCTTTTTGCTCAGGATTTTCAGCAGCCTTAACTGGGTCAGCACTTATCGCTTTTATTAGAATAAGACAAGTCATAATAGCTAATATATATTTGTGCATGTTAAATCCTCCAACCCGATATAAATTACACTTTTACTATGCACAATTACCGAATGGAAAATTCGTCCACGCAATTTATTTTTTTCGTAGAAAAACCAATACTACCAAGAGTTACTCCCCTTTTATTACATTTTATTTACAAAAAAAACAAGCCCTTTAAAGAGCTTGCTTCTCAATCATTTATAACGCACATTCCTCAATCTCAAATCCTAAATCTTCAATCATACCCCAATCATCTGTTGGCTCTTGACCAGCTGTTGTTAAATAATCACCAACAAAGATAGAATTTGCTGCAAATAACCCGAGGGGCTGTACAGAGCGCAAATTAATTTCACGCCCACCAGAAATACGGATTTCTTTTGATGGATTTACAAAGCGCATCATCGCTAATACTTTTAAGCATTCTACTGGCGTTAATTCTTTTTGTCCTTCAAGTGGTGTGCCCTTTACTGCCACAAGGAAATTACATGGAATAGAATCCGCATCTAAACGTTGTAATTCAAATGCGATTTCAGCACGTTGCTCAATTGTTTCACCCATTCCGAAAATCGCCCCAGAGCATGGAGAGATACCAGCTTGCTTCGCTTTTTCTACTGTATCTACACGATCGTCATACGTATGAGTTGAACAAATGCTATCGTAATTGTTTGCATGTGTATTTAAATTATGGTTATAACGATGCACGCCTGCTTCTGCTAAACGTCCTGCTTGGTCTTCGTTTAAAAATCCTAAACAACAACAAATTTTCAAATCTGTCGTTTCGCGAATTTCTTTCACCGCCCCAATGACGTGATTTACTTCTTTATCAGTTGGACGACGACCAGATGCAACGATGCAATATGTACCTGCTTTGCGACGGACTGCTTCGTGTGCCCCTTCTACAATTTTCTGTTGCGTTAACCATGCATATTTATCAATCGGCGCTTCTGAAATGATTGACTGTGAGCAATACCCACAATCTTCTGGGCATAATCCGGATTTCGTATTAATAATCATATTCAACTTTACTTTCTTACCAAAGTGATGATGACGAATGATGTAAGCTGCATTCATAATTTCTAAAACCTCTGTATCATCGGCTTCTAAAACCGCTATTGCTTCCTCTTTCGTGATGTGTCTGCCCCCTACTACTTCAGATGCAATTTGTTTCCAATCTGTTTTTGTTTGTACTTGTTTCATCTTGTCTCTTCCCCTCTTTTTCAATATACGTAAATAAAGCATGATATGTTGCCATAATCCCTTCCCTTTCCGTGAAATCTCTTTCGTATATGCGCAGCATTGTTCGAAAGAGCGAAGGACTTTGGCAATACGACTCTTCATTACTATTCGTTGCTCCTACTTTCCGAATAGATTGTAGAAACTCCCGAACTTCAGCAAACCTTTCTATGTAACATGTTTCAAAAACATGTACATCCCCTTTTTCCACTTTACATACATGAAACAACTGTTCTTTCGAGAAAAAATGTTGTCCAATCGACGTTCGACTTTGTATCCCCTTTTCTTCTTTTGCACGATGAAATGCTGTATGTAGCTCTTGGAACGTTTGATTTCCAAACGTTGAAAATAGTAGCACTCCACCTTTGGACAAATGATGAAATAAATTTCTTATCGTTTCTTTTAGATCATTAAGCCATTGAAATGTAGCATTTGAAATGATGACATCATACGATTCTTCTAACCGTAATTGCTCAATATCTTCACACCGAAATGTAACAGCTCCTACATTATGTCTAGTTTTCGCAACAGCAATCATATTTTCAGCAAAATCAATAGCTGTAATATGAGCTCTTGGAAATGCATTTACTAATTGCTCTGTTACATATCCTGTTCCACACCCAAGTTCTAAAACACGTATCGATGACGTCGCACTATATTTCCCCTTCATTTTAGAAAGTAAAAACTGAGCCATCTTTTTTTGTACATTTGCATATTGGTCATAGGATACAGCTGCCCCGTTAAATCGTTTTTGTAATAGCATTTTGTTGATCATATCGTATCCCCTCTACAAACTGAATTACTTCATTTGCACAATATTCAAAATTCGTAACGCAAAGCGCATGCCCAGCTCCATTTACTACTTTAAGTGAAGCACTTGTATTCTCCCGTATGTAGTGAGCGGCAGAAAGGGGACATATGCCATCGTGCTCTCCATGAAGAAGTAACATCGGCACCTTCACACGCTGCAATGCATTTCTCATATCTGCTTCTATTAAATAATTTAAGCCTATCTGTAAAGACTGAATTGAATCTCCTTTAAAGCGCTCTGTAATCTTTTCAAACCGCTCACTCTCTTTTAATTCATTTTTTGCAAACATACTTTTATAGAAGCGATCCAACGTCTCTTCCTTTCGCCTTGCTACATTTCTCTTCATACGTTCTACAAATGAAGTGTTCCAGGCACTTATATAATCATCATCGATTGTAAATTTAGCTGTACCACCTATTAAAACCATGCCTTTCGTTCTGACTCGATCACAAGATTGGAGAGCGACTAACGCTCCTAATGACCAACCAATTAAAATAGCATTTTGATCTTTTGCCGCTTCTATTACACGCTCTACAAATTCACTATCGTTTTTCATATTTCGCCACTCTACACACCGAACAGAATATTCTTTAAAGTAAGGCAGCAATAAAGACCATACCTCTTCTTCCATTCCCCATCCTGGAATAAAAATAAGTTTTAGCTCTTTCACGCTAAAAACCCCTCCTCTTTACCAATTCGAATAATATGGTGGATAGCCCATTTCAAATCAGTTCTTGTATGTTGTGACGTAACTGCAAAACGAATTCGAGCGCTCTTATGAGGAACAGTTGGTGGCCTGATTGCAATTGCCGCAATTCCTATCTCTTGCAATTTTCCACTAAAACGTAGGGCATTTTCATTTGAGCCAACAATAATTGGAACGATATGTGTTGAACTGTCACCAATATCGAAACCAGCTTCCTGTAAGCGCACTCGGAAGTACGCCCCATTTTCTAAAAGCTGACATCTTCTTTCTTCATCTTCTTTCACAATTTCGATTGCTTTCTTTATTGCACCTAGTGTTCCTGGTGGTAACGCAGTAGTGAAAATAAAGCTTCTCATCGTATTTTTTATATAATCAATACAAATTGCATCACCCGTTAAGTAAGCTCCATAGCAACCTAGCGCTTTACTAAACGTACCCATATGAATATCAATTTTACTAGCCATGCCTTCTTCTAGATGAGATAAACCAGCTCCATATTCCCCATATATTCCACCCGCATGGGCCTCATCAACCATGAGGAGCGCACCATATTTTTCTTTTAGCACAACTAAATCTTGTAAAGGAACGACATCACCATCCATACTAAAAATCGTGTCTGTCACTATTAACTTTCGCTTTGTAGGTGGTGCCATACGTAACATCTTTTCTAAATGTTCCAAATTATTATGACGATATCTTTTGTGTTCCGCTCCACTTAATGCAATTCCATCAACAATGCTTGCATGATTTAATTTGTCACTAAAAACAATATCGTGACGACCGACTAACGAAGAAATCGCTCCAATATTTGCCGTATATCCACTATTTACGATTAACGCTCTTTCCGTCCCTTTCCAGTTGCATATACTTTGTTCAACCTCTTCATATAATGGATAATTTCCTACTACAAGGCGAGATGCTGTAGCTCCAGTTCCATATTCCTTTGTGGATACAATGGCAGCTTCTTTCAACCTTTCATCACCAGCTAATCCTAAGTAATTATTCGATGCTAAATTGAGCATCCTCTTACCATTTCGAATAAGCCATGTCTCTTCTTGTTGCTCAGTTACACATAAACTACGATATTGTGCTTCTTCTTTTAATTGCTGTACTTTAGATTGAAGATGTTTGCTCCATACTTGATCCATTTTGGATAAACTCCTCTAATTTTGAAATCATAATATGTTCTTCTGCTGCTTTTAATAATTCTTCCCTTGTAAACTCTTCGTGAAGAAATGGTAATAAACCTATAACTGGCACACCGCTTAATTCTTCAATCATTTCCTTATTTTCTTGCACTCTTTCTTTTTCATATTCCTTGCAACCAGATAAAATCACACCTGCGACTGTTAAGCCATGTACCTTTGCATAAGAAATTGTTAAAACAGTATGATTGACCGTTCCAAGCGTCGGACGTGCCACAATAATAAGTGGCAGCTCTAATTCCTTCGCAAAATCGATTACTAAAGCATCTTCTGTATACGGAACAGCAAAGCCACCCGCTCCTTCTACAAGTAAACTATCAAACTCTTCTAATAGTTCTTTGTAATGAGATGTAATTTGTTTTAGTGTTACAGTTCTTCCCGCTCTTTTCATAGCAAGTCTCGGCGCAAGCGGTTCTTCAATAGAATAAGGACAAATTTTATCTTCTTCTGTCGGTACTCCCGCTACTGCCTTCAATCTAGCTGCGTCCCCATCTGGATTTGAAGCAACATGTCCACTTTGTAACGGTTTATATACGCCTACGTTATATCCTCGGTTTCTAAGTACCCCTGCTAATGCACCTGCCACAACAGTTTTCCCAACTTCTGTATCTGTTGCCGTTACAAAGAAACCACTCATCATTCTTCCTCCGTAACATCTGAGATTGCTTGATATAAAATGCGTAACATATCATCAATCTCATCTATTGTAGATGCAAGTGGCGGCATAAATACAATTGTGTTACCGAGCGGACGTAAAATCATTCCTAGTTCTCTTGAACGTTTACAAACTGCTACACCAACTCGCTCTGTCCATTCAAACGGCTCTTTCGTTTCTTTATTTTTCACAAGTTCAATACCAATCATGAGCCCACATTGGCGAATATCTCCAACGTGCGTATATTCATAAAGTGATTTTAATTGTTTTGCCACATATTCAGCTTTATATGCAACATCTTCTACTAAATTTGTTTTTTCATATAGTTCTAGATTCGCAATCGCTACAGCGCACCCTAGCGGATTCCCTGTATAACTATGGCCGTGGAAAAATGTTTTTTGCTCCTCATACTCACCTAAAAAGGCATTATAGATTTCATCTGTTGTTACTGTAATTGCTACTGGTAAATAGCCACCTGTTAACCCTTTTCCAGCCGTTAAAATGTCCGGTGTCACATCTTCATGTTCACATGCAAACATTTTTCCAGTACGTCCGAATCCTGTTGCTACTTCATCTGTAATAAATAAAACATTATAAGTTGTACATAAATCGCGAAGTCCTTTTAAATACCCTTTTGGCATTGTAATCATACCGCCAGCACCTTGCATTAATGGCTCCACAATAATTGCTGCCACTTCTTCATGCTTTTCTTTTAATAGTTCTTCCATTTCTTCTAAATGCTTTTTAACAATTTGTTCTGTATTATCTCCATAAGGAGAACGGTATGTATATGGATAAGGCATTTTTATCGCATCAAATAAGAGTGAACTGTACACTTGGTGAAACAAGTCAATTGCTCCTACTGAAACTGCCCCAATTGTATCTCCGTGATATGCTTCTTTTAACGTAATAAATTTTTGTTTTTTCGGCTTCTCCTTATGCTGCCAGTATTGAAAAGCCATTTTTATCGCAATTTCAACAGCTGTAGAACCAGAATCTGAATAAAACACTTTTTTTAAACCTTTCGGAACAACATCAATGATCTTTTCTGCAAGTAAAATAGATGGAACATTAGCAAGCCCAAGCATCGTAGAGTGGGCAACTTTATTTAATTGTACACGAATTGCATCATCTAATTCTGGAACGTGATGCCCATGAACATTTAACCAAATAGATGAAACACCGTCCCAATATCCATTTCCATTTACATCATATAATTTTCGGC
This sequence comes from Bacillus clarus, assembly GCF_000746925.1. Lineage (GTDB taxonomy): Bacteria > Bacillota > Bacilli > Bacillales > Bacillaceae_G > Bacillus_A > Bacillus_A clarus. The sequence continues at coordinate 1,059,403 of NZ_JMQC01000008.1, forward strand.
CCTCTCCTCGTTCAATAATAACGGGATCTTCTTCTAAGTAGTCTTTCATTTGTGTAAATGGATGCCATACATACGCTTTATTCTTTTCCGATAATTCTTCATATGTATAAGCTAATTTTTCACTTGTATTGCTATGAACAGTCACAATTGTCACCCCTAATGTCAACTTAGTTATAAATATAGTTAACATTAAAAATAAAATACTGTCAATTATTTTTAAATCATATGGTTCTTAAAAAAGAACAACTTATCCTGTGATAAGTTGTTCTACTTTCCTTGCTTGATCTTCCCTATTTCTAAAATAATCTCTTCATCTTTTTTTCCTTCTGTCTCAATCCCAAGCTCTTTTGCATGCTCAATTAATAGTTCGTGACGTTTCTCAAACCTTGCTGTATTTAAATCTTTTTTAATCTGGTCCTCTGTTTTCCCTTCAGTGGAAACACCTAATTTAGCAGCTGTTCTCTCTGTGTTTTGTTTATCTTCGGCTTTTTTTTCTTTCTTTATTTCTGCTTTTTGCACATTATTTTCTTTCATTTGATCTTGCCCTGCCGCAAACGCTGTGTAAATGCCAGCACTCCCCCCAATAATAAGTAAGGCTGTAAAAAGAAATACTTTTTTCTTCATTCTCTTCCTCCTTTCTATTTTCATTATAACGAACAAGTTGCCTCATTCAAAAACATTCTCTCTTCATTTTCCGAAAAAAATAATGAATATATATGTTGACATATGTGATAAATATGTGATAAAAATTTAACTAACATCATATGAATCGGCAATGATAGGATTTAGTAGTATTTCGATTTCTGATTTCAGAGAACTGGTGGACGGTGCGAACCAGTACAGAGCGATTTATGAATTACCCCCTGGAGCTTCTTTTACGAAACATTTGGAGTAGTGAAAGACGGTTATAGACCGTTATTTCTAAAGAGTGGTGAAATGAAGCTGTTTCACAATTTAGGGTGGTACCGCGATTTTTTCGTCCCTGCATATACTGCAGGGGCGTTTTTTATTTTCTATAATTGCGTATCATACCACCCTTTATTTTGTGCTACATTTATTTCACAAGCTAGGGTGGTACCGCGATTTTTTTCGTCCCTGCATATTTATATGCAGGGACGTTTTTTTATTCCGATATTTTCCAAGTAATCATGGTAAAAACGAAAAATTGATAGAATGAATAACTTGGTAAATCCTAATTATTTAAGCTTTATGATGATAAACAATTACCGGTAATTTGTCAAAAAATTCTAAATTTTAGAAGGAAATATACAATATTGGCGAATTTTATATAAAAAAGAACTATTTTAGGTTAGTAGGAGGGGCAAACAATGGTTTCAAAAATTGAATCTATTCTTTTAACATTTTTTATCTTTTTCTGTATAGGCTTTAGTGTTATTCAATTAGAAGTTTCACCGCACATCCCAATTTTATTCGGTATCGTTATTTTATTAGCGTTTGGATTTATGAAAAAAATCTCTTGGTCCGATATGGAAAAGGGGATGATGAGTAGTATTTCAGCTGGTATCCCATCCATTTTCATCTTTTTACTTGTAGGTGTATTAATTAGTGTTTGGATCGCTGCTGGCACAATTCCAACATTAATGGTATACGGCTTCGAACTTGTATCTCCAAAGATTTTCATTCCGACAGTGTTTGTCGTTTGTGCAATTGTTGGAACAAGTATCGGTAGTGCATTTACAACTGCTGCAACGGTAGGACTTGCATTTATGGGAATGGGAAGTGCTCTCGGATACGATCCAGCACTTATTGCTGGGGCCATTATTTCCGGGGCTTTCTTCGGGGATAAAATGTCTCCTTTATCTGATACAACAAACTTAGCTCCTGCTGTAACAGGTGTGGATTTATTTGAACATATTCGCAACATGCTTTGGACGACAGTTCCGGCTTTCATTATTGCTTTTATCGCATTTTTCATTTTAGGAAGTAGATCAGTAGGAGATGTTGATTTCTCTTCTTTTACAAGCACATTAGAAAAGCACGCAACAGTTTCTCTCGTTACACTGATTCCGATTTTATTACTATTTCTATTCGCCTTTAAGAAAGTACCAGCAGTTCCAACATTACTTGCCGGAATCGTAGCTGGCATTATCATTCTCTTTATTTTCAAACCAAGTACTTCACTTGCTGATTTAATGAAAATTATGCAAGACGGTTACGTATCTAATACGGGTGTAAAAGATATTGATAGTTTACTATCTCGCGGTGGTTTACAAAGTATGATGATGTCAATCGCACTTATTTTCCTTGCTCTTTGTATGGGTGGTTTATTGCAAGGAATGGGCATTATTACACAGCTTATGAATATCATCTCTAGTTTTGTTAAAACAAGTACACGATTAATCATCTCTACAGCTTCAACAGCAATTGGTGTAAATTTCTTACTTGGTGAACAGTACTTATCAATCGTTTTAACAGGACAAGCATTTGCCAACAAATACGATGAAGTTGGTTTAGAACGTCGTAACTTATCACGCGTGTTAGAAGACGCTGGCACAGTTATTAATCCGCTCGTACCATGGGGTGTAAGTGGTGTCTTCTTATCAAATGTATTAAGCGTCCCAACATTTGATTATGTTCCATACGCAATCTTCTGCTTAGCTTGTCCAGTCGTTACAATTATTGTTGGATTTACAGGATTTGGGCTTTCATGGAAGAAAGAAAAAACCGTGACAGTTTCTTAACCTGAAAATACAGAATAAAAAAGGATTACCATATTCGGTAATCCTTTTTTATTATTATCTGTTCGCTTTCTTTCTTCTGAATAACATGAACAAACCTGCTCCAACAAATGCAAGTCCAGCTCCAATTGTAGAAGCAACGCTCGCACCCGTTTTCGGTAAATCACGGTCTTCTTTATCTTCACTTACTTTTGTCGTTTCTTTTGTATTTTGATTTTCTTGTTTCGTAGTTTGGTCTGATTCTGTTTTATTCTCGTCTTGCTTTTGCTCATTTCCATCATTAGAAGTTGTTGGCTCTCCTCCACTGTTTCCTTCACCCGTTGCCGGTGGCGTTGTTGGATTTCCTCCGTTGTTCCCTTCACCTGTCGTTGGTGGCGTTGTTGGATTTCCTCCATTGTTCCCTTCACCTGTTCCCTTATCCTCGTCGTCCTTTTTCGTTAAATCAATCGCATATTTTGCAAATTCATTTTCAGATGGACCAACGTATGAGATATTCCCATCTTTCGTAATGTACTTTTGTGCATTTGGTGAAGAATCGAATGTTGTATTTAATTTTTCTGCAACGATTGGTTTAAACGTCCAATTTTTATCTGCTGTTGGATTAATAACTGGTGTTTCTTGCATATATTTGACGATAATTTGACGCGTTTCATCTTGTGATTGATATACAACCTCTCCCTTACTTACACCAGGGAATGTTTGGCTGCTTCCGCGATAGTTATTTGTAGCTACAATAAACTTTTGATTGTCTGCTACTGGTTTACCATCGTACGTCAAATTTACAATACGATTTGCATTTGCATCTTCAACTTTTCCATCTTTGTTGTATTTCGCTGGTTGCGTCACATCAATTTCATATTTTAAACCGTCTAAAATATCAAAGTTATATGTAGGGTAATTGACATCCACTAATGACTGTTCTTCTTTGTTCGTCGGATCAATTCGCTTAAACTGTCCTGCAGACATTTCAAGCCACTCTTTCACCTGTGCTCCATTTACTTTCACAGCATACAATGTATTTGGATATACATATAAATCTGCAACGTTTTTAATCGCTAAAGTTCCAGCTGGAATGTCAGTATAATATGTAGCACCGTTTCGACCACCTGCTTTAAATGGTGCGCCTGCAGATAAGACCGGGATTCCTTTATATTTACTATATTGTCCGTTTTCAGCAAATAGCTTTTCTACGTACCATTTTTGCGCATTCGTCACAAGTTGTACAGAAGGATCATCTTGTACTAATGAAAAATAACTATTAATTGGTGCTGTCGTTTTACCTACAGCTGTATTCACATAATCAATTGTCGCTTGATGATCATCTTTAATTTCATTAACTAATTCTTGATCAGATTCTACTAATGGGTTCCCTTTACTATTAGCAATCGGGCGAAGTTGT